>CAMUJQ010000001.1 GCA_947089305.1 uncultured Clostridia bacterium
CAATTGCAGTAACAACTACAAAAACTACAATCGTCATTTTTAAGAATACTGATAAGAATGTTCCCGTAAACAAAGTGTTAAGTAAATTATTAAAAGCACTGCCAAACGCATTAGCATCTGTTGCCCAGCTAAAATAAGTTGCCAAAAAGTTATTAGTAAAATGCACAATCATTGCCGGAAAAATGCTTCTTGTGTAATAAACCAAGCTTCCCATAACTAAGCCAATAACCATGGCATAAATAGCTTGATTAATGTTGTAATGAAGAAGACCAAAACAAATTGAAGAAAATAAAATCGCTTCTCTTGCATTTTTTTCATTTAATAATCCATTTAGAAGTAAGCCACGATTTGCAAACTCTTCACAAAAAGCAGGTAAAATTGCCGTTGTTATAATAGGTATAATTAAACCTGTTAATATTGAGGTGCCTGGACTTTCTGGCGTAACAGGTATTGATGGATTTCGATAACCTATTAAGTTCCAAAAACTTGCGCAAAAAGTTGAAATTAACACAACAGCAAAATACATGAAAATTCCAAGTAAGAAACTTGTTATAATTGTTTTAATTCCAATATATTTAAATTGAAAATTATAAAAAGTTTTTTTGATTTTTGTTTTTGAAAGTAAAGAATATAAAAAGAGTGGCAATAAAAACATTAAGCCAATTTGTACAAAGGCATTAATAATTAAATTTGCATAGTCACCTAAAAAATTAAAACAATTATAAGCTCCTAAAACTTTTATTACTAAAAATAAAAAAGCAGATATAAAAAACACAAGAGTGGAAGTAAACGCTTTATTTGTTTCTAACAAACTTTTGGCGCTTTTTGTTTTATTTAATTTTTGTGTTTTTACATTTTCCAAAGACAAACCCTTTTAAGCAAAATTAAAGTTAATACCAAACCCAACTAAAGTGTTAAATATCCAGTTAACTAAAACCATAAATATTGCTATTATTAAAAGCACATTAGAGTGTTTTTCTTCTTTTATTACAACTATTGGAGTTGTTTCTTTCTTTAATTTTTTAACAGCAAAATAAGACAAATAAATTAATCCGCAACCAACTGCAACTAATATAAATGCAACCACTATTTGCCAGACTGGCATGCTTGTTACAAGCCCCGCCCCCATGAAATAAGTGTAAATTAAAACTACGGCATTATTTAAAAAGTGCATTAGCATATTTACTTTAATATCACCTGTAACATAATAAGCAAGTGCAAGTTCAACCCCAAGAACTGCTTGATAAACAGTTTGTTCTATTGACCCATGAAATAAAGTAAAGCACAATGTTGAAAGAATAACTGCAACAGGTGTTCCATATTGCAATGTACCTTTGAAAATTATTCCACGGAAAACAACTTCTTCAAAAATTGCAGGCAAAAGTGCAATTGTAAAAATTGTCATAAATAATTCGCCAACATTATGCGGAACAATTTGATTTGCATCAGCTGAAACATTATAGCCAATTTTAAATAGACCTAATTCAAATGCATTTGCAAACATTGTAAAGCAAAATAACACCGCAACAGCAGTAAAGCCAAAAATTAAGTAAGAAGAATAATGTGCCGTTTTTTTAAAGTTAAATTCTTTTATAGGATTGGCCTTTGTAAACATAGCTACAACAGCAACAACTCCAACAAACATAACTTGCAATATAATATATGCTCCCATCTTAGGCATAAATGAATCTATTTTATATAAGGGCGTTAAAATTAAACTAAAAACAATAGAAAAAACAATGCACATTAAATATGCAAAGCCAGCTGCTTTAGTTCCAATAGAAGTTACTTCAACTGTTTTTTGTGCTTTAATATCATCGTTATTTTCAATTGCTCTTTGTTCTTCTATTTTTTCACTTTGTTTTTTGTGCTTTTTAGACATATATTAATTATATAAAATTTTTATTTTTTAAACAAGCGAATATACTTTAAATTTCAAAAATATCGCTTTTAACTAACTCTTTAGCAACTTCAAGCTCAGGTAAAATTCCAATTTGCTCTTTAACAATAGATGAAACTTCTTTAATTGCAAGTTCATAAGTATTATTATTGCTACTCAAATGGCAAAGAACAAATCTACATTTTGGATTATCTACCATAATTTTTGAAATAATATTCGCAGCAGCATTATTAGACAAATGTCCATGTTCGCTTAATATGCGAGCCTTAAGATTTGAACTATAATCTTTATTTGCTTTTAACATATCTATATTATGATTGCTTTCTATAAAAATTAAATTACTGTCTTTTATTTCTTCAACAATTCTAGGTACAACCGTTCCACAATCTGTAATAATACTAAATTTTTTATCTTCTTCAAATATAGAATAATTTAAACATACTCTACTATCATGAGGCACTTTAAATGCAGAAACTAAAAAATCCTCCACATAAAAAACTGGAGACAATATTTCAACAAGGTTACTTTCTATTATAGGCATTGTTCTTTTTAAAATTTCACACACTGAATAGTGTGCATAAATTTTTATTTGAGGACATTTTTTTACTAAAACAGCAAGCCCTTTAGTATGATCGCTATGTTCATGTGTAATTAAAACGGCGCTAACATTAAATATGTTCTCGCCGTTATTTAATAACCCTTTTTCTATTAAACTGTAACTAACTCCTGCGTCAACTAAGATACTTGTTTTGTTCGCTTTTATAAACAAACAATTACCCTTGCTTCCACTTGATATTGAAAAAAGTTTCATGTTAATAAACCTTATTTTTCTTTAGGAACAAATTTAATTTCACCTTCTTTTCCATATCCTAGTTCTTCTCTAGCATATTCTTCAATAAATTTGTTTCCTTCTATATATTCAATAGCATCTGTTAACTCTTCTTTTCTATTCAAAATTTGTTCTAATTTGGCTTTTGCTTCTGCTCGTTCACGTTTAAGAGGTGCTATGTTTGCAATTTGAACAATAACCACCACAAACAAAACAATTATCAAAATTGTAGCAAATGCTACACCTGATAATATTAAAGCTTTTTTTAAATTATCTGTCATTACTCACGGGCTCCTTTATTGTAATAGTATAATATTTTAAATAGAAAGTCAATTTTTTAAAGCGGCAAACTTGAAACTGCAACAAGGTCACTATCGGCGCAAGCCGCAGTTTTTTCATTCATTAATTTAAAATACCCTTCACTTGCAATCATTGCTGCATTATCAGTGCATAAATTTAAAGGTGGAACAATTAATTTAATTTTATTTTGTTCACAACTTTTTTTAAATTCCTCCTTTAAATAATTGTTAGCACTAACTCCTCCACATATTACAAGTGTTTTAGATCTACTTTTTTTAACTATAGGAATAACTTTTTCCAACAATTGTTTTATCGCTAAGGTTTGAAAAGTGTATGCAACATCTGCAACAACAATTTCTTCTTTTTTATTAAGCATATTATTAACATAATTTAAAACAGCTGTTTTAAGACCGCTATAACTAAAATTATCTTTTTTATTATCGCGATAATTTAATGCAATCATATTTTTTCCGTTTTTTGCAAGGCGTTCAACATTTGGTCCGCCAGGATAACTAAGTTTTAATACTCGAGCAACTTTATCAAAAGTTTCTCCAATCGCATCATCTAAAGTTGTTAAAAGCATTTTTTGTTTAGTGTAAGTTTTAATTTCAAGCAGTGCAGTATGTCCACCAGAAACAACTAAACTATAAAAAGGCGGTTTTAATTTTTTATCTATTATGTAATTAGCTGCAATATGCCCGCGAATATGATTAACTGCAATTAAAGGAATATCTAAACTTTCTGAAAGTGCTTTTGCATAGTTTACGCCAACCATTAACGCGCCAATTAGTCCTGCTCCATAAGTAACAGCAATTGCAGATATATCTTCTTTTTTTATACCTGCTGTTTTTATTGCTTCATCAACAACATTGTTTATTGCCATAATGTGATTTCTACTTGCAACTTCAGGAACAACTCCACCAAATTTCTTGTGAATGTCAATTTGACTAGAAACAATATTGGATAAAACTTCTCGGCCATTTAAAACAATACTTACACTTGTTTCATCACAACTAGATTCAATTCCTAGAATAATACATTTGTTTTTAAAACTTTTTAATTCTTTTTTGGTAACTTTTCTCATTATTTAATTTTTTCACCCTTTATTTTTATTGCACATAAACTCAAGAAAATCATAAGTACAATAATTCCTGCCGTTGTTAATCCCGCACTCAACCAACAAACCCATGGTAAAGTAGCTTTTGTTATTGCTTGGGCTGTAAATACAAAAGGTGTGAAACTTTGAAGAGCAACTGAAGTTCCTGCAATTTTAACTGTTACACTCGCAAGCACTGAATCTACAACAATAATTAAAATTAAACCTATAATAACTGTAAGAGCAGGCTTTTTGGTTGCTGAATTAATACCTAAAATTAAAATTGTTAAAAATAAAATATATACTAGTATCATTCCATAACTATAAAAGGCTTCTCCTATTGCTTTTCCTTTTGTTATATCAGTTAATACAAAATCTCCATTAGGCAAAATTTCCATGGTTGCGCCTGGCTCGCAAAATATTAAACATAACACAAAATGCAAAATAAATGCTGATATTAAAGAAATTAAAATTGTTAATGTTATTGCTAGAATTCTTGCAATAACTAAATATTGAGGTTTAATACCACTTTCAAGAGGCAAAATCCATTTCTTTTCTTTGATTTCACGACTCATGTAATTGCGCAAATAAATAATTAGTAAAAGTGCAAAATAGGAAGCCAAAAAGTTTACAAACACAGTTGTTGCGTTTTTATATGTAAATTTAAAGGTTTGCATTAAAATTTCATCAACTTCCATTCCAGGAAGTTTAAACAAAAAATGCATTAATGCTAAAACTGCAAAAGCAAATAAAACTAGCGCCAAGGAAATTCCTAAAAAAATATAAAACTTTTTAGTGCGCATTACTTCACGCCATTCTTTTTTAAAAACTGCTAAAAATTCGCTCATTATTTTTCCTCCTCCGTTTTATCTTTTTCGTTTTTCTGAGAAGGATTATTTTGTCTATTAAGAACTTTTTGAATTAACGATTTAGTTTCTTCTGAAATTAAATCACTATTTACTTCTTTTTCAATTGTTTCTTTTTCTTCTTTTCTTTTTTTATTTCCAGCAAGCAAAAATATTTCTTCAATGCTACTCTTTTTTAAACTAAAACCGCTATACGGTGTTTTAAGATTTTTAATGGCTTTAAGTGTTTCTTGATTTTTTCCGTTTACAAAATTTAAATTTACACCGTCTTTAACTTTATAAGCTTTTTCACAAATATCCAATTTAGAAAGTTCTCTAATTAAATCGCCAACATTTTCATCTTCACATTCTATAAAATAAACATTTTTTTGATAAGCTTTTAATAATTCACGAACAGTGCCTGTAATTTGAATTTCACCATTAACAATTAACCCAACTTTTGTGCACACTTTTTCAATATCAGTTAAAATATGAGTTGACAAAATAATTGTTTTTCCTTCTTCACTTAACTCTTCAATTATGCTTAAAACCTCTGCACGACCTTTAGGGTCAAGTGCACTTGAAGGTTCGTCTAAAAGAACAATTTCAGGGTCGCTAACAAGGCCTGCTGCAATTCCAAGACGTTGACGCATACCTCTACTAAATCCCTTTATACGTTTATCAGCCGCTTCTTCTAAATCTACTTTTCTTAAAAGAGTGTTAGTTAAAAGACGTAACTCTTCTTTTTTTAATTTTTGAGGAGCAGCTAGAAATTCCAAATATTCTCTTGCTGTTAAAAAATCATGCAATGCAGGTATATCTAAAATATATCCAACTTTACCTTTTAATTGATTTAAATTTTTTATTACTTCTCCGTCTAATTCAACAGTACCACTTGTAGGCATTAGAACTTGACTGATGATATTTAGCAACGTTGTTTTGCCCGCTCCATTTTCTCCAACAAGACCAAAAACTTCACCTGCATTAATTTCAAGGTTAATGTTTTTAAGAACTTGTTTTTCTTGAAACGACTTATTTATGTTGTTTAATTTTAACATTATTAAACTTCCTTTTATCGCTATTAATTATATAACTTTTTTTTTAGCATTGCAAGCAAAAATAAATTAACTTTTTTTATACACTTTTAATAAAAATAATAAGGAGGCAGAAAATTATAAAACAATTTAAAAAAACGGCGAGTGAGATAGCCACACTAGAAAATATTTTTGACAATAACAATAAAAACTATTTAGAAGATAAATTCGTTTTAAATGACCCTGAATTCGATGTTTTTTATGACGAACGCGAAGGAACAATTTTGGGCTATATAACAGTTTATAAAAATAAAAACTTTATTGAACGAGAACATTTGCCCGTTGATATTGATTTTAAAAACAGTGACTCTTATATTTGGAATATGTGCGTTGATAGCAAACATGAAGGCAAAGGGGCCGGAACAAGTTTAATTGATTATGTTATTAATAATACTAGTGGAAATGTTTATAGTATTGTGAACGAAACAAATTTGCCTTCAATTAAAATACATCAAAAAAATAAAATGCAAGAAATTAATCGTTTTCAAAAATCTCACATTGGAAAACTAGAAACTTTTATTTTATTTAAAAGCAATAAAAAAAGTTGTTAAAAATTATTAACAACTTTTTTATTCCAACTATGTTTACCACATTTTGGACATTTCATATAACGAGTTCTTCCATAATGCATTGAAAACAAAACTTGTTTATAAGTGGGAATATATTTATGTTTACAATGTGCACAAATATAAAAGCCCGCTTCTTTTTCTATTTTTAGTGCAAACAATATTCCAACTATGAAATTTATAAAACCAAAAACAATTAATACTATTCGCCATGTTAAACTTGTAACAAAATAACTTGCTGTGAAAATTGATAAAATAAATATTAAACTAGCCATATAGCCAACAACATATTCAAGGGTTAAAAGATGCTTAGTATTTTTTTCCTGCATATTTTTTATTTCTATTAAGTTTTTTTCAGCTAACATTTTATATTCATTATCAGCTAATAACTTCCCACTTAACAATTCATTTGCAGTAATAGCTAATTCTTCACATAAAGGCATTATTAAAGAAGTATCTGGAAAGCCTTTTCCACACTCCCATTTTGAAACAGTTTTTTCACTTATATTCAACTTTTGCGCTAAACCAATTTGAGTTAAACCTTTGTTTTTGCGGCAGGTTGCAATAAATTTGCCAATTATCCTTAAATCCATTTTCTTTACTCCTTACTTAAAGTATATCATACAATTTTTAAAATGTACCCCCACGCTTAGTAGAGTTTTAATATTTTAAGTATACTAACTGCTTACTTTTTGCAATTTTTTATAAAGAAAACTTAAATTAACAAAAAACACTTGCAAAATTAAGAATAAAGTGATAATATATATACGTTGTGATTTTAACACATGAAATAGTTTAAATCACTAAATTTATTTTAATATGCGCCGCTAGCTCAGCTGGATAGAGCGTTGGTCTACGGAACCAAAGGTCAGGGGTTCGAATCCCTTGCGGCGCACCAGAAATGGCTTTCGCCATTTTTTTATGCTTGCAAGAATTCGAGCAAGTATATTGACTTGCAATTGCACTTTGTGCAATTCCCCTGACTAAAGTCAGGGCTGACGCGTTCACTTTGTTTCCGCTATAAAGCGAATCCCTTGCGGCGCACCAGAAATATTGTGTTTTAAACTAATTTTAATCATATATCTAGTAAATATTTAATAAACAAAAATTTAAAAACATTCAATGTGTGAACAAAGTGTGAATAAAACATTAAAAGCATTCTTAGAATGTTTTTTTTTGACTATTAAAAATTTTATGTTATAATTTTTTAAATTAATTAATTGGAGAGAACAATGATAAGTGAATTAAAGTTTATGATTGACATAGTTGAAAAAGCGGCTTGCTTTTTAGATGAAAAAGTTGAAGTTAGAACAAAAGGCGGCGAAACTGACCTTGTTACTAATCTTGATGTGAAAATTGAAAAATTTTTAATAAATGAAATAAAAAAAACTTACCCAACTTTTGATATTGTAAGTGAAGAAGAAAATTCACAAAAACAAGTTACAAAAAATTGTTTTATTATTGACCCAATTGATGGCACAATAAATTTTGCAAATAATTTACCTTTATTTGCAATTCAAATGGCATGTGTAAAAAATGGCAAAACAGTGGCCAGTGTTTTAAATTTTCCTAAAATTAATGAACTTTATTATGCCGACAAAGACGGGGCATTTTTAAACGGCGAACAAATTAGTGTTAAAGTTGTTCCAATTAAAAATACTTTATATGCAATAGATGGCACCAATAGATTACCCGCTATTGTTAGAATGAGAAAACACTCTGTAAGCATGCGTAACTTTGGCGGAGTATGTGTTTCTATGGCGTTTGTTGCAAGTGGGCGAATTCATGGTGCTGTTTTTAGATCTGATAAGGTGTGGGATTATGAACCTGGCATATTTCTTGCTAAAATGGCTGGTGCAGCAACTTTAAGCATTTCTGGCTTTCACTGTGCGGCTATGAATGAAGAATTTTTAAACATTCTTAAACTAGAAACAGCTAAAAAAGTTAACAAGCCAAAGGTATTTGTGCTTCACTCTCTAAATGCCGACACTCTTGAAACTTGGGGGGGGCGACACAAAAAGTTATTTAGAAAATAATGATTTAGATTGTTTTATGCCTTCATTTCCTATTCGCGAAAAAAGTAGTTACCAAGCTTTTGATGAAATTTTATCAACGTATTTAGAAAATAATAAACTTAATAAAGAATCAATTGTTATTTGTCATTCAATTTCAAACCCTTATTTTATTCGTTTTTGTAAAGAACATAATTTTGTACCCGCACACTATATTGCCGTTGCACCTAAACTTATTTATAAATACCCATTTGATAGAAAAGATTATTTTGTAAAAATTGCAAATGCGGCTTACCCTACAAAAGAAATTTTAAATTATAAAAACAAATTTAAAAATGTCTATTGCTTGTATTCAGATGAAGACGATAATAACATAGAAGAGTTCCATCGCTTTGTAAAAGATTTTAAAGCAAGAGACATGTATTTAAAAGGCTATAACCATTTCGATGGCTACCACCGCATTTACAAAATCCCCGAACTAATAAAACTTTTAGATGAGTTAATATAAAAAAACTGGCATACGCCAATTTTTTTTATTCGCTTCTTAGTGCTGTTACAGGGTCTTTTTTAGCTGCCATGCGGGCAGGAATAAGCCCACTGATTAAGGTTAATATCATGCTGATTGCTATTAAAATTATTGCATGCACAAAATTTAAACTTGCAATTCCACCAACTCCAATTAATGCTTTTAAAATTAGATTAATTGGAATTGATAAAAGCAATGTAATCATAATACCCGCAAAGCCAGACGCAAAACCAAGTATTAATGTTTCTGCATTAAATATACGAGAAACATCTTTTTTTCTTGCTCCAACACTTCTAAGCACACCAATTTCTTTAGTACGTTCAATAACTGAAATATAAGTAATAACCCCTATCATTATTGAACTTACAATTAATGAAATGCTTACAAATGCAATTAAAACATAAGTAATTGTATTAACTATGCTTGTTATTGTACCCATTAAAATATTAACATAATCATTATATTTAATTTTTTTACTTTCATCTGTTTGAGCGTTATTATATTTTGCAATAAAATCTTTTATTGCATCTTTAGACTCAAAATCTGTTGGATAAAAATAAATTGCAAAAGGGTCAGCTTTGTCTGCAACTTTTAAGTTGCTAAGTGCTAGTGAATAAGTATCTGTTTGAGTAAATGCCTCACCCGTTATAACATTTGTAGTTGTGTTGTTTATTTGAGCCTCTACAACTTGAGTTTTGTTATTTAGTTCAATTAATTTTTGTGTCAATTTACTTGAGTAGCCAATCCCTCCTCGATACATCGCAGAAAGAACGCCTTGTTTTGGTCTTGCAATTCCAACAACTTTAAGTTCAATTGCATTTTCAAGTTTATCCTTCATATAAGTTTGATACATTATTGGATCTGTTTTTACTTTATTTCTTATATCTTCATAAAGCTTTGTTGAAGTGTTTAAACTATAAAAATCTCCTTCGGGCAAAACTTTGTATGTTAAATTATATATTTTATCAAACGTATATTTTTCCTTTGTTAAATCAGTAACGGACCCGCCAGGCATAAACATATTCATAAGTTCATTTGAATCTCTTAAGCCTAGGGCATATAAATAATAATCATTAATTTGATTTTGGCTATCTACAAAAACAACAACTTCATTTTCATTTTCTGGCCATCTTGCGTTTGCTCCTAGTAAATCATACTGATTGTTTAACATTGTTTGATTATTTAAAAGTTCTTGCCATGCATTCATATTACTTATAAGCATGTTTAGCATAGGTATTTGTTCTAACATCATAGGTGGAATTTCAAAAGGATTAAGTTGAACTATTCCTTCATTTGTGTAGCCACCCTCGCCTAAAAATATATTATAGTTCATGTTGTAAACATATTGAATTGCATTAACTAAGTTTTCATCCATATTTTCATCTAAATATGCTTTAAAGCTTTTTAAATCGTTGGTTGATTGTCCACGCAAGCCCGTTAACATACTTTGTAGTGTGCTGTTTACATAAACCTCTTCATCTTTAATAAAAGTGTCTCTATTATTATTTGTTGTAAGAGCTTCAAGTGCTGCATCAAGGTCTGCGCTTGTTTGAGTTATGGCTAAAGGATAACTACTTAATGTATCGCTTTCAGTTTTTCTTATGTATGCATTAAAACCATTAGATAAAGCTAATATTAAAGCAATTCCAATAATACCAATGCTTCCTGCAAAAGAAGTTAAAACAGAGCGAGTTTTCTTTGTTCCTAAATTTCTTAAACTTAACTTAAAAGCTGTAAAAAACTTCATTGCTGGCTTCTTATCTTTTTTAGGCTTTTTAGCTTTGAATTTTTTATTATTTTTTTCAGCTTCTTGTTTTCTTAATTCCTCACTTTCTTCAAACTTTTTAATTTGTTCTGCTTTTAATTCTTTTTGCTTTTGAATATGTTCATTATACTCGCTTTCAGTAACAGGGTTGCTATCCCCTACCATTTCACCATCTAACAAATTTAAAATACGTGTTGAATATTGCTTAGCAAGTTCAGGATTATGAGTAACCATAATTACAAGATGTTCTTTACTTATTTCAGATAAAATATCCATAATTTGAACACTAGTTTCAGTATCAAGAGCACCTGTTGGTTCATCTGCTAAAATAATGCTTGGATTGTTTACAATTGCACGAGCTATTGCAACACGTTGCATTTGTCCTCCACTAAGCTGATTTGGCTTTTTATGTATTTGTTCATATAGTCCAACTTTAGTTAGTGCTTCAATTGCCTTTTTGCGCTTTTCTTTTTTAGAGTCGCCAGCAATTGAAAGTGCAAGCTCCACATTTTCAATAACGGTTAAATGCATAATTAAATTGTAACTTTGAAACACAAATCCTACTTTATGATTTCTATAACTATCCCAATCTCTATCTTTAAAATTTTTAGTGCTTGTGCCATCTATAACTAAGTCGCCACTATTATATTGATCTAAGCCGCCTATAACATTAAGAAGCGTTGTTTTACCGCAACCGCTAGGCCCTAAAATAGAAACAAATTCGCTATCTCTAAAAACTGCACTAATATCTTTTAGAGCATGAACAGTTGTATCTCCTGCAACATAATCTTTTACTATATTTTTTATTTCAATCATAGTTTTCTCCTATTAATTTTTATATGCTCCAAATTTAATTATATTTATATAATTTTTAAATAACTCTTCAACCTTTTCTTTTGTTATGCAATCTTTGTAATAATGTAAAACTAACATACCAAGACAAGCAAAATTTGATTTAAATAACACTCGTATTGTTGTTTTATCTATTGTTTTAAAATTTGAGTAATCAACAATTTCAGTTATATAAGATAATTTATCATGACTAGTAAACATATTTATATTTTCAGGTTTTAAATTTTCTAACAACATTAAAACTAATTTATGTCTTTGACTGTTTTTAAAACTTAAAAAAAATTCAAATAAATTTTCAATTAATTCAAAATAGCTAGGCTTTTTATTGTCTAAATACATAATGTAAAATTCTTTTTTTATTTCATTTAATATATAATCATATATTTGTTCTTTATTTTTAAAATAGCAATAAAAACAAGCTCTGCTAATACCTGCTTTTTCAGCAATTTTAAAAACTGATACTTTATCATAAGGAAGAGCAGCAAATTCATTAATTGCCGCCTCAACAATTATTTCTAATTTTTTATCTTTTTTATTTTTCTTCATTAAAAATTTTCTCCTGTTTTAATATTAAATATATTATACTGACACAGTGTTAGAAAGTCAAGTAAATAAATACAAAGAATTATATTTGACATTTGATAATTTTGGGTATAATATAATATAAAGGAGAAGTTGCCGTGAGTACAGAACAGAACAACAACTATAATTACACACCACCCCCAGTATATTACCAACCCGTACCACCTCCTCAACCTGAAAAGAAGGGACATGGTTGTGGTGGCTGCTTAACAGGGTTAGGTGTTTTGATTGTTGCTTTAACAATTGCTTTCTTAACAATCTTCTTTGTTGTTAAACCTCAAATTGATCAAATGATTTATGATATGGGTGCAACAAACATTAAACAAATTTTTACATTATATAAAGAAGTTACAACTCGAGTTGATGAAAAAGAAATTGTAACACATGGTTTTACTAATGAAGATTATTTAACGGCAAAAACAAAATTAATAAACAATAATTTTGACATTTTTGATGAGGAAGGTAATATCTCTCCTTCTAAATTTGCAAATGCAAGATTAAGTGACGATATTGAAATAACTGATAAACAATTAGTTGCATTGCTTAACAATGCCTTAGAAGACTTTTTAGCTCAAGGTAATATTCCTATATTTAAAAAGTTAAAACTTATAGGTACTGCTAAGCAAGTAAAAATTACTTCAGCTTTATCTCAAAACAAATTTAAAATAACAACTATTTGCTCAATTAACACTGATGATTTAACTTCACAAATGGGAATTTTAGGCGGGTTAATTCCTCAATCTTTATATTTAACTAGCACAGCTACTTATAGCATTGTTGACGGAAAGTTAACTTATAGTGATAGTTTCTTAAAATTAAACAAAATTAAAGATACAAGCTTCCAAGAACTATTAAATATTGTTAATAAATCTGTTATTGAGGGAAAAGATGAATTATTGCTTCAAGATTTATCTAATGCTGTAGCAGAGCTTTTATGCGATGGCTTTAATGCATTGCAAGATAATTCAAACATATTAATTAATCTTGTTGATGAAGGAATAAGGATTTCTCCAAATCCAGATGCTCCACCTGTAGATTCTAGTGGCAATGAAGAAACTGAAACTTCTACACAAGGTGAAAATGCTGGTGAGAATAAAGATGCAAACACACAAACAAAAAATGACGAAACAAATAATCAACCTGAGGTTTCTGATAAAACTGAAAGCACAGAACCAGTAAGTGAAAACAAAAACAACGAATAAATTAGATATAAAAAAATAAACAAAAACCACTTTATTTTAATTTTAATAAAGTGGTTTTTATTTGTTTTAAAATTTTACCAAAGCAAACTTTTTATTATACAAATATTAATAACATTGACAAAGTTGCAAACAAACACACAATTGAAATTATTGCACCATAGCCAATAAAGCTTTTTATTGAAAAGTCAATTTCTTTTTCTTTTAAAATTTTCATAAACATTATTCCTGCAAGCGCGCCAACTGGTGTTAATAATGCCCCAAGATTAGAACCTATAATTGTTGCAAATGTTGCTCCCAAATTAATGGCCCCGTTATTTAATATTGATGCAAACAAAGCTGTCATTGGAATATTATTCATTAAGTTAGAGCAAACAAAGCTAGACACACCATAGACAATCACTGAATTGCTTTTTTGCAATAAATCAAATAAAATTTTTGTTATGCCGTTAACCTCTAAACACATTATAATTAAAAACATTGCTACTAAAAACGGAACAAAGGCCCAAGGTGCTCGCTTAATCGAATTAAAAACATAAGTTGGTTTTTGTTTTTTACATAAACAAATAATTAAATTTAGTAATATTTCAAACACACTAAAGCCAAGTGCAATATACCACATTTCAAGGCCAATATAACTTGAAATTGCAAGTAAGACTGTGCATGCACCTAAGATACATGCATTTATTATTACTAAAGGTTTGTTTATTTCAACTGACGTTTCTTCAACTTGTTCGATTGGCACTTTTAATTTTTTCCTAAATAAAAGTAAAAGCAAACCAAGTGAAACAATACCACATACTAAGGTTGGAATGGCCATTTTTAAAAAATAATCAACAAAACTTATTCCTGGAAAAGTGCCTATATAAACATTTGTTGGATTCCCTATTATAAAAAGCATGCTCCAAGTGTTAGCCGAAACAAAAGTTGCAAAAACGTAAGGCGCAGGATTTATTTTGCTTCTTTTGCAAAAATAACAAATAAATGGAACAAAGGCCAAAATAACTATATCGTTAGATGTGAAAATTGTAAGAAGAGAAACTAAAAAATAAAACGTTAAAAATAGTTTAGTTTGACTGTTTTTTGCTAGTTTTGTACACTTAGTTGCTAAGTAATTAAAAAAGCCCAAATTATCTAAAGTTATAGAAAGAATTGTCATGCATAAAAAGAATACTAAAATTTTAAGAGGATTAATTGAAGAATTTTTAACAAGTTCGCCTAAAATTTGAGAAGCATCTTTTATGTTTATTAAAAGTAAAACAATTGCACAAAAAACGCTTATCACATAATATAGCGAAACTTTTTTAATATGCCAATTAAATAGCAAACTTGTTACAACAAGAATGCATGAAATTATGGCTATAACAACTGTGGCAATTGCAACTGCGTTCATAACTAAATTATATCAAACCTACCTTTAAATTACAAATGATTTTAAAATGAAAATTGATACAAAAAAAACTGCAGTGGCAGTTTTTTGGCAGGGGTGGAAGGAATCGAACCCTCCTCTGGAGTTTTGGAGACTCTTATTCTACCGATGAACTACACCCCTAAGTTTTATGCTGTAAATTTAGTTTACCACATTAATATAATTTATGTCAATAAAAGCAATGCAAAAATAATTTTTTACTTATAAACATTATATATTAATTTATTCTTTTTTGTGGCATATTTATATGCCAGTTGGGTACCACTATTTGGCTGATAACCAAATAAATCACTTTTTCTATGTTTTCTAGTAGCTGGTTTATAGCTATTGTTATAATAAAATAAGCAAATATCACTCGCATCAATCATGGCATAATTTCTTTCTATATAAGAAGCCTTCCCTGCTGTGTATTTTTTTTCAAAATCTATTGATTTATCATACACATTAATATTTTCAGCACGCACTACCCCAGTTTTAACAATTAAAGCCTTCTTCTCTTCACTTAAAATACTCGCTTCACTTCTAATTGGATAAAAACATAATTGCAAAAAAGGATATTTAACTGTTTTCAAATTTTTAATAATGTCAAAACATATTTTATTAAAATCACTATTACTACCAAATAAAAAAATATTAACATTTTTTTCAATTAAAGAACAAACAAGTTCATTTAATTTTTTTTCTAAATTTTTTGTTATAAAAACATCTCTATGACCAATAATACAACATACCATTACATTTACCGCCCTTTATGAAATTGTAAATTCTACAATTTTAAAGTAATTATATTGTAATTTTGGCAAAATGTCAAATATAGAGAGGAATGATTATGCAAGAGGTGTCTAAAGTTTTAAAAGAACTTAGAATTGGCAAAGGCTATAAACAATATCAAGTTGCAGACATGTTAGGAATAGATAGAGGAAATTACTGTAAATATGAGAATGGTAAACTTGAAATTAGTTTAGATTTATTAAGACATTTAGCTATGCTTTATGATGTAACAACAGATTATATTTTAGGCATGGATGAATATATAAAAAATAATAAAAACAAAATAAAAAACTTGCAAAAATAATGCAAGTTTTTTTATTCTACATCTTCAATTTGTTTCATGTCACTTGTAACCATAGTAAGTTGTTTTTGAATTTTGTTACTTCTTTTGCTTGCGCTTTCAAGAGTGTCGCTAGCTTCTAAAATTTTCTTTTGAGTTTTATTAATTAGATCTGTAAAATTAATAAACTCTGTTTTAAAACTTTCAAGCAAATTAAAAATTTCACTGCTTCTTTTTTCTATATATAAAGTTTTAAAGCCCATTTGTAAACTACTAAGCAAAGCACAAATTGTTGTTGGACTGCAAATAATAACTTTATATTTTGTTTGTATTTCTTCTACTAGACCACTCATCCTCATAATTTCACTAAACATGCCTTCAATGGGAATATACATAATTGCAAAATCTGTTGTAATAGGTGGCTCAACATATTTTTCAAAAATTTTCTTTGCTTCGTCTTTAATGCGTCGCTCAATAGCTTTGCTTGCCTCTAACATTTCTTTTTGCATATTTTTATCACTAAAATCACACAAACGAATGTAATCTTCTATTGGAAACTTTGCATCTATAGGAAGTAAAATAGATTCATTATTTTTACCAGGCAAAACTATTGCATATTCAACACGTTCGCTGCTTTGATGTTTAATTTGCGCATTTGTTAAATATTGATTTGGCGCAAGCATTTGATTTAGCAGTGTTCCAAGTTGCACTTCTCCAAGCAAGCCTCTTGTTTTTACATTACTTAGCACACGTCTTAAATCTAGCACCCCACTGCTTAGTTCTTTCATTTCCCCAAAACCTTTGTAAAGTGCTTCTAATCTTTGGCTAATAATATTAAAACTTTCATTTAATCTTGCTGTTAGGTTTGCATTAAGTTTTTC
The DNA here is from genome assembly GCA_947089305.1 of uncultured Clostridia bacterium. Classification (GTDB taxonomy): domain Bacteria; phylum Bacillota; class Clostridia; order Christensenellales; family UBA1242; genus CAMUJQ01. Next base: position 16,928 of record CAMUJQ010000001.1, read on the forward strand.
ATCAACTGTTTCTTTAATTTGTTTTAATTGTTCAGTATTTGAATTTAACATTTGAGAAAGTTTTTCATCAACAATTTTTGTTACCCTAGAAAGTTGTGCATCAGTTAATTGTTGCATGTTAAAAATTCTATCATCTAAACTTTTTAATAATTGATTATCATTGTCTTTAGAACTTTTAAGCAATGCTCTTAAGTTCTCATTATCTGCTCGCATTTGAGCAATGGTCATATTAGAAAATTGTGCATTTGTGTTGCTTTGTTCTACTCTTGCATCTTTAATTTCTTTTCTTAGTTTATCGTTTTCTTTTTCAATTAAATTAAGTAATTCGCTATTAGGACTAATTTTCTTTCTAAAGATCAAAAGCGAAACAACACTAATTAAGCATATAACACTTAAAATTATATTTACTATTATTAAAATTTTTTCCATGGAAATATCTCCTTTAGTAACTTAAAACCAAGTTCCTTATTTTTAATTTTACTAATTTTTTCTATAAATTGCTTATCACTAATTGTATCTATTCTATGTGCGTTTCGCTTGGCAGCTTGAAAAGTGTTATATTCAATATTATAAGGCCCATCTACTGCCGTTTTAATCATTCGTATTATTCTAGTTGCATCTTGATTAAAACTTTTATCGGGATCAATCACTGTTTTAAGAAGTCTATTTTTTATGTCAATTAACCCACCGCAATAATCATAAAACTCTTTCGTTAAAGAATCAAAATAAACTGCATTTATTGTAAAGTCTCGTCTTGTGTAATCTTCACGAATTGTTTTTGCAATAGTTATTTTTGAAGGATGAAAATTGTCTTTGTCTGAATAGTGGTCTTTTCTAAAAGTTGTGTAATCAAAATAAACATTAGGTTTATTTTTTACTTTTATTTGCGTTCTAAAATAATGGTCTTTAGTATCATAAAGTTCAAATTCAGTGCCTTCTAAAATTTTTGCAACTTCACTTGGAGTTAAGGCTCCACATAAATCAACATCTTTTGCTTCATCATTGCACACAATTTTTCTAACAAAACTGCCAACCACATAAACTCGTGATCTATTATCCTGGAAAATTCGTGCTAATTTTTCTAAATATTTCATAACAAGATTATAGCAAAATTAATGTTTTTCTCCAAACAAAAAAAAGGCCACTTTTGAGTGGCTTTTTATTTTTTAAATTATTTCAAAAACGGCTTTTATTGTTGCTGTTACAGAATAATCGCCTTTTTCTATTGCATTTGTGCTTTCTGATAAAGCAGAACCTGCATATACTCTAGCAAGTGAACAAACAGGTGCATAGTTTTCTTCTGTTAATTTTTTTAATCTATATTGTTTCCCACCAGCAATTGCAGCAACTTTACTTTCTGCATTTGCAAGAGCGCTTGCTAAGGCTTCATTATAAGCCTTTTCATGATTTGTTAAACTAAATGTAACTCCGCTAACAGTTGTAATTCCTGCTTCAGTTAAGGATGAAAGTAAAGCTGAAATGTCTCTATCTGCACTTGTTGAAAAGCTTAACATATTAGAAACTTGATAACCTATAAACTCTTCTCCTTGTTGATAGTTATAACGTCTATACATATTATAGTTTGCCGTTTTAATGTTTTCACGTTTAATGCCATTTCCAACTAAAATATTTATAATTTCATTTACCTTTGTACGATTTTCACTTTCTGCAACACTTGCATCTTCATTTCTAGTATCAACACCAACTGTAACTGTAACAGTATCAGGTGCCACTTTAATTTCTGAGCTTCCTATAACAATTATTTCTCCGCTAGAAATTTCTGGTGCTGCAAACACCGTTTTGTTCGTTTTTGGAATACATACAAGTGTTCCAATCATTAGTAATAAACAAATAGCACTAATAAAAAATTTTTTCATAAAAATATCCCCCCTAGAACTAGATTGTGCATTGTAAAAAAAAATATTTATAAAAAGTATAAATATTTTATTTTTTTATAAAACAATTTTTTACATTTACTATCTATCAAAGTGGAGTGTTAAAAATCTACTTAAAAAATATTTATAATCATCACTATGATTCATAAAAGCATCTGAATATAAAAGTTGTTTAAAATCTTTTATATTAATCCATTTAACTTCACTGACTTCTTCAACCTGCAAGGTCATATCTTTTATATCTTTATCAGTCTTAACAATAAATTGTTCTGTTAATTCATTCATCTCTTCATGAATCAATTCTCCAACATAAATAAAATCGCCTGGTTTAACTTTAAGCCCAAGTTCTTCAAAGGTTTCTCTTTCACACGCTGTTAATATACTTTCGCCCGATTCAATATGCCCCGCACATGCAATATCCCATCTATTTGGACAAGTTGGTTTACAAGCTGCGCGCTTTTGAATTAAAAGTTCATTGTTTTCATTAATAAACCAAACATGAACAACTTTATGAAAAACACCCGCATTCTTCTTATGCGATTTTTTCCTTTCAATAGTTCCCACATAATTCCCTTGCTTATCAAATGCATCTAAAACTTCATCTGTAACTAACATACAAGAAATAGTATAGCACACTAATTTAATTTTACAAACAAAAAAACCTTTTTTGTAAAAAGGCTTTTTTTATTATATTTTTGTGTGCTTTTTGAATACTTCTGCTGAGTTATCATTACCTTTTAGCATTCTCCAATTTAATTGATGTTCTGCCATGCTGTCTCGAACACCCATATCAATTCTATTAAATTCAAGTTTTGCTGGAATTTTTTCATTATTTGCTTCATATTCCACATCTTCCAATTTTAAGAAATCCAAACCATGAGTTACAATCCCTGCGTTTACATAATTTCTTATATCAGCAACAACTTTTTTAAAATTATTTAAAACTCTTGCTGAAATCCAAAGTTTTCCATAACCTCTGAAAAACTGATCGCCTTCAGCCTCTGCATGCATTACATTGTGAAAATCAAAAGGTACTGGAACATTTTTATCTTTAAAAGCTTCATTTATCATTTGTTTTCTCCTATACTATTATTATAATCTTTTTATTAACTTTTTCAATAGTTTTTTAAAATTTTTTATAAGTATAACAAATTTCTAAATAAAATAAGCATTTTTCAAACTGATTTTATAGTGTCAAATAAAAAAATCGTTTTTTACCTAAACGATTATTTTAGTTTAACAGTTTTTATTGCTGTTTCAATTTTATCTAAACTTTTCCACGAATCATAAAAATCTTTTACTACATTTCCACTGGCCTTATCTGGTCGTTTTGCTGGACCATATTCTATGGCTCCCATACCACGAATTACTCCATTAAATTTTAAATAAGTTAATTCAAAGCCTCTTTTATTTGTTGCTTCTTTTAACATATCAAGTTGAGAACTTGCTGTTGCCAAAATAAATTCCTCTTGAAAATTTCTAACAACTTCTTCAAAACAATCATATAAATAGCCATCCAAGCGTTCTTTTGTCATTTTCTTTTTTAAAATAGCCTCATAACATCCGCTAATTAAAAAGCCTTTATATAATTTATTGGAATCAAAAATATTAATAGCCGCAGTAAAATTTAAAAAATGCTTATCTTTCATTCTTTATTTCCTTTTAATATTTGCTTTACTTTCCCCTGCTTTGCTTTTTTGCATTTTATCTATTTGACATTCTTTTATAATAAAATCATTAAAACTAAAGTCCACATTGTAAACTAAACAAAGCTCGTTAAGAATATCTAATTGTTTTGTTGTTGTTGCGTTTAAAAAAGTTTTACCCTTATTAATTATTGCTTTTTCAACAACTCGCTTTGCTTTTTTGCTTAAATTTTCGTTTCTTTCTCCTAATACAACAAATGCCCTATTGCATAAACTTTAAATAAACTTTCACTTCTCGAACTAGAAAACTCACTATTAATTACATATTTATAATTTATAAATTGCATAAAATCCTCCAAGGCCATACAAGTATAGCATAGTGAGAATTTTAATTCAATGTTTTTTGCCAACATTTATTTTTTATTTACTAAAAGTTTATATAAAGTTTGCTCAAAATTAAATTTTGTTTGTAATTCTTCAACTTCTTTTAACATTTTTGTTTTGACATGCTCTGGAATATTTGTTTTTGTTGCCCTAATTAATAAATTTTTTGGAGTAAAGTCAAAATCAACAAATTCAATTAGTTCAACTTTATATCCCGAATACTCAAGCAAATTACAACGTATTATATCTGTAAATAAACTTGATATTCTTTCTTTAGCAATTCCATATCGTGTTATTATGTTAAAAGTTTCAGAATTAATTTGACTTGCAACTTCATGCTGGCAACAAGGCACTGAAAAAATCATTTTTGCATTCCATTTGATGGCATTGTATAAAGCAAAATCAGTTGCAGTGTTACAAGCGTGCAAGGTAATAATTATATCTACATCAAATTTAGGACTATAATTTTTTATATCGCCAACAACAAAATTTAAATTAGTGTATCCATATTTTTTTGCTGCCAAATTACATTCTTTTATTACATTTTCTTTTAAATCAAGTCCTACAATGTTAACATCAATATTTTTAATAAACTTAAAATAATAATAAACTATAAAAGTTAAATAGCTTTTTCCACAACCAAAATCTATTATATTTACCTTTGTTAAATTTTCCTTTTTTATTTTATCGTCAATTAACTCAATAAATCTATTAATTTGCCTAAACTTAGCTTGCATTGAAGAAACCACTTTACCTTCTTTTGTAAATATCCCCATATCTATTAATGGCAAAACTTTTGTTCCTTCTTCTATTAAATAATTCTTTTGGCGATTATGCGTTTCTTTAGTTTTCAATTTTAAATTTAAATTTTTGTTCTTTGAATAAAACAATTTTCCATTTTTAGTGGAATGAATGCTATATTCAAAAGTTTCTGTCCACAAATTAATTTGTTTATATTCTTCTAAATAATTCAATAATTTAGCTTTCAACTCATTTTTATTAAAGCTTGAATGTATAACTTTTGTAGCCAAATATGCGCTTGCATTATACTTATTTTGAATAAGTTCTATTGCAACCTTATCATATTTTACTTCTTTGTTAATTTTGCTGCTTGTAACAATTTTAATTGGTTCGCTATTTATAGTCATATCTAAAAAAATTAAAAAATCTTCTTCAAATGCTCTCATTTTATTTCTTCCTTTTGTTCCTTTATTAAAATTTCTATTTCTTTTTTCTGCTTATTTTCAATATAAAACTTAATTATAGAAACCACAATAACTAAGGATTCAATAAGGTTTAATAGCGCATTAGCATAGGTTTTACATAAAAAGGCATAGATAATAAGCATAACTTGAGGAACCAAACATGTATATCGCATAATTTGCATATCTTTAATATAAAAACTAAAAGTAAATATTGTGGCTGTAATTATAGGAATAATATCAAGTAAACTATTTAAATAAATAACGCCAACAATAATATAACTTACAACAAAAATTGGTAAAAAGTATATAGCCTGTTTAAAATTATATTTTTCAGAAAAATATAAATATAAGCAACGCAAAATAGATATTAATGTTATTATACCTGCCCCATAAATATTTACAAATATATAACTTAATCCATAAAACAAATTAGCAATAATTTGAAAAATTAAAAAAAACTTTTTACTTTTAAAAAAGTAACTTACGCACACCAACAATAAGGCGATTATTCCAACAATTTGTGAAATTATAAAGTTCATTAATTAAATTATAACATATATTCACAATATTGTTTAGTTTTTCAATTTAAATTTAAAAAAAATCTACTTTATTAAGTAGACTTTTTTTTATTTGGATTGTAACTTAAAGCTCGCATACTATTTAATATTGCTAATAAAGTAACCCCTACATCGGCGAATACTGCAGCAAGCATTCCAGTAATACCAAAGGCCCCAAGCGCCAAAAATGCAATCTTAATTATTGCAGATAATATTATATTTTCCAAAACAATCTTTTTTGTAAATTTAGATATTTTTATTGCTGTAACAATTTTTTCTGGATTATCATCAACTAACACAACGTCACTTGCCTCAATACTTGCAGGGCTCCCATTTATTCCCATGCTTATGCCAATGTTTGCAAGCGTTAAACTTGGTGCATCATTTATGCCATCGCCAACATATCCAACTGACTGTTTATTTTGTTGAAATTTTTTAATCAGTTCAAACTTTTCTTCTGGTAAAAGTTTAAAATAAGGTTGGTCTATTTCTATAGCCTTCGCCACTTTTAAAACAGACTCTTCATTATCGCCTGATAATAAACAGGTTTTAATCCCCATTTGTTTTAAATGGTGTATTGTAGCTTTTGCTGTGTTTTTTATTGTGTCACTTAAAGTTATTTCTCCAATTTTTCTATTATCTTCATACACTTCAATTATTGTATTTTTTATTTCTTTATTTTTGCGACCAATAAAATATTTATGTTTATTATAACTATATTCTAAACCTTCTCCTGCAATTTCTTTAACAGCTTTAATTGGCTCTCCTTCTTTATCACAAGCTTTTGTAATTGCCCTTGCAAGCGGATGAATAGAATATCTTTCTCCTAAAAATGCTAAATATAAAATATCTTCTTGAGTTTTTTTAGCATCTAAACTTTGGATATTTGTAATTTCAAATTCCCCTGTTGTTAATGTTCCCGTTTTATCAAATGCCATTGTTGAAATTTTAGAACATTCATCTAAATAATTACTTCCTTTAATTAAAATGCCTTTTTTAGATGCATTGCCAAGCCCTGAAAAATAACTAAGAGGAACGGAAATTGCAAACGCACATGGACACGATATAACTAAAAATATAAGACCACGATAAATTGCCGTGTTAAAGTTTTTTGTTACAGCCCACACTATTCCAAACACAATTATTGCAAGAGCAACTATTCCAAGTGTATACCATTTAGTTAATTTAGCTATAAATGTTTCAGTTTTAGATTTATGTTCGCTTGCTTTTTCCACCATGTTCATAATTTTGGAAATTGCACTTTCTTTATATTCACTTGTTGTTTTAATTTTAACAACACCATTTAAAGCAATTGAACCAGATAAAACTTTATCGTTTTTTTCTAATGAAACAGGAACGCTTTCCCCCGTTAAACTTTGCATGTTGAAATCACTTTTACCTTCAACAATTACTCCATCTATTGCAACTTTTTCACCAGGCTTAACAATTGTTAAACTATTAACTTTTACCTTAGCGGGTTCAACTTTTTCTTCTTCATTTTTATCATTAATTATAACTGCATATTCAGGTTGCAACTTTGCAAGTTTTTCAATTGCACGACGAGATTTATTAACAGCTAAGCCTTCAAATAATTTTCCTATATTATAAAGAGCAATAACCATTAACCCTTCTAAATGTTCACTTACAAAGGTTGCTCCAATAACTGAAATTGTTATTAATAAATTTTCATTTATAACACCTTTAAATAATTGAACAATAGCTTTATAATAAGTTTTATATCCAAGAATTAATGCTGTAACAACATACAATGTCCAATAAAGCGCTTTGATGCTGGATAAATCTACTAATAAAATTACTAAGCCAAGTGCAATTCCAACCAATAATGTTGATAAATCAAAATAAAATTGCTTATTTAAAATTTTATTTTGTTTTTTTGTTTTATCGAATATTTTTACATTAGGTTCAATTTTATTTGATAATTTAACAACTCTGTTTAAACCTTCTTCTACATCTTCACTTTCAAAAGTTAATAAACTTTTAACAAAATCAATTTTTGCGTTATTAATACCCTCAAGTTTGTTTATCTCCCCTTCAAGAGCTCTTGCACAATTTGGACAATCCAATCCTTCAATTTTTACACTTTTATTCATTTTCATTCTCCAAAACGTGTTCCTTGCTAATTTCAAAAACTTCACATACATGACGATCTGCTAAACTATATAAAACTTCTTTTCCAGCTTTTCTACTTTTAACTAGATTCATTTCTTTTAAATTTTGCAGTTGATGTGACACAGCTGATTTTGTCATATTAAGTAATGCTGAAATATCACAAACACAAAGTTCGCAAACATCCAATGCATTTATTATTTTTATTCGTGTGCTATCAGACAATGCTTTATAAAAATCTGCCATTGAAATTAAAATATCATCATTTAGCATTAGTGCTTTTGCTTTTTCTACATGCTCTTTATGGATAACATTACAATCACATTCTTTTTTAGAAATACTACATCTACAAACATTTTCCATTTTTTCTCCCTATAACAATTGAACGTCTATTCAATTGTTATTATTATAGTTGAACAATTATTCAATTGTCAACTAAATTTAATAAAAAAATTCCTAAAATTAGGAATTTTAATATCTACTAAATTGTGAGTTATATAAATTATAATAAAAGCCTTTTTGTTCTAAAAGTTCTTTATGCGTTCCTTGCTCTATAATGTTGCCTTTATTCATAACTAAAATAACATCAGCAGAAGTAATTGTTGAAAGTCTATGTGCAACAACAAAACTTGTTTTGTTAACCATCATATTATTAAAGGCAATTTGAATTGCATTTTCTGTTCTTGTATCAACGTTACTTGTTGCCTCATCTAATATTAGCATTGGAGGTTTTGTTAACATGAGTCTTGCAATACAAATAAGTTGCTTTTGACCTTGAGATAAATTGTCTCCACTTTCATTTATAATTGTATCGTAACCTTGTGGCATGGTTTCAATAAACTTATCAACACCAGCAAGCTTAGCCGCTTTTCTAATTTCAGCATCTGTTGCACCAAGTTTTCCATAAGCAATATTTTCTTTAACACTTGCAGCAAATAACCAAGTTTCTTGCAGCACCATTCCATACTTATCGCGTAAACTTTGTCGTGTTACATTTCTAATATCTTGCTTTGCAATTTCAATTGAACCTTTATCGACATCATAAAAGCGCATCAGTAAGTTTATTAAAGTGCTTTTTCCGCAACCTGTTGGACCAACGATAGCCACCCGCTGGCCTTTTTTTACTTTTAGATTAAAATTTTGAATTAACTTTTTATCTTGAGTGTAAGAGAAATCTACATTATTAAAAGCAACCTCTCCTTTTTTCATTTGAAGAGTTGGCAAGCCCACATCACTTACTTCATTTTTAATATCCAACACATTGAAAACACGAACGGCCGAGGCAATTGCTGCTTGTAAATCTGTAATAACATCTGCAATATCATTAAAAGGTCTTGAATATTTATTAGCAAAAGATAAAAATACTGAAATTGTACCTACTGAAATTGCACCTTTTAATGCAAATACACAACCCATTATAGCCACTATTGCATATAAGATACCATTTAAAAATCTTGTGATAGGACCCGCAAGCGGCGAGTAAAAATATGCTTTATATTCAGACTCTTTTAGTTTTTTATTTATTTCATCAAACTTTTCAATTGAACGGTCTTCATACAAAAAGCCTTTAACAATTTTTTGGTTACCAACCATTTCAGATAAAGTTCCAGATAAATTTCCTAAGTCTTTAGCTTGTCTTTTAAAATGTTTGTGACATAACTTTGAAATTATTAAAGATACAACTATTGAAATTGGCGTTAAACAAATAATCACGACTGATATTGTTATGTTTAATTTAAACATAAATATAATAGTTAAAACTATTGTTCCAAGACAATCAAAGAAATCTGTGATTCCTGTAACAAAGCCTGTTGTAACTTGATCTACATCGTTAACCATACGGCTTTGTAAATCCCCATGCGATGCATTATCAATATACTTTAGAGGAACTTTGTTAAATTTATTAAATATATCATTGTGTAAACGCTGTTCTACCCTATAAGATAACCCATTTGCTATTCTTGCTGTTAACCATTTAAACACTGCATAACCTACAGCAGATATTCCAAGTGCCAGCATATATTTTAATATCATATTAAAATTTACATTGCCTGGCCCAACAATAAAATCAATTCCATCACCAATAATTAATGGTATAGCGATTTCAAACACCGAGTTCATTAAACAACAAATTAAAATTAAAATTACTAAATACCAATATTTACTTAAGTATCCAAGCGAACGAAAAATTACTGGCTTATTTTTAGGTTTTTGAATGCTTGCAACTCTTTCAATTTTAACAACGTTTTTATCTGTAATAATTGCAGTATCGAATAAATGTTCATTTTTATTTTCTTCGCCCTTTGTTATAACAGCTCTATCAAGAGAGGCTTGAATTGGGCGCGGAACATCAACTTCTTTAACGGGCTGAACTTTTTCAGGGTTGTTAAAAGATGGCTTAGGTAGCATAGCAATTGCTTTTTGCTTTTTTCTAAACTCTTTTTCTTCGGCTTTTGTTCTATTAACTTGTTCTTTTATTTTTTTAGCCAATCTGTTTAAACTCCTATTTTAATTGTGATTCATATATTTCTTTATATACTTCACATGTATCTAGCAACTCTTTGTGTTTTCCTATTCCAACCACATTGCCTTTATCTAAAACAATAATAATATCTGAATTTCTTACAGTGTTTGCACGCTGAGAAATTAAAACAACTGTTGCATTAACTTCTTCTTTAATTGCTCTTCTTAAATTTGCATCTGTTGCAAAATCAAGAGCAGAGGCACTATCGTCCATAATCAAAATTTCTGGGTCACCAACAAGAGCACGTGCAATTGTTAGCCTTTGACGTTGACCGCCTGAAAAGTTTTTACCACCAGCCTGCACTTTAAAATCATATTTATCTGCTAAATCTTTTACAAATTCTTCACTTTGAGAAATTCTAACTGCTTTATTTATTTCTTCTAAAGTTGCATCTTCTTTTCTAAATCTTAAATTCTTTTTAAGGGTTCCTTTAAATAAAACTGCCTTTTGAGGAACTAAGCCAATTTTACCACGAAGTTGTTTAAAACTATAATCTTTTACATTTATACCATCAATAAAAACTTCGCCTTTTGTTGGGTCAAAAAATCTTTCTATTAAATGTGCAATACTGCTTTTGCCGCTACCAGTACCTCCAATAATTCCAACCGTTTGACCTGAATAAGCTTTGAAACTTAAGTTTGATACAGCAGGTCTTGCTGAATCTGAATATTTAAATGTTACATTTTTAAATTCAATTTTTGGAACTTCTTTGTTTTGCAAAAGTTCAATAAACTCGCTATTATTTTCTTGAACACTTGGTTGTGTTGCAAAAACTTCTCCTACTCGCTTAGCACAGTTTGCTGCTTTAATAAAGGAAATAATTAAATTTGCAAGAGAAATAAGCGCCATTGAAATTTGAGTTAAATAGTTAACAAAAGCAATAAGTTGTCCTTGAGTTAAACTTCCAACATTAACTTGCAAACCGCCAAACCAAATTACTGCAATAATTGCAAAGTTAATAACAGTTCCTGTTATAGGATTAAGTAAACTAGAAATTGAAACAACTTTAACAGCAGATTTTCTTAAATTATTAGAAGCTGTTGCAAATCTTTCTTCTTCATAATCTTGTTTATTAAATGCTCGAACAACTCTTACGCCCGCCAAATTTTCTCGAGTAACTTCTGATACTCTATCTAAATTTTTTTGAGTTTTATTATATAAAGGTGTTGTTATTTTTAATATTACAAAAACGGCTATTAAAATTAAAGGCGCAACAATTAAAAATAGTAACGATAATTTTATATCTATAATCATAGCCATAATTGCTGAACCAATAACTAACAATGGAGAACGCAAAGCCATTCTTAGAAAATTGCTTATTCCTTGTGCGACGCGCGCAACATCATGCGTCATTCTATTATTTAAAGTTGCTGTTCCAAATTTATCAAGTTCTGCGTGCGAAAAGGTATTTATGTGTGCGTACATTCCTTTTCTTATATCATAGCTAAGCCCCGCTTGGGTTTTAGCAGCAAGTTTTGCACATATAGTTGCACAAATAAAACCAACTATATTCATTGCAACTACAATACTGCCAACAATTAATATATACTTTAAATCTTTGTTGTGAACACCTATGTCAATCATTTTAGCCACTAAAAGAGGAATAACAATGTCTGTTATAGTTTCAAACATTTTAACAAGAGGAGCAACAACAACTTCCTTTTTATACCCTCGCAAATACTTCCAAATGTGTTTCAACTTTTTATTCCTTTTTTAATTCATTTTGTTTATACAACAAAATTATAACAAAGAAGATAAAAAAACAAAAATGATTTTACAAAAAAAATAAAATAATCAAAATTTTTAGGCATAAAAAATCACAGAACAATGCCTGTGATTAACTATTTATAATGGCTTTTTGCTTTGCTAGGTTAGTAACTCTATTTACAAACTCAGTTTTTGCTTCTGTGTATGCATCTCTATTATATTTAAACTTTTTTTGCAATTTCAGTTTTAGTTTCTCATATTCTTTTGCAATTTTTGGATTGGCATTTAAATAATCTCTAAAATAAACTTCTTCTTCATCCCCTTCTACTCTAATGTGTAAATGGAAAACTTTTTCTGCAAAGCCAGCTAAAGTATAGCCTTTATTAAGAGATATGCGAGTTTCTGCTGTTGACATTATGATATAACCATTTTTTTCTAGAATGCTTGCAGTTTGTTTTAATTTATTTTTTGAGTTAACAACAACAAGAATATCTATAATTGGCTTAGCCATTATTTCATTAATTGCCGTGCTACCTATATGATGATATTTTACATCTGAAGAAAGCAAGTTTTTAAGTTGCGCCACTTCCTCGTTATACCATTCTTTCCAACACGAGTTATGTTCTTTTAAAATTATTGGAAACAACTGCCAAAGCTCTTCAAGTGTCATTTCATTTAACTTTTTCATATTTTCATTATATCATACTGCTTTGCAATTTGTTGCAGTTTTAGCTTATATATTTTTGAAGGTTTTTAATTTTTTTACTATAAAAAAACTTTTTAAATGGCAAACTTGAACTAAGGGCAAAAATTATTTTTAATAATAGGCAATTTAGCCCTAAGCAACATAGCAGATTCGCCACAAAAAAAGTTACATAAACTAAAAATTTTTATTTACACAAAGCTAAAATTTGGAGCTAAAGCTTATTTTTGGAGCTGGTGGTGGGGATCGAACCCACTCTCTCGACATTACCAATGTCGTGCTTTCCCATTAAGCCACACCAGCGTATTTTCAATAATACAATACATAAGCAAACTTGTCAACTTAATAAAAAACTTTTGCTTTTTTGTTTTGTTTGCATTTAATTTTTATTTGTGCTAAACTTAACAATAACATGCGGGCGTAGTACATCGGTAGTATGCGAGCTTCCCAAGCTTGAGAGGTGGGTCCGACTCCCATCGTCCGCTCCAAAGTTACAAAGCACAATATAACGTATTAAAAAAACAAATAGTTTGTTAAATATTGTGTTTTTTATTTTTTAGGAACAATTTAGGCACATTTTTTATTAATGTGCAATAAGTTTCCCTCCTGCGTGCTAACTATATTTAATAAAAGTCTTTTTTTTGAAAAGGCTTTTTTCTTTTTAAAACAATGCTCATAATGTTATTTAAAAATATATTAAGGGCTACAGCTATAACATTTTTAAAAATGATAACTTCGCAAAATTAAACACAAAAATTAAAATTATAAACTTAAACTAACATAGAAGGAAAAAGAATTAGAAATCATGAATAATAAAGCGGATATTCTTTTTTTTAACTAATTTAGTTTATCAATAATTTTAGTTGACTTTTATTTTTATTGTTGCAATAATTATTATATTGTAGAGGAAAAAATATGAGTAAATATAAAATCATTGCCGTTGTTGGAATGTGCGGAAGTGGCAAATCTGTTGCCGTTGACGAATTTGTAAAGCGTGGCTGGAAAAAGATTTATTTTGGTGAAGCAACTTTTATGAAAATGAAAGAACTAGGCCTTGAAATAAATGAAGAAAATGAAAGAAAAGTTCGTGAAGAACTTCGCGCCAGTGGCGACAAAGGCATTTATGCAAAAATTTTTCTTCCAGAAATTGAAAAATGGCATAAAAAATGCAATGTTGTTATTGAAAGCATGTATTCATGGAGCGAATATAAAATAATTAAAGAAAAATTTGGAGATGCTTTTGAAGTATTATGCATTGCAACAAATGCTAAACTTAGAAGAGAACGGCTTGAAATTAGAAAATTTAGACCTATGGACTTTGAAACAAGTAAAGCTCGCGATTATGCTGAAATTGAAAACATTGAAAAAGGTGGCCCAATTGGCATTGCTGACTATTACATTTCAGGAAACTGCAGCAAGGCTACTTATAAAAAGAATGTTATAAAGTTTATTGAGTCGCAAATGTAAAATTATATATTTTATAAATTAAACAAAAACACCTATCATTATTTTTGATAAGGTGTTTTTTTAATTGTTAAATTCATTATTTTTTAATTAAGGTTTCTACTTCCATTCTGCCAAGTTCATTGCAACGGTCTTTTAAATACTCAGCAATTTCATATCTGTCTTTAAACTTTGCTTTTAACTCACTATATTTTACTGGTGCATCAAAAATATAGTTTCGCTTTTTTTTGTGAAAATAGCTAACATATATTGGAACATCAATACCATTTTTTAAACAATGCTCAGCAAGAAGAACAAAGCCAGCATAAAATTTTTGTATCTCATCAAAATAACCCTTGCTTGAATCTTCTGGGAAAATTATAATATTTTCTTTATTGTCTTTTATCGCTGTTAGCGACTTAGCTAAAGTTTGCCTCAATCTTGAATCTTGATAAGTTGAAATTAAGTTTAAACCTTTATAAAATAAATTTGTTAATGGACTAACCACTAAACAAACAAATCTTGCAAAATGTAAGTTCCACTTCTTTTTTTGATGATAATAAATTTTTGTTTGATAATTATATAAGTTTTTAATGCCCGAATTCATTTCATCTGTTCCCCAAATTCTAATAGGATAATCCACATAAATTTCAAGAGTTAATGGTGCAAAGGAACTAACATGATTACTTAATATAATTGATCCCTCTGTGGGTTTTTCTCCTAAATAAATAAACTTAGGTTTATGATAAATTATTTTTAATACTTGCTTTAAGCCTCTATACCAAGCCTTTCGCTTTTGTTTAAACTTCTTTTTTTTCATTTACAATCCCTATAACTATAATAAATGAATTATGCCATAAAAGCATTGTTACACGCAAACATTTTTGCTTGTTAACTAAAATTATTGTTATTAAATATACTACACTATGAAACAAAAAACATTAAACAACTTAAAAAAAATAGAAAAGTTAATTGGTAACACTCCACTAATTAAAATAACTTATAAATATCAAAACATAAAGCGCACTGCGCTAGCAAAACTTGAATGGTACAATTTAACAGGTAGCATTAAAGATAGACCTGCATTAGAAATAATTAAGCAAGCCTATAAAAATGGAGAGTTGAGTGAAAATCAAACAATATGTGAAACAACATCGGGTAACATGGGCATTTCTATTGCTGCAATTGCTAAAGTAACAAATAATCCCGTTGTCATTTGCATGCCTAAATTTATGAGTAAAGAACGAATTAATTTACTAAAACTTTTAGGTGCTCAGTTAGAATTAACGGATAGTTTTCAAGCCGCTTTTAAAAAAGCTCAAGAATATAAAAATAAAGGTGCATTCTTACCTTACCAATTTGAAAATAATAACAATATGTTGGCTCATTATAAAACAACAGCTCAAGAAATTTATAATAAACAAAAAAATGTTCCTTGTTTTGTTAGTGGTGTTGGAACGGGTGGAACATTAATTGGCATTGGAAAATTTCTTAAAAATAAATGTGGCACTCAAATTTATGCTATTGATCCCCTTGAAGCTAGTTTGCTAAAAACAGGTGTGAGTAAAGGTAAACATAAAATACAAGGCCTTAGCGATGGAATAATTCCAAAACTTTATGATAGTTCTTTAGTTGATAAAATAATATCAATAAAGTCTGATGATGCTATATGTATGGCAAAAAAACTTTCAAGTAAACTTGGGCTTGCTGTTGGCATTTCAAGTGGAGCAAACTTTTTGGGTTGTGTGCTTAGTAAGTTAAATAACGCCACAACAGTTTTTGCTGACGATAATAAAAAATACTTATCTACCGATTTAATTGAAAATTTAAATAGCGATTTAGTTGATTCTATTGAATTAATAAAATATGAATTTATTTAAACATAAATTAAAAAGGGTGTTTACTTCTCACCCTTTTATCTTCTTCTACGTAAACCTTGATTAGAAGAATATATATCTTCTCTATCTTCTTTATATTCATATTCAAGACTAGAAAGTCTAACAGCAATTTCTTCTTTTAAATCTTTAATTTCTTTACTAGATAAATATCTACTTTTTCCGTTCATATCTTTTACTGTTTGAATTGGTTTTACAATTTTACCATTTGATGTGCGAAAAATACCATGATTATACATATATTATAAGCTCCTTTTTGTTGTGTGAAAGTAGCAGAATTGTAGCATATCTAAAAGATAATGTAAACAGATTTTTTGTAAGTTTTAAAGTTTTTCCATTGCTTCAACTGCATATCTAATAACTCTTTCACGAAGTTCAAATTTATCATATGAACGAGTTTGCCATTTTTGTCCATTATTAACATCACTATAATACATTAAACAACCATATTCAACTTTACGAGATTTTGCAACTGCACATAAACTTGCATGTTCCATGTCAACTGCCGTTGCTCCATCATTTACCCTGGCTTGAATTCTTCTTGGTGTTTCACGATATATAGCATCTGTTGTCCATATAACGCCGTTATTGTATATTTCTTTATGATTTTTTAAAACACTAGAAATTGCAGTTACAACTCTTTTTGTTGAATCCACAAATTTAGACGCCGCTAAATAATGATAGCTTGTTCCCTCGTCTCTTATTGCTTTAACAGGAACAAAAAAGTGGTCAAAATTTACATCTACAATAGCGCCACAAGAACCAACTCCAATAAAGGTTTTTATGCCAACATAAACAAGTTCTTCCATTAAGTTTGCACTAGCTGGACCCCCAAGCGGACAAAGTGCAATTAAAACTTTTTTATCGTATAAATAAACAGGTGAAATTGAACTTGCAGATTTAAATCTATAAATTAATTTGCATTTAGAATATATGTTTTTAATTTTTCTAAAATCGCGCGGAAAAAAGAAAATACATTTATCTATTCCTAGTTTTTTGCATTCTTCAAAACGCCAGAATTCTTTTTTGCCATTTGAAAAAAATACTGATAAATTTACCATTTCATCATTGTAAAACTCTATAATTGGTATTTCGTTATCTTCCATACAACTCCTTATTTTTATTATAGCATATAAAAAAATAATTGTATATTTTTTATTATATACAATTAAATTTTATTACCTAATCTATTTAAATATAATTCTCCAATACAAGGGTTTAACTTTTGTTATTAATAAAATAATAACCATTGAGAGCCCATCTATTGCAATCAACAAACCTAAGGTCCAATTTATGAATGTGGCAAGTTTATAAGACATATGTTTTTGTTGCCAGTGAATAAGCGGAAAAAATATAAATTTCATATACAACCACGCCCCAAAACCAAATGCAATCATTGTTGGTAAGCTAGTATATTTTGTAATATGAAGTGGCACATGTGAATAATTCCAAAGTGAAAGCCCCGTTGTTATCTCATAAAAATAACCTGCTAATATTTCTCCTATGCCAACAAAAAGAATTACAACAGCTAAATAAATTAAATTAGACCATAACTTTTTTAATCTAAAATTGCTTTTAAAAATTTTAAGGCCAAATATGTGAACATCGTTTGGATTTCCAAGAACAAGAAACATAGCAAATACAGCTATTCCATAGGCAAAAATAAATGGTAACACATGGTATCTACTATCTAATATTTTAGCATTAATTAGTCTAAAAATATTTTCAGTAAGCCATCCAGCGAACGAACCAATAATCATAACAATGCCAATATAACTTAACTCTATCCCAAACAATTTTGGCGGGCTTTTTTGTGTTGTCAAACTTTTTACATTTGAGTTTTGCAGCGCTTGTGCATTATTATAATTTTTTTCCATGATAACCCCTTGTTACAATTAGTGTGTGTAAATGTTTAAGTAACAATTCATGGATTTTTAAGTTAACTCAAATAACTAGCTTTTAAAACTATTTTAAACAAAAAAGCCATCGATATTTTGATGGCGTATTCTCACATAATTTATTAAAATTTTCAATTAAAGAAACTGTAAAAATTTCTTCTGGATTATACTCTTGATGTTAAAAATTCGGGCTTTTGATGTTTTGTATTAAAGCGCTCGTCTTATTTTATTGTAATGTTATTCAACAATATATTTATATTTGTTTAATTCTTCCATTTTTTAATTTTTCTTTTATAATATTTTATGCTAGCTTTGTGTATCAAATTTAATAAATAAGCACAAGGGCTTTTACAAATTAAATATTTTTTTAAAAAGTGTGGCATTTTTTGTAGATTGTTTTTTTGTTAATCGCTAATACTAAAATTCTCCACAAAAAGTTTACAACAAAATGTTAAAAATGACTTTACAATAATTATTTTCTTTGTTATAATGTAAATACCATGTTTTAAATATGGCGAATTTTATATTTGGAGAAATACCCAAGTGGTTAAGGGGCTCCCCTGCTAAGGGAGTAGGTCTGTTAAAGGGCGCATGGGTTCAAATCCCATTTTCTCCGCCAATTCCCGCAAGGGATTTTTTTATTTTTAAAAATGGGATTTAAAAGGCTTTGCCTTTTTGTGCGTTATCGCACTGAACCCATGCTCGCATGGCTGACGCTTTGCTCTCGAAAACAAGTTTTCTTCGCTTGCTATATAACAAATCCCAAATTCTACCGCCAATTCCCGCAAGGGATTTTTTTTAAGCACATGTTTATTCACTTTTTAGAAATAAATTTATTACAAGGGGTAAGCAACTTCCCATTGGTTAACAATTATATTTTTTAAGATATTTAAAAAATTTCTTATTATTGTTTGTTATAAATTTTTTTATGTGATATACTAACTATAGTAATTAATTTAACAAACAAGAGAGAAAGTATATGAATTGGTTTGAAAAATTTATTTATGCACTTCAATTTGAAGTTAAAAAACCATCTCTTTTTGGATGGTATCATATTTGCGCCATTGCTATAACAGCAATTCTAGTAACTCTCATTTTCGTTTTTAGAAAAAAGATTTCAAAAAAATTTATTAATATATTGCTTATAGTTTTTGGTTCCACTTTAATTTTTCTTGAAATATTTAAACAATGCATACACTCTATGAGCGTGGTAAACGGCATAGCTGTGTGGTCTTACGATTGGCATAGTTTCCCATTTCAATTTTGCTCTGTTCCAATTTTATTAATGTTTATTGCAGGCATTATTAGAAAGGGGAAAGTTTATAATGCAATTTTATGCTTCTTAGGAACATTTTCATTATTTGCAGGAATTGTCGTTGTATTATATCCTTCAACAGTTTTATCTGAACATATATTTTTATCAATCCACACAATGCTATGGCACTGTTCAATGGTTTTAATTGGCTTTATGATTCTTGCTACAAAATCTATTGACTTAAATATAAAATCAGTTTTAAAAGCCTTAATTGTTTTTGCAATTATAATCTCTCTGGCTCAAATCATGAATATTATTTGGCATTTCTGCGGCAATGAACAAACTTTTAATATGTTTTACATAAGTCCATATTATGAATGTGAGTTACCACTTTTATCTGACATAAAAGAAAAGACGCCTTATATTGTTTTCTTACTTTGCTATTTATTAGGGTTTATTGCAATTGCATTTTTAATTATGGGAATTGCAATTGGAATTGATAAGTTACACAATAAAATAATATCAAAAAAGCAAACTAAATAGTTTTGCTTTTTTGATAACTCACAGCGTTACATAAATTTCAAAAGTTGAACAATATTTACCTTTAACAAAATAAATTTTTTAAACGCTTTGTTATAATCTATGTTCCAAAACTAAAAGGATTTTTAAAATGCAAATAGAAAAAATAAACTATAATAATATTGAAATGGCACATGTTATAGAAAAAAATTGTATAATAACTAATTTAGATAGTGCAATCGATTTAATCATGACAGTATATAGCAAAACAGGCATAAAAAATATTATACTATCAAAAAGTTTGATAACGAATGATTTTTTTATATTAAGCACGGGCTTAGCTGGAGAAATTTTGCAAAAATTTATTAACTATAATTTTCGCATTGCAATATATGGAGATTATTCAAAATACACAAGTCAACCCTTAAAAGCTTTTATTTATGAAAGCAATAAAGGTGATAATATTTTTTTTGTTGACACACTTAAAAATGCAATTGAAAAATTAGCTAAATAAAATATTTGATATTTCACTTTTAATATTAAATTAATTAAAAGTTTTTATGCAACTTAAATATGCTTTTTTTATAACTTAAATCGTTTTACTGTTTTTAAAAATTACATATTGACTATTTATATAAAAATGATATAATAATATTATAGGAGTAATTTATGGAGTTATTAAACAATGGAAAAATTGCTATAGATGATGAAATTTTATCTCTAGAAGAAGCAAAAGTTAAATATCCAGAGAAAAAAGTTGAAATTCAATTTCACGAAATTGCAGTGGCAGCTTCACAAATTTTAGAATTACCTGAAATTAAAAATACTTCAAATATATTTGATAAAGCTTACTTATTATATAAATACATTATTGAAAATTCAAAATATGATTTAAACATTCAGAAAGAGAAAAAGTTGAACACAGAAGATGATATTGAATTTAATGAAATTTATAGATGTTTATGCGAACATAGAAGTGTGTGTACTGGAGATTCTGCAAGTTTATCTTTATTAATGAGAATGGTTGGAATTGAAAGCGTTTATGTTGGGCTAAGGCATAAAACTAATAATAGCGCACATGCTGTTGTTAAATTTAAAATTGATAACAATGAATATTTTTGTGATCCAACTCTTTTTAGACTTCTTTCAATTGAACATAATGTAAAAATTAATAACTCTCTTTTTGCGTTTCCCTCTGACAGTTTTTTTAGCACATTTCATCCAAAAGAAGAAATTGAATATATTGCACAACCTGAAAGTTTAGTTTCAATAACATTAAAAGCAAACAAACGTAAAATATAAAAATCACCAGCACGCTGGTGTTTTTTTATAATTAATTGAAATTTATTATGATATTTTAATAAGCTATGCTAAAATATTTTTATTAAATATCAGGAGAAAAAATGATTACAGATATTATCAGCATAATTTTAAGTTCTATTCTTGCCGTTGTTGCAATTTTTATTTCTATTTCCTCTCTTAACAGACAAACTAAAAGTCAAAAACAAAATGCAACAATTCAACTTTTTGATAAACGTTTTGAAATTTATTTATTTGTGGTTGAGTTATGGCAAATAGTTGGTTATTTTTGTGGAGACATTAATCTTGATGAAAATAAAACTTATAGTTATAAGGAAGTTCTTGCGCTTTCAAAAAGCATTAAAATAAATGAAAATATGCAAAACAAAATTAATTTTGCATATTGCAACAGCAACAAATATTACTACATGCAAAAATGTTTATTTGAAGGAAATGTACAAAAATATTTAGATGATATTTTATCATCGTTTACCATTTATATCACAGGAATTTATTTTAAAAACTCAATGGATAAAGAATTTGAGCAACCTGCTTATGATAAAATAATTTCTTTATATAAAACTAAAACTTTTGATTTGGAAGAATTAAGACAATATATTTATTTAGCAGATATAAAAAGAAATGATTTTTAAGATGACAAATGAAACAAAAGTGATATAATTTTATTAGTTATTTAGGAGGAAAATTTATGAAATATGCAATTTATGGAACAGGCTCTCTAGGTATAGTGCTTGCGGCTTACTTATCTGAAGCAGGAGAAAAATTTGACTGCATAGATAGAAATAAAAATAATATTGAGGCATTAAATAAAAATGGTGCTTGTGTTATTGGAAAACGTCAATTTTGCGCCAAAGTAAATGCAATACATGTTGATGATGTAAAAGAAAAATATGATATTATCTTTTTGCTTACAAAGCAACTTGGAAATAAAGAAACAGTTAATAAAATTTCTAAAATATTAAACAAAGATGGTGTTATATGCACAATGCAAAACGGGCTTCCAGAAGAGGAAATTTCTGAAATTATATCTAAGGAGCGCACCTTTGGCTGCACTGTTGGTTGGGGTGCTACTCGCACAGAATATGGAGTTAGTGAACTAACAAGTGAGCCTAACCGCGAAAGTTTAACTTTTGGACTTGGAAGTTATGCTGGCATTAAAAATGCACACTTTGATGAAATTGTTCGCATTTTAAATATTATGGGTCAAGTTGACATTGAAGATAATTTTATAGGTGCTAGATGGGTAAAACTTTTAATTAACAGCGCGTTTAGTGGAATGAGTGCTGTTTGTGGTGACACTTTTGGTGCTGTTGCTAAAAATAAAAAAAGCAGAAAAATTATTCAAAAAATTATTAAAGAATGTATTGATGTTGCTAAAGCGGCAAACATTAAAATTGAAAAAATTCAAGGTAAAGATGTTGTAAAACTTTTAGATTATAAAGGTGCATTGAAAAAGAAAATCAGCTTTTTAATTATTCCTATTGCAATCAAAAAACATGCCTTGCTTAAGGCTAGCATGCTTCAAGATATTGAAAAAGGCATCCCTTGTGAAATTGATTACATAAACGGCATTGTTTGTATTTTTGGCAAAAAATTTAATGTGCCAACTCCCGCAAACGATAAAGTTTGTGAAATAATTCATAAAATTGAAGCTAAAGAACTTACTCCATGTTTTGATAATGTAAAACTATTTGATTAACCCAGTATTAAAATTTTAAATTTTTGCTTATAAAAACTGTTCAAAACTTTAATGTTAATTTCAAATAAAAAAAGAGTAAAATTAATTACTCTTTTTTTCTACTATTACAAATCTTTTTGGTTCTGTTCCTTTTGAATAAGTTGTAACATCTTCTTTGTTTTGCAATGTTGTATGGATTATTCTTCTATCCCTTGCTGGCATTGCTTCAAACTTATAACTTCCGCTCTTAATTGCCATTTGATAAGCTTTTTCTGCCATTCTTTCTAATTTGTTTACTCGTTCTTGTTTATAATTGCCAACGTCAACTCTAATACGTTTTCTTATTTCATGTTTACTTGCATAAACATTTAAATAGCTTTCTAGGTTGTTAAGATTTTCTCCACCGTTACCTATAAGTCCGCCTAATTTATTTCCATCTATACTAACATAAATTGCTTTATCATCAAAAGTCATTTTTATAGAAATATTTTCGCCTTTGCTAAATTTTAAAAATTCATTTAAAAATGTTTCTATTATTTTTTGTGCAGCTTTATCATTAACAGAATTTCTTTCTTGTTTAACCTCTTTATCAGCTTTTTCTTCTTTTACATTAGCTGAAACAAACTCTTTTTGTCCTTTTTTATTCATAGGTTTAACACGCTCTTCACTGCTTTCATCGTCAACTAAAACTTTAATTTCTTTCTTTTTAGTTTCAGGCTTCTTTTCTTCCTTAACTTCTTCTTCAACTTTTTCGCTTATAGTATTGTCTTTATCAATTGTAACTTCAACCTTTGCTTTTTTGAATAAGCCACCTTCGCTAATTACCTTTATTGTAACTTGGTCTTGTGTTACACCCAATTCTTCTAGTGCATTTTCAATTGCTTGTTCAATTGTTCTTCCTTGTGAAATAATACTGTTCATCTCTTTTTTCTCCTTTTGCATACAATTATTATTTAATATCGACTATAACTAACTTTGCTTCCACCATCGTTAGATTTTGTGTCGTTATTGCCTTTATTTTTCTTTTTATTTCCACCCTCTTTTATAATTAAATTAACTAGTGGAGTTGTAATAAGAGTGCTTATAACAGCCAATATTTGACTTGCTGCCAAATATAACGCGAATGTTGAGCTTGAAATAAAACAGAACACTGCGGAAATAATAATCATAACAATTTGAGTTGTCCATGCAGACTTGTTTTGTTCTTTTGGCTGCCCACCTTTCTTATTATCTAATTGAGTGATAAGCGCTGTTAACACTGTTGCCACAACACATATTACTACTAATAAATAATAACCATTCCATTGTTTTCCATACGTATCAATTAAAGGTTGCATAACCAAGTTATATTTTTCTTCTGTAATATATCCCTCGTCTTCTTCTTTTAACCCTGCGTTCAAAGTTTTTTGAACATCTTTATAACTTGGAATTACAGATTCGCTAGTATCTTTTCTCCAAATGTTTTTTATCCATAAAAAGCTATCGCGATATTTATCTTTATAAGCAACAATAACAGCTTGTTCAGCTTCATCAACATTGCCACTTGTTTCTTCTAGTGTTTGTTCATAAACTGTTTGAAGATTTTTAAATTGTTCTTGCATTTTATAGTTAGACATGCTAGTTAAAGAGTTTATTAATGTAACAAATACAAATATTACTACAAATAAATTTATTACAACGGGCAAACAACTTCCCATTGGGTTAACATTATGTTTTTTATATAATTCACTTTGTTTTTGATTTAAAATATTTTTGTCGTAACCATATTTCTTTTTTAGCATTTCAAGTTCTGGTGCCAAAGCTTTTTGAGAAATTGACATTTTCTTTTGCCCTAATTTCATCCAAAAATCTAGAGGCATCATAATTAACTTTAAAATTACTGTAATAAAAATAATTGTCCAGCCATAACTGCCAATAAAACTTTGCACCCAGTTTATAATTGCTGGCCATGCTCCGCTTGGAGCTTTTGCCGCGCCTAATAGTAAAGTAAGCATTTTATCTCCTAAAGAACTTTAAATTAAATATTTAAACTCTTTTTTGGGGTTTTCTGGAATATTATCAATTCCACCAGGGTGTCTGCCATCGCATCTAATTATGCGCTTAGCAGCAATCCAACTTCCCTTAATTATACCAAAACTTTTAATCGCTTGTAAAGCATACGTTGAACATGTTGGATAGTATCCACACATTTTAGGAAGCAATGGAGAAATTAAAAATTTGTATAAATAAATTAATCCCATTCCTAATAATTTAAAAGGATAAAGTAAAATTTTAAATACTATCATTTTCTTTTTCCTTTAATAAGTTTAAAGATTTAAGTCCATTATATATTTTAGCGTTCATTGCTTCAAAACTCAACAAAGTTATATTAGGATAAGCCACGAAAATTAAATTATAACCGCGATTTATGTTGAATACATATTTTCTAACAATTGCTCTTAGCTGCCTTTTCGTTTTATTTCTAATAATAGCTTTTCCAACTTTTTTACTAACAGAAAAACCAATTCTAAGCAACTTGTCTTTGCGTTTAAAAATAACCAAACTAAATTCATTAAACTTTTTAGTTTGTCCGTGTTTATAGGAATATTGAAACTCTGTTCGCTTTTTAAGCCTATATTCACTTGGTAACATTAAATAAATCCTTTGAATAAATGGTATATAAAAAATTTAGTGCACCGTTACTTATGCACTAAGTTTTTTTCTACCTGCGTTTCTTCTACGCTTAATAACACGGCGACCAGCGGCTGATGCCATTCTTTTTCTGAAGCCGTGAACAGTTTTACGTCTACGCTTATGTGGTTGATATGTCCCTAAAGTATTCATGTTTCACCCTCTACAATTTATTTCAAGTAAATCTCACTTGCTTTATTTATTATAAATTTTGTTGCCTCCGTTGTCAAGCATTTAATAAAATTCTTTTGTATAATATGTAAATTTGTTTATAAAAACCGCAACCAAGCTATAATTCAAAATAAATTAACACAATACTATCAAAAAGATATCTTTTCTCTTTTCATAAAAAACAACTTCATATGAAGTTGTTTTTTTAAAATTCTTGAAATTAAACGAATTTATGACCCCGTATATCCCCATGTAATTAAATATGCTCTTGAACTCCAGTATTCATTCCACCCAATTGGCTGGCCAACTACACGGCAACATATTTGCATAGTGCTATCATAAGAAAATACAGCGCTTCCCATGTTCACTACATTAGTAGGTATGACAATTTTTTTTAGACGTTTACAATCATTAAATGCATGATCTCCAATACTTGTTACACCATTTCCTATTGTAACACTACTTAAATTTGTACAACCGTAAAATGCATAACTATCTATTTCAATCACATTGTTTGGAATAATTATCTTAGATAAACTTGTACAATAACTAAATGCTCCGTAACCTATACTTGTTACGCTGCTTCCTATTGTTACATTGTTTATTTTCATCCTTTCAAATATATTTTTTGGAATTCTTTTTACAGAATTTCCTATTATAACTGTTATTCCTGATCCATCTGATCCTGCATTGTAAAACCCCTCAAAGTTACTAAATAAATCTGTGCAATTTATTGCGTTATAATTTATTTGTGTTAATGCGGTACAATTATAAAAAGCATAATCTTCTAAATTTGTTAAATTAGTTCCAATTGTTAAGTTTGTTAAGCCAGTACACCCATAAAATGCACGTTCTCCTATACTTGTTACACTATTTGGAATGTTAATACTAGTTAAATTGATACAGCCAATAAATGCGGAGCTTTTTATACTTGTCACATTGTTTGGTATTATTGTATTTTTACAGCCATATATTAATGTATTTGTGCCTTTTTCTATTATTGCATTACTGTTATTTCTGCTATCAAATACTGTATTGTTAGCATTAACTATTATACTCGATAAATTATTACAATTACTAAATACCGATTGCCCAATTTTTGTTACACTTGAAGGAATAGTAATGCTAGATAAATTGTTACAGCCATAAAATGCTTTATCATGAATAAACTTTGTATTTGAATTTATCACGCAACTGGTTATATCTTTTGATGTTGCTTCAATTAAAAGCAAATATGGATTTGAACTATTTCCTAAATATTTTGCATTATCATATATATTATATTGTAATTTGCCACTATATTCAAAAGCCCTTTCATTAATACTGCTCACATTGCTTCCAATATTCAAACTTGTTAATTGATTACATGAAGAAAATGTTCTATATTCAATACTTGTTAGACCACTCCCTATAGTTACATTGCTTAATTTAACGCAATTACTAAATGCACTTTCTCCTATTTTAGTTACACTATTTGGGATAGTTATACTGGTTAAGTTATTACATCCTTGAAATGCATAAGAACCTATACATGTTAGTCCTGACGGTAAATTTATTTGAGATATGTTTGTGCAATTATTAAATGCATTGGAATAAATAATTTTTGTGTTTGAATGTATTGTATAGCTTGATTTATTTAATGTTGCTGACTTTAAAATTAAATATGGGTTTGAACTATTTCCTAAATAATTTGCATCATTATATTTGGTATATTGTAATTTATTGCATTCATAAAATGCATTGTTTCCTAAAAATGTTAGACTATTTGGTATAGTTATATTAGTTAGATTGCTACATTCAGAAAATGCCTGCTCTCCTATACTTGTTACACTATTTGGGATAGTTATACTGGTTAAGTTATTACATCCTTGAAATGCAT
>CAMUJQ010000002.1 GCA_947089305.1 uncultured Clostridia bacterium
ATTTCTCCGCTAACCACAAGTCATCACCGACTATTTCAACAGGCGTGTGTTCGGTCCTCCACGGTGTGTTACCACCGCTTCAACCTGCTCATGGTTAGGTCATCCGGTTTCGGGTCTACAACAACTAACTAAAGCGCCCATTTAAGACTCGCTTTCGCTACGGCTCCGCAACTTAGTTGCTTAACCTCGCTAGTCATCGTAACTCGCCGGCCCGTTCTACAAAAAGTACGAGATCACACATTCCATTGCTGGCATAGTGCTCTCTCAGTTTGTAAGCATATGGTTTCAGTTTCTATTTCACTCCCCTCCCGGGGTTCTTTTCACCTTTCCTTCACAGTACTTGTTCACTATCGGTCACTTGGTCGTATTTAGCCTTAGGAGATGGACCTCCTATCTTCACACCGGGTTTCTCGTGTCCTGTGCTACTCTGGATACTAACAGCTGATATATTAACTTCGAATACGGGGCTATAACCCTGTTTCGCCATGTTTTCCAAACATGTTCTTCTCGTTTCAATCTCACTTTATGTTAGTCCTAAACCCCAATTGTGTTACCACAATTGGTTTGGGCTGTTCCGCGTTCGCTCTCCACTACTAACAGAATCGCTAATTTGCTCTCTTTTCCTGCAGGTACTTAGATGTTTCAGTTCCCTGCGTTCCCTTCTCGTAAGCTATGTATTTACTTACGGATGACTAGAAATTACTCTAGCCGTGTTGCCACATTCGGATATCTATGGATCAATGTTTATAGCAGCTCCCCATAGCTTTTCGCAGCTTATCACGTCCTTCTTCGGCGCCAAGTGCCAAGGCATCCACCATACGCTCTTTGTAGCTTGATCGTATGCTTTAAATTACTTTTTTTAATTGTAAAAATGTCTCTCGTTTATTTTGTTAATTACTTAACTCGACTAATTGAATTTAGTTTGTTAAGATACGCATTACCAAATTCTAATAATTTTAATTTAATATAATTTGATGATGCTATAATAATACTTTTTATATGCAGTTGTCAGTGTTCACAACCTAATTAAAATTAGGTTCTGCCTGCCCAAAGTCGTCTGGGCGCGTAGCAGTATTTGTAGTATACTACATATCAATATCGTTTGTCAACAGTTTTTTACAAATTTTTTAAACTTTTTTTATGTGCATTTTGCACAAATATTTGACATGCAGTGTTACAATTATATGCTAACAAATTCTAATTGTCAACCAGATTTAAAAAAAACTTATAAAATATTTTTACAAGTTTTTATGTTTATCTCTTAAGTTTAGAATCACTAGCACTAATTGCACTTAAATATTGTGCTGGTGTTAATATCTTTGCGTAATAACTATCTAAATAATATATCTCTTGTTTAATTAAACAACTTTCATCTACTTCGCAAACAGCATAAAATTCTTTTGATTTTAAGCTCTTTAAATTTTCCGTGAAAAAATCAATTGCCCCACAATTACTCATTCCTCTTTTTGCAATTTCACTATCGGTGTAATATTTAATTACTGAAACTGCATTATGATTATAATAGCTTTTTCCAGCCAATTTGAACTCGTGAAGTTTTTCGCTTTCTTCTTTTGTTTTGGCTAATTTTACAACAACAAATTTTACTTCTTCCATTTTTTCTACCTTTTAACTGTTTTTATCGCATTTATTTTTTTAAGATAACTTTTCTCTCTCCCATAAATAAGCGAACCATCTGCCCTAGGTGCACAAAGTAGTGACACTATATTATATTCTCCAATTGGGCACTCCGCACTACGAGATAAAATTTCCTCATCAGTTTCACCTTTATCAATAATTTGCGCAACTGCATAAATTTGTTTTGGCTTTAAACTATCAATCTCATGAACAATAATTGCATTACCTATTCCAAATTGATCTTGCATGCTTCCAGATATTTTTTTTATATCAGACATCGTATACATAGAACAAACACCAGTTATGCAACTTTCAGCAAATTCAACTTTATTTAAACTACATTGCTCATTAGTCAAAACTTCTGATTTATTTCGTGCTAATTTAACTAGCACATATTTTGGCAACTCTCTCATAATCCCTCAATTAAATTTTAATGATATTTTCTTTGTTTACTACTTTTAAATAATTTTCCTTTGTAAGAGTATCTACTACTTTTTGCTTTTCAACTTTTTCAATACTAGAATCAATAATACAATTAGGCAATTTTATAGGACAACTTCTAATTAAAAAAACATTTTTCTCATTTAATTCATTCAAATGTAAAAATTTAATTCCCGCATAATAACCATCATCTAAATCTTCTTCATTAATATTTTTACAAAGTTCATTATATATATTAAAATTAACACCCGTTTTTTCTCTTCTTATCTTGCGGGCTTGCGTTTCAGTGCAAGCACTTACTAACTCAACAATACATCTTTCAACACATCTAACTTTTTCAATATTTTCATTGTTTACAATACTGTTTAAATCTCCTGCCAATTTAACTATGGCATATCTTGGAGTTGCATCCTTAAACTTATTTAAAATATCCTTAAACATAATTAAAATCTCCTTAAAAATCTTTTATTATTAGCAATTGCTTTTAAATATCCCTCTGTTTCTATATCATATATTTCATCTTTATTCCAGTAACAGCAAGGATTGGTTAAAACTATAATTCTTCCAATTGGTGAAGCATTTGCTCTTTTGATTAAAGCTTCATCCTTTTCATAATTATCTATAGGCGCAGCAACTGCATAATAATTGTTGTTTTCAAACCTTTCAATATTACGTTTCATTCTCTCAACCATATAATTATGTAATAAG
The DNA here is from genome assembly GCA_947089305.1 of uncultured Clostridia bacterium. GTDB lineage: Bacteria > Bacillota > Clostridia > Christensenellales > UBA1242 > CAMUJQ01. The sequence goes on from CAMUJQ010000002.1 coordinate 2,785, forward strand.
TCTTTTTTATCTTTATTTTTACATCTAGAAAAAATTACATTAGCTTCTTCTTTTGTAAATATAGTAAGTATTTTTTCACAACAATTTTCAATAACTGTGTTATTATCAAACTTTTTAATTTCTTTACTTCTAGGATTAGCAAGTTTTACAATAAAATATATCTTATTTTTCATATTAACCTCTTATACTTTATTATAAAACACTACAATAGGCAAAGTCAATAGGCATTTAATTTTTTCTTAACTTATATTTTTTATTATTTTTAAAAAAAGCATTACCATTATAAATTAATTCACAACCTCTATTATATAAATTCAAGGCTTTTTCTTTATTAACATTTTTTAAAAACACTTGTAAATATAAAGAAAGAAATCTTATCAGATTGTTTTCTTTTTCATCAAAATTAAATTCTCTAAAATTATCTAGTGATTCTATATATGCTTCAACATCATTTTTATTACTTAATAATTTTGCAGCATTCTCAATTTCTAAAAAACGTATGAAATGATCTCCTTTTCGATTTTCAAACTTCACATTATCATCAGAACCAACTACTTTTTTAACTTCAAATTTTAAATTACCCTTTTTGACTTTTGGCATAAAATAAAAACGTTTTTCTTCTTCTGCGTTTTTTTCTATATAATTAATAACTATTGCCATATCATTTTTATCAAAGCCACAAAAATTTGCATTAACAAATAAATTTATGAATTCTTGTATATTAATTTGTTCGCAGCATTTTATATTTACTAAGTCTAAATATTTTCTCATAAATTCCTTTAATCAGTAAAAAACCACAAATCAATGTGGTTTACTCACTATATAACATATTATATAATCCTAAATCTGTGTTATTAGGCTCTTTCAAGGCTTCTTCAACAGGAAGATGAAATGCCTGACCATTCTTTACACCAACAACATTAAAATATTCTTTATTATTAACTAAATTAGAACATTCAAATGCTAGTTTTGCCGCAAGTTCTCTATCAAAGCCACTTGCATCAGCACCTCTTTGAGCATAGCCATTTATAAACACTTTAACATCACGCCCTGTTTTCTCTTTTAATAAATCAGCAAAACCTTCTAAATTAATATTTTTTTCAGCTGCAACAATTAGAGCGTCGCCTTTTGTTTTAATAGTTTTTGCAATTTTAGTAGTAAGTTTTTTCAAATCAACAGAATCTTCTTTAATTATACAATAATCAGCACCACAACCAATTGCAGTAGCCAAAGTTAGTTTGCCACAATCACGCCCCATAATTTCAACAACTGGAATTTTGTTTTGACTATATGTACTCATGCAAAGCGCTTTAATTAAACTTATGTTTGCATTTCTTGCTGAATCAAAACCCAAACTATAATCTGTATAAAATATATCGTTATCAATTGTCGCAGGAATTCCTATTGTTGTAAGCCCATAAGGTTTACCATCTAACATTCCTCTAAACGAACCGTTTCCGCCAATTACAACAACACATTCAACAGCCATTTTCTTTGCATTCTTTGCAGCAATTTTTCTTCCTTCTTCAGTTAAATATCTTGCACTTCTGCCAGCACGAATAACACATCCACCACGATTAATGCTGTGTATTAACTCATCAGAAGTTAGTTTAACGAATTGGTTATTAATTAATCCATCATAACCACCTTCTATTCCAAACACTTCAAAATTAAGTCTTTCTAATTGTTTTGTTAAATAATAAAGACAAGCATTCATTCCTGCTCCATCTCCACCACTTGCCATAACTGCAATACGTCTTTGTTTTGTCATAATTTTTACCCGCCTTATTTACATATATATTTTTACAAAATCTTTTAAACAATTAAGCATAAACTCAAATTCATAACGAGTTAGAACTGTTTTAGTATCGTCTTCACACCCGATAGAATGAATAACATATCTATCTCCAATTTGTTTTATTGCCCCCAAGTATAAAGGATTTTGTAGTAAACTTATATAAAGTTCATAAATTAAATTTTGATATTCCTCACTTCTTCTAGAAATTAATTTTCCTTTAAAGCAAATGCATTGTATTTTAGTCCAGTCAAAATTTGATGAACATTTTATATTGTTAGAATCTAATTGAGCATAGTTGAACAACATTTTTTGCGTTTTTTTATCAACAAACTTTATTCCTTGGAAAAATGCTTCAGCACTATGCAACTTTATCCCCTTAAAATAAAATTCGTATGGAAATAAATTAGACAAACATTTTGAAAGTGGATTTTTTAACTTATACCCAACATTAATCCATTTTTCACTTTCAGGAATTATGTTTCCATCTTTATCTTTAAGCAAGCATCCATCACAATATAATTCATTATTTTTTGTTTCAAATGTTTTATATTCAAATTTATAATTTTGTTTAAATGCTATAAACTTTTTCAAAAGCTTCTTTATTTTGAATTTACTAGCCAAACTTTGCATTTATTCTCCTTTGACAATACTAATATATTATCAAAAAAACTAAGATTTGGCAAGCAATTAAAATATCAAATCAATTATAAAACCTACAATTGTTGAAATAAAATACAATACCCCTAAAATTGCAAAATTTTCTTTAATATTTTTATTTTGTTTAAATAGAACTACAAAGGCTATTCCAGCGTTGGCACAAAGACCAGCAAAAGCTGCCCCAAAACTTATCATTCCATTAACTAAACAAGAAGCAATAATTACACTAGATGCACAATTTGGAATCAACCCAACAAGCCCAACTAAAAAAGGTGCAAATAAATTTGTAGAACCAATAAAATTAGTTATTTTATCTGCCCCTACAAAATATATTAATAAACCAAACGCAAGCGTGGCAACAAAAATATATATACTAACAATTAATGTATGTATAATTGGATGAATAATTAAAGCTTTAGTTTTGCTCTCATGGATTTTATGATGATGACAGCCAAATTCAGCATTGTCACAACTTTGAGCTAATTGCTCATCATGAGAATGTTCGTGTTCACTTTTATTTTGTTCTTTTATTTTTTGATTGGCATCATCACAACAAGTTTCTTTTTTATCCGCTTCAACCAAAACTTCTTGAGTAACTGCTTTATTCTTAACTTTAAGTTCAATTGAAGCATTTTCTTTTTTTGTTTTTCTATTAATAATAAAATTAAAAATATATCCCACAATAATAGCTAAAACAAATTTACCAACTAACAATGGAATTAATTGTAATGCCGACTTTGCCCCGCCACCTAACATTATAGGAATAGCCTCATCACTAGTTGTTATAAAAATTGCTAGCAAAGTTCCAATTGCAATTTTTTTAGAAGAATATAAATTTGCTGCAACCACACTAAACCCGCATTGTGGAATTAATCCAACAGCTGACGCAAACAAGGGCGATAAGTTCCCATTTAAAAACTTTGAATGGTAAACTTTTTTAGACGCTTTAAATTCAAAATATTCTATTAAAAAATTTGCTATTAATAAAATAGGTAAAATCTTTAAAGTATCTAAAAACGCATCTAAAACAACTTCCCACATACACACTAATATACCACAAAAAAAGAAAAACTTACAATAATATTTGTAAGTTTTTTTAAAAATTTTGTCTAAAATTTTAATTGAAATTTAAACCAAAATGATTTCCACATATTTTCAGCAGTCCCTTTTATTGGGTCATAATGTAAAATAAAATCAATTCTACCAAGACAAATTGTAAATGGTCCATAATATGCTGAATCTGTACTGTTATCTCTGTTATCACCCAAAACAAAATATTCGTCGTCTTTTAAAAGTAATGGTTTATCCACAGGTAAATTATGTGCAATTTTATAACTTAATAACTGTTGATATTTTTTTAAATTACTCATACCATCACTAACATAATCTTCTTCTAAAATAATAGTTTCTTGAGTATTTCTTTTCTTTAATGTAATTTTATAATCTGTTTGACGAGTTACTTTACCATTTTCTCCTTCAACGTCTTCAACAACTTTAATAATATCAACTTCGTCTCCACCCGTTGCAATAACTCGTTTAATTAAATTTAGCACATTTCCTTTTTGGTCTTTGATGTTTTCATCTTTAAACACACCTATTTCACCATGCTTTGGCATAGCATTTTTACAAGCATAAACTATATCCTCTTTATCCGCGCCATACATATTAAGAGTAGGTTGCATTGAAGCTCCTGATACTTTATATACATCATATCTAAAATCAAATTGAACAACAAAAAACGTAACCAAAATTGCAATAAATACAAAAACAAATAGAAAAACACTCCCAACGGCGGAAGCCTTCTTTTTTTGCGCCCTTTCATCTACAACTTGATTATTTTTAAATTTCATATACTATAATTATAGCATATTAGAGGCCAAAATACAACAGTTTATTAAAATTTTATTTTAATTATAAATCGTCTGCATCCTGCTCTGGCTTATCATTAACATCTATATTTGTTCCAGTGTAACTCCCTCCAGGATCGCCCTTTTTAATAAATTTTTTCTTTTTTAAAAAATTAAATCTTTCCATAATTTTAGTTTTAGTTATCTACTAGCTTTTATTCAATTGTTTAATTTTCTTTATATTAAATTAATTTAAAATCTATAAAAAAATCACAAATTAAATGTGATTTATTTTTTTATTCGATTTTTTTTATCAATAATTTGACTAACAATATTATTTAATGCTTCTTCATTAACAATATTTTCTTCTATTAACCCATCCGTATTAACTATCTGTTTAGCAATTTCATTATATTGGTTAGACATTATAAAGGCTTCATTTAAAGGATCTTTGGCTGCACGCGCTCCACTCATTGAATTTTTATAATTTGATGGCAGTTGCAATGCTACAACTTTTTTAAATGGCTTAAGTGCCTCTACAATATGTTTAAAACCAATTTTGTCTTCATTAAAATATTTTTCATATAGTTCTTTATCTAAACTTAAAAAGTTTGTTTTTAATTTTTCATAGTCACTATCAAGAGAAATTGCCATACCTCCACCTGTATCAATAATGCATGGCTCATTTATTTGTTTTAATACACTTGAAAGTAATTCGTTTTCAAACTGCTTTTGATAAAAATGCCAAGCTTTAGGCCCAAAATTATCTCTTAAATAATTCGATACTTTTCCAGTAAAACCCATATCTTCATAATTTTGTAAATTTGGAAGAAGCTTTCTCATTTTGATTTGGGAATTTGTAATCCAAATTTCATTTTTTAAATATTCAACCTTACCCTCATCTTCTTTAGCCAAAAATCCACTATCTTTAGTTTTTACTGCAATCCTATATAATTCTTCTTCTAAGTTATCTTTTTTTTCAACAATAACATTTATATCTCTTGGGCAATGTCTCAACATATCTAAACAAATAACAGGATAATCCATTTGAAATGACAATCTTTTACTAACAACAGTTTTACCAACTCCTGCTGGTCCAACTAATATTATAGAGTTTTTTAAAATCTCATCTCTTGAATAACTTTTTTCCATTATCTTTCTCCTTCTTCTATTATATAATATTTACCTTTTATTTTCAAGACTTAAATTCTTTTTCGGCTAAAAATTCAAGTCTTTTTATTTTTTTCTTTTCTAAAACAATATTTAACAAAGTGTAAATAAAGTATACTCCCCAAAATGGACAAAAAATTTGCACAAGCATTCCTATAAAAGGATATAACTTAGGCGCAGCATTAAAAACTATTTGACTAATTTTAATTGGAATTGGTCTTGAAATATACATTAAATCTGAGCCTGTTGTCACATTCATTATATACGCTCCAATACAAGCTAAACCAACAAAAACAAAATAATTCAAGAAATGTTTTGCTTTAGGTTTATAAAAACCTGTTATAACAATAAGTACTCCAATATAAATCATTAAGCCGTGATAAATCATAGTTCTAAGACACATAAAATGATAAATTGGATAAGATGGAATGTTTGCACTTGGATAAATGAAAAATGCAGTGGCCCCAACTATTCCTCCAAAAAACATAAACGCTACGCCCGTGTTTTTAATGGTCTCATTTTTAAATAAGGCTAACACACAAGCATACATAAATAATGAACAAAAATATAATGGAACAAATTCTATACTTGAAATTCCATTAACTATGCCAGTCCAAATCATTTTAATTATTTCAGTTAAAATTGTAAAAATACCAGCAACTAAAATAGCAATTCTTACCCCTCTTTTGTTCAAATGTTTAGAAAAAGCAAGACCTATTAATATAAGCATAATAACAATTGCTAATGCTATAATATAAGTTAATGACCACATTCCACAAGCTGTTGCAGGATTAGACTTTGAAAACATATTTCTCCTATGTAGATATATTGTAAATTAATTGTTGAATTTTGTCAAATTATAGAATAATAATAAGAAAAAAACGCGTTAGCGCGTTTAATTTGTTAGTATTTTTTTAATAAATACCTTAAATATTAATAGCTTAAAATAGCAATATATTGCCCTTATTTTTTTAAGCTTTCGCAAGTTGTGTAAATTATTTCTTTAACATGTTCAGTGTCTTCTAAATCCTCTAAAAAATACATTGGCTTTGCACCTTTATATGGAATTTGTTCGGGCAAATTAAATTTTGCGTTTTCTGTTGTGCGCTTAATTAACACTCTTCCATCATATAACCCGCCAAAAAGAACATTATTTAAATATAATAAATATTCTCCCATCATAGGTCTGCAAATTAAATCCCCCAATTTTCCTAGTTCATAAACAACATAATCTCTAAAATCCTTGCTTGTCATTTTACTCCTCTTTTTTGTTTTACAATATTTCACAGCGATTTATTTTTTAAGCAAAATATGATAATGATAAGAATAACTTGGTTTTCCGTTTTTATCAAAAAAGTCTTTTACTTCACTAACTTTTATTATTTCAAAATTTTTAAAAAGCTTTAATATCAATTTGTAATCAGCATAGAAATGAGGAACATTATATTCAGGAGAATCATCCTTTCTTATTCTTGTGTTTTTATCAACCAAAGGCCATTCTTTTTGTTTAAATGCCCAAGTGTTTTTTGAACACAAAGTTAAAAAGATTTCTCCATTTGGTTTTAAAATTCTATAAATTTCTTTAATTATGTTATTTACTCCTTCAGTATCAGTATGTGAAATAACATTATAACTTAAAATTGCATCGAAAGTTTCGTCTTTATAAGGCATATGCAACATGTCGCCTTGTTTACATTGAGCCTTTAAACCTTGCTTTTTAAGTGCACTCTTTGTAGATAAAATTGCCTCTTCACTTAAATCAAAGGCACTAACATTAAAGCCCGCCTTACTAAAAAGCAAAGTATGACGACCAAGCCCGCAACCAAGATCTAGAAAATCTTTTTTATTTTGAGACATCCATCTATCTACCAAATAATATGCTTGTTCACTTGGTGTTAGCCAAATATGTTTAACATCCTTTTCAACTTTATTCCAATCCCATGGTTTTGAATCTATCAATTTTAACACTCTCCTATTTTAATCTTTACATGCCCCAATAAAAGCTTCAAAAAGTGGATGAGGATTATCTGGGCGACTTTTAAATTCTGGATGAAATTGTGAAGCAACATAAAACTTATGATTAGGCAATTCTACAATTTCAACAAGATTTCTTTCTTCATTAACGCCCGCAATCACCATGCCATTATTTTCAAAATCTTTTCTAAATTTATTATTAAATTCATATCTATGGCGATGTCTTTCAGAAATATGTTTTTTACCATAAGCCTTATAAGTTTTTGTGCCTTGCGTTAAAGTGCATTCATATGCCCCAAGTCGCATTGTTCCACCCTTTTCACTTATACCTTTTTGGTCTTCCATTATATCAATTACATTATGTTTAGAAGCTGTTTCAAACTCACTTGAAGACGCATCATTCCATTTAATAACATTTCTAGCAAACTCTATAACAGCAATTTGCATGCCCAAACATAAACCAAGATATGGGATATTGTTTTCACGAGCATAAGTTGCCGCCATAATTTTTCCTTCAACGCCACGTGTGCCAAAACCACCAGGAACTACAATACCTTTTAATTCACTAAGCATTGCTTCTGCTCCATTTTTTTCAATGTCAACTGAGTCAATAAGTTTTACCTTAACTTTTACACCATTATTAAGGCCCGCGTGTTTAAGAGCTTCTGTAACTGATATATATGCATCGGCAACTGCAGTATATTTTCCAACAATACCAACTTTAACTTCTTGTTTATTACTTTTAAGTTTTGAAATCATATTTTTCCAGCCCGACATATCAGCCTTGCCAGCTTTCAATTTTAATAGTTTGCAAACAATTTTATCTAAACCCTCTTTCTGCATCATTAAAGGTAAATCATATAAGCATTTTGCATCGCTATTATGAATTACAAATTCTTTGCCACGAAGATTACAAAACATTGCCAATTTTTCTTTCATCTCATCTGTTAAATCAATACCAGCATTAGTTCTACAAACTAAAATATCAGGTTGAATCCCAAGCCTTGTTAATTCTTTTACACTATTTTGCGCTGGCTTAGTTTTAACTTCTTGTGCAGCTTCTAAATAAGGAAGAAGTGCAACATGCAAGAAAACTAAGTTCTCTTGCCCAACTTCCATTCTAAGTTGCCTAACAGCCTCTAAAAATGAAAGCCCTTCTATATCTCCAACAGTGCCACCGATTTCAACAATAACAATATCTGTATCATCTCCACCAGCACCTTGTATATCTTCTTTTATTTCATTAGTAACATGAGGAACAACTTGAATAGTTCTTCCAAGATATTTACCTTCTCTTTCTTTTGCAATAATACTAGAATAAATTTTACCACTTGTATAATTACAATTTTTATTGCAAGTAATTCCTAAAAATCTTTCATAATGTCCAATATCAAGGTCAGTTTCAGTCCCGTCATCAGTTACAAAAACCTCCCCATGTTGATATGGACTCATAGTTCCCGGGTCAACATTAATATAAGGATCAAGTTTTTGAACTGCAACACTAAAACCACGATTTTTTAAAAGTCTACCAAGACTCGCTGCCGTTATACCCTTTCCTAAACTAGAAACTACACCACCCGTTACTACAATATATTTACTCATTTCTTCCTCCCTAATTAAAAGTATAACATATTCGACATTTTTCCTCAAATAAATTCTAATTATAGGTTAAGTTAAATTGCACAAAAAAAGTAGAATACAAAATCTACCTTTTTTTCATAAAATTAAATTTTTAACATTCTATTAATATGTTTATTTAAATCTTTATACACCAATTCGCCCTTTTCTTCTAACCATTGCTTAGTTACTTTAACTTTTTCATATTTTTCTTTCATAAAATTAGTATATTTATCCCAAGAATAAGTTTCAATAAATTTTGCTAAATTAGAGAAATTGCAAATATCTTTTAAGAATTGCTTATTTTTAATTTCAAATATCTGCTCTTTAAATTCCTTAACAACATCAGGAAACTTTTGTTTTATTACATCAATGTTTAATTGTGCATATTTCATATATAAATCATAAAAACTTTGTCTATTTTCCATATGATTAAACAAAAGAAATAAATGTGAATATTCATTATCAAATAAAGGTGCTGATTTTAAATTACCTTCTTTATCTTTAATAAAACCTAAATTACCAAAGTGCGCATTTTGGTCCACTATTAAATATTTAAATAACATTTTCTTTGCCAAATCTTTAGCTAGTTCTTTATTGCTTATAAATGGTTCTTCATCAAATAGTTCATGCAATTTATAAACACAAAAAGCAAAATTTATAAACTCGTCAAAATTTATATTCTTGGCTTTATGTTTTTCATAATAATCTAAAAGGCTTAAAAACTTTTCACCTTTGTTTAAAAAGTTTTCTGTTAAAACTCCTTTGTCAATATATTTACTCTCTATTTTATTAACACCTTTACAAACAGCTAAATCATATTGTGCGCATGCATAATTTAAAAACTTTGCAAGCCTTGAACTAAACACTTCAGAAACTGCAAAGAACTCTGTCATATATGGTTTTTGAGTAGATAAAGGTTTAAAAATCTTTCTTCCATTTTCAAAAACAGGAAAAACTTTAATGCATGTTTCACCTTCTTCATTTTTAGTAAATTCAATACTTCTTTCACTTTCTTTTAAATCAATATTATTTATCTTATATATATTATCCACTTCCTACCTCTAGTTTAATTGTATCATATTAAAACATATATAGTCAATATGGCTTTTAAATTTATCTTTATATAAAATTAAGAATATTTATTTGCTTAAAAATTATATTTAGTGTAATATTATTTTAGTTAAATAAGGAGTTACTTATGAAAAAAGAGCAAAATACTAAAAAACAAAGAAGCACAATTGTTTTGCTTTGGAGCGTAATGAAGAAAAATGAAAAACTAAAGTTTTTCTTTCTAATATTTTTAGGTTTAATAGCATCGATTGCTGTTTTAATTCCAACTCAAATTGTTAGTATTATTATTTCAAAGTTATCAGGAAATACGGCGCACTTTTTTGGCATTGCAATTCCAAATGCGTGGGGCTATGTGCCTATTATAATTGCAGGTGGCGCCATAACCTATTTAATGCACATACTCCATGTTACCTATGAACTTCAAATAGAAGCATTAATAAAACGAGTTTTAGCAAATTTACGTTCTCACACATATTCTTGGTTAATCAGTCCACGTAAAAACATGGATTTAAAAATGACACAAGGTGATGCTTTATATCGTTTAAATGAAGGCCCTGAAGGCATATTAAATGCTTTAGAAAAATTATTTGTGAGTGTAATTCCTCAAATTTTATCAGGCGTTATTGCTCTTTGCTATATATGTGTTATGGATATTGTTTCTATGCCTTTTATAATTGTAGGTCTTATTTTAGTATGGCTTTGCGTTATGGTAAGAACAAAATTAGAAAATAAAATTGCTGTAAATCTTGAAACAACTAAATCTGCTGTTACAAACAGTGTAGCAAACTCTATAGTCAACCTTCCTGTAATTACCCTTTATAAATCAATGTTTTTAGAACAATCTATTTTTAACAATAAAATTGAAGCTTTTTATAAGCAGCAAAAAAAGAAAATTAATGTTAGATGGGTTTATTGGACAGTATCTCGAGTTATAGAAATATTATGTACTTTTGGAATTATCTTCTTATGTGCAAAACGAGTATTTTCAAATACTATGGACCCAAGTAGCATTGTAATTATTGTAAATTATGTTGCTCAAATATTTAGCCCTCTTCAACTTATAAGTTACTTCTCTACTAAATGGGTAGAATGCAAAGTAAAAATTAATCGACTTTATGAAATCAAGCCTAGCGATGAAGATTTATTACCTTTAACTCCCCTTGATATTGATAAAATAAATTCTCTTGAATTAAAGCATGTAGATATTCAAAACGGAGATGTTTTTAGAATTGAAAATGTAAATGCCAAATTTAAAAAAGGTGAACTTGCCGTTGTTTATGGAGAGTCTGGTTGCGGAAAGTCTACAATCATGAGAGTTATTAGTGGGCTATGCGAACGCAAAGCAGGTGAAATTATTGTAAATGAAAATATACCTTTACAAACTGGTTATTTAATATCTGAAAAAATGTCTGTAACCATGCAAAGCCCTTATATATTTAATCGTGACGTTAAATTAAATATTCTCTACCCCGACGGCAATAAATTTAATAATGTTCAAGAAATTATAGAACTTCTTTCTATGCAAAAACTTTATAACAGAAAGTTTGACGAAAAGAAGCAACAAAACTTAGAGAATATGCTTTCAGGTGGAGAAAAAAAGAGAATTTGCATAACTCGCGGATTAATTCGTCCTGCTGATATTTATATTTTTGATGAGCCAACAAATGACCTTGACCATAAAAATGCTATGAATGTAATTAAAAGCATTAATAAACTCAAAAAGAATGCAATTGTTATTTGCGTAACACATGATGAACGTGTTATGAAAAAAGCTGACCAACTTATTGAGTTTAATAACAAAGTAATGATTGAATCTGAAAAGATATTAGAAGAAAAATAAATTTTAAATGCGCAAAATAAAATTTGCGCTTTTTTATTAACTTGACAAAAATATTTATGATTTGTAAAATAATTTCAACATGAAAAATATTTTTAATTATATTTCTAATTTATTATTTCCGCAAAAACTAAAATGCATAGTTTGTAAAAATGAACTTTGCAATTCTAACAATATGTATTTGTGTAAAAATTGTTTTAATAATGTTTTTTACATAAAGAATCCTTGTCCAACTTGCGGAGATGAAATGCTTAATGGCAACACTTATTGTCTTAATTGTAAAAATCGCGCTGTGACATATTTTAAATTTAATAGAAGTGTATTTGTCTACAATAATGTTGCTAAAAATTTAATAACTAGAGCAAAATTTAGAGGCGAAAAATATCTTGTAGCTTTTTTATTTGATGAATTATATAAACTTTATATCAACTTAAACTTATCCATTGATTTAATAACCTATGTACCTAGCAAAACAAATAAAGATAGATTTTATAATATTCCTGAACTACTAGCAAAAAAATTATCTGATAAAACAGCTATACCCTTAATTAAAACATTAGAATGTATTAAAACAGATGAACAAAAAAACAAAGATTTTACTTCGAGGCAAATAAATGTTAAAAATGCTTTTAAATTTATTAATTGCGATGTAAAATATAAAAATATTTTACTTATTGATGATATATATACAACAGGGGCAACAATTAATGAATGTAGCAAACTACTAAAAACACATGGTGCACAAACTATTTATGCATTAACCTTGGCGCATACTTTAAAAAAATAATAAAAGGAACACAAATGAAAAACTTTTTAAATAAATTAAGTGAAATTTTATTCCCTTCTAGTTTAAAATGCGTTATTTGTAAATCTGAACTAAACAATGGCGGATATAATTCTATTTGCAATAAGTGTATTGCAGAAATGCAACTTATCACTATTCCCTGCACTACTTGTGGAGACAACATGCAACATGAAAACATTTATTGCTTAAATTGTAAAAGCAGAAAAGAAACTTACTTCGCAAGAAACCGAAGTGTTTTTATATATGAAAATGCAGCTAAAAATCTTGTAATTAGCGCTAAATTTAATGGCGAAAAATATTTAGCGCAAACTATGTCAAAGTTCATGAAAAGTTGCTACCTTGATAACCGTTATAAATGTGAATTAATTACTTTTGTTCCTAGTGGCTTAAAACGCACAAAAGAGAGGGGTTTTAACCTTGCAAAATTACTAGCAGACAATTTATCTATGGAATTAAACTTACCTTTAGTTGATACTATGCAAAGGATAAATGAAACACATCAAATTAACAAAGATTTTAAATCTAGACAAGAAAACATAAAAGATGCTTTTAAACTTTTAGAAAATGTAGATATAAAAAACAAAATAGTGCTACTAGTAGATGATGTATACACAACAGGCGCAACAATGAACGAATGTAGTAAAGTTTTAAAAAAAGCTGGAGCAAAAGAAGTGTTTGGCTTAACTTTTGCTCATACTCAAAAAAAAGTTATTAATGAGTTAAACTAATTTAATTGAATAACATATATATTAAATATGAAAATACATTTTATTGGAATAGGCGGAGCAAGTTTAAGTAAACTTGCAATAATTTATAAAAGTTTAGGTTATAACGTTAGTGGCAGTGATAGAACTCAAAGTTATACAACAGATGAATTAAGTGCACTTGGCATTACAATATTTTTTTCTCACAAAAAAGAAAATATAAAAAATTGTGAAATGGTAATTTATAGTGATGCAATAGACTCAAATAATGAAGAAATTATTGAGGCAGCTAAATGTGGAATTCCTTTAGTTTCTCGCAAAGAAGCTTTAAACTTAATTGCTAATATGTATAATAATGTAATTGCTATTTGTGGTTGCCATGGCAAAACTACCACAACTGCTCTTCTTTCCACGGCACTAAACAAACTTTGTCCTCAAACCCACATTGGAGGTGAAATTAATAACCTTGCTTTAACAAATAAATATTTTAAGCAAGTTATTAAAGCTAGTAAAAATAAACGCTTATTTATAACTGAGGCTTGCGAGTTTAAAAAGAACTTGCTTGCTCTTAATCCAAACTTTATTATAATGCTTAATATAGACGCCGATCATTTAGATTGCTATAAAGACATTAATGATATAAAACAAACTTTTTTAAACTTTGCAAAAAAACTTGAGGGTAAACAAGAGAGTGTGCTTTTTTGCAATTTTGATGACAAACTTGTTAAAGAAGTTGCCAACCAAACTAAAACAAAAATAATAAGTTTTGGTTTAAATGATAATGCCGATTACACGGCAAAAAACATTGTTTTAAATGATAAAGGAATTACCTTAGACCTATATTATAAAGCAAAAAAAATTCGTACAATAAAATCAAAACTCTATGGTAGACACAATGCATATAACATATTGGCAAGCGCTGTTGTTTGTGAATACTTTAAAAAATTACACCCATTAAAATTAATAAATTACTCTAACAATATAAAAAACTTTACAGGTGTTAAAAGACGCTTTGACATATTAGGAAAAAGTAATACTAATATTATAATTCACGATTATGCACATCATCCAACTGAAATTAGTGCAAGTATAAAATCCTGCCGTGAGCATTTTAAAAAGCCTGTAATAGTGGCGTTTGAACCACACACATATACCCGCACTCAAGGGCTTTGGAAAGAGTTTATTGCCAGTTTAAGTGAGGCGGACAAAACATATTTACTTGACATATATAGCGCTCGCGAAAATCCAATTGAGGGCATAACAAGTCAAAAGCTTGCACAAGAAATTCAAAGCTGCGAATATATTGAAAGTTATGAAAAGTGCATTGAGGCGCTTAAAAACCATAAGGATAGTATTCTTCTTATATTAGGCGCAGGTAGTATAGAAAATTTAGCATATTCTTTAATTAAGAATAATTAATTTAATTTATATTTGTTTACGTATTTAAAATTAATATGTAAAAAATAATATTGATTTGTTTATCACTTTTTTGCAATATAATTATTAAATTACATTGCCGTTAATATACTGTTTTAAGAAATGCGGAAAGACTTTTAACTTTCGGCATTTTTTGTGGCTTTTTTATCAAATTTTATTTTTCAAAAAAGTTTAAACATTCTGTTCCTTTTTCTAAACTTTGAATTGTTATGCCATTACTTAAACACTTGTTATCTTTATTAAAGATACAATTCGTTGCATCACAATGCAAATCGTATTTATGTATATTTTTAAATGGAGCAATTTTTGGAGGCTTTTCAAGCATTGTTTTTGTGTAATCTTCAACATATTTGTCTGGATCTGGATTAAAATCTTTACATTCAGTTGCATTACCTATCTGTAAATTTTTATACATACAGGTTTGGTTATTATTATGAACACACTTTCCTTTTCTACATCTTATATCCATAAACTTTTTCTCCTTAAAAAAATTTTTGACTTGCATTTAAAATTTTATACATCTAAGCGTCATATGCTTTATTTTATTCATTAAACTTGTTATAATATAGCAAGGAGAAAAATTATGAAAGTTATTTTACTTACTGATGTTAAAAATTTAGGAAAAAAGGGTGAAATTAAAAATGTTGCAGATGGCTATGCTTCAAATAGTTTAATTCCAAAAGGTTTAGCAAAAAAAGCTGATGCAACATTAAGTAACGATGCAATGCAAAAACAAGCCGCATCTAATTTTCACTATGAAGAAGAAAAAAAAGCTGCTAGCGAATTAAAAACTAAACTAGAAGCCTTGAATTTAGTTTTAACTATTAAGTTTGGAGAAAATGGCAAAGCTTATTCAAGCATTTCTAATAAAGAATTATCAGAAGCATTAAAAAAGCAAGGTTTTGAAATAGACCGTAAAAAAATTGAAGTTGATTCTATTAAAAGTGAAGGAACATTTTTTGCTAAAGTTAAACTATTTAGTGGAATAGTTGCAAAACTTAAATTTGAAGTAAAAGCAAATTAGTTTACTATTTGTGCAAATTGCAACAAACTGAAAACGCACTTTAATTTGCTTTACATAAAAACCAAATTTTAGTATAATTATAATAGCTATTTTAAGAAACCGCATTAATTCGACTTTCTTAATATTGCAATAAATATAGGAGGAATACAAACTTGAAGATTACAGATGTAAGAGTAAAACTTGTTAAACGTGAAGACAGTATGCTTAAAGCAGTTGCAAGCGTTACAATTGATGGTTGCTTCGTTGTTCACGATATTAAAGTTTTGCAAGGCGATATTGGTCCTTACATTGCTATGCCTAGCAAAAAAGTTCCAGATGTAACTCTTGGTAAAGATGTTCATAAAGATATTGCACATCCACTTGATACACCTACAAGAGATATGTTTAAAAAAGCCGTAATTGATGCATACAATGCAGAACTAGAAAAAAATAAAGATTAATTCTAGAAAAAAACTTGGGTAAAACCAAGTTTTTTTATAAATTTAAAATTATATTTTACGAGTTGTTGCTTTTGCAGTTACTGGTTCAAGTTTTAAAATATCTTTAGCAACTTTTTCACAAATATCTCTTTGAGCATAATATCCTAAATCTTTCTTTGCTGAACTTGTTGACACAATTCTTGCTTTTTCACTTTTAATAAACTCAATAAAATCTTGCATTTCTTGCTCAGTTAAAGGTCCATTAGTTTTACTTGTTCCATTAAGCATACTAGTTAAATCTAGTAAATTATAATCTGATCTGCAAGCAAATTTAGCTTCTTCATCATATAAATTAAAATCATAATCTTTTATAAAACTTTTTGCAACTTTTGCATACATGTCATTTTTTACAGCCATGTGATACAAATATTTTGCTTTTGCAATTCCAACTAAATTATTTATTAACATGAATTTTTTCTCCTACTTATTATCTTTTATTATTCAATACTTTTTTAGAAGTTTCATGTTTAGCATTTTCTCTAATATTTGAACTTCCTTCAAATTGTTCTTGATATTTTGTCATAATTGAAATAAATCTTGCTTGTAACCCATTTGGAAGAGCTTTTAACTTTTCAATTAATTGTTCAACTGCATCTCTATGTTCAACTTCTAATCTTTCAATTTTTTCAAGTAAATCGCTTACTTTACGAACTGGCGCAGCATTTGACATTAAAGTTTTTTCGCTTATTTTACCTTTTACAACTTCTTCTCCAATTTCTACTGCTTCACGATATGTTTTAGCTACACTTCTTAATGTTTCTTTTTCCATAATTTCACCCCTTATTTTTATTCGTAATAATATATTAACATGTAGAGTTAGGTAAAGTCAATACCCATTTTAAAAAAAATTTAACCATTTTTTAACTTTTTTATAACAAAAAAATTGCAAAACTACATGTTTTGCAATTTAATCATTTCATTTATAAACTTTTCAAGTTCTCCGTTCATTACAGCTTCAACATCGCTAGTTTCAAAATTTGTTCTATGGTCTTTAACCATTGTATAGGGACAAAATACATAACTGCGAATTTGACTTCCAAAATCAATTTTTTTAAGTTTACTATTTTTTTCATCTATCTCTTGTTGTTTTTCTTTTAATTTTAAATTTAATAATTTGCTTTTTAAAATTTCAAATGCTTGTTTTCTATTTTGTATTGCACTTCTCTCGTTTTGACAGCTAACAACAATTCCTGTAGGCAAATGTGTTAATCTAATTGCACTATCAGTTTTATTAACATGCTGACCACCCGCCCCACTTGCGCGATATGTATCTATTCTCAAATCATTTTTATCAATATTTATCTCAATTTCCTCATTAACTTCAGGGCTAACCTCAACACTAGCAAAACTAGTATGTCTTCTGTTATTTGCATCAAAAGGACTAATTCGAACTAATCTATGAACTCCACTTTCATTTTTTAGTTTTCCATAGGCATAATCACCTTTAACTAAAAATTCCAATGTTTTATAACCTGTTTCATTTCCCAACTCAAAATCTATTAAACTTACTTTAAAATTATTTTTATTAGCATATCCAGAATACATTCTATAAAGCATGTTAGCCCAATCCATGCTTTCTGTTCCTCCAGCCCCTGCCTTTATAGAAATAATTGCATTATTAAAATCATATTTGCCACTAAGTAAGGTTTTAATTTTATAATTAGAAATTGTTTCAAAAAATGAATTAACTAATAGTTCATACTCATCATCAAAACCTTCGTCATCTTCAACAATTTTAAATAAATCACTTAAAATTTCACTTTTCTCAATAATTTTATCAAAAGTTGCAAGTTCATCTTTTAAATGACTATTTTTCTTTGATATTATAGTTGCAAGTTCCACATTATCCCAAAAGTCTGGCGCATGCATTTTTGCGTCAGACTCTGCAATTTCGCTTATAAGTTTTTCAGTATCTACAACTTCTTTTAAACTCAAAGCCATTTCTTTTATTTCAAATATTTTATCTTTTATTTTTGCGTCTTTAAACATTTGATTCCTTAAACATTTTTGCCACAACAATTCTTAAATTTTTTACCACTACCGCATGCACATGGAGCATTTCTATCTTGTTTTTGTACACCATTTTGACCGCGACCATTTAAATTAGCTATTTGTTGGCGTTGACGCTCTTTAATTCTTTCTAAATCTTCATTAGTATTAATTGTAACTTGCATACCTAAAAGCATCCTAGCACATTCAGACTGTATTTTTTCAGTTAACATTTCAAACATGCGATAACCTTCTTTCTTGTAAGCCAAAACTGGGTCTTGTTGTCCATAAGCTCGTAAACCTATCTCTTGTTTTAAACTATCCATTGCATCAATATGACTTACCCAATTAGTATCAATAATTCTAAGAAGTATATTTCTTTCTATTTCTTTAAAAGCAATTCCTTCTTTAATGCATTTTTCAGCTTTTTCTTCATATTGTTTTTTTGTTTCAGTAAATGCAAAATCAACAACATCGCTAACTTCCATTCCCTCAACTATCTCTTCATTAAATAAATTAGTTCCTTTTATTAAACAATTAAGTTCAAGACTATTATTAAGTTTTTCAAGATCCCATTGATTAAAACTTTTTGAATCATCAATTGCAAAGCCAACTGCTTCTTCAACTAATTTTAACATCATGTTTTCAATGTCTGGTCTAATGTCAACTCCATCAAGAACCTTGTTTCTTTCATCATAAATAATATGTCTTTGTTGATTTAAAACTTCATCGAGTTCTAAAACTTGGCGACGTACAGAGAAGTTAGCATCCTCAATTCTTTTTTGCGCTTTTTCAATTTGTCTACTTATCATTTTAAATTGGAAAGGAATATCTTCATCAATTCTCATATGATCAACAATATTTTTAATTCTATCTCCGCCAAAACGACGCATAAGTTCATCTTCCAAACTTAAATAGAAAATTGAACTACCTTTATCTCCTTGTCTTCCGCTACGACCACGAAGCTGATTATCAATACGTCGACTTTCATGTCTTTCAGTACCAATAATTCTAAGTCCGCCAAGTGAAACAACAAAATCATGCTCAGCATCTGTTGTTTTCTTAAAGCGTTGATATTCTTTATCATAATCATTTCTTACTTGTTTTTCTTCATCAGTATAATTATCTTTATATTCAAAACTAGATAAAATTAAATCGTTATCATATTTTTCTCTAATAATTTTTTTAGCAAGATAATCTGCATTACCACCAAGTAAAATATCAGTACCACGACCAGCCATATTTGTTGCAATAGTAACTGCCCCTTTTCTTCCGGCTTGAGCAATTATTTCACCTTCAAGTTGGTGATTTTTAGCATTTAAAACATTGTGAGGTATTTTAGCTGCACGAAGTGCTTTTGAAATCTCTTCAGATTTTTCAATAGTAACAGTACCAACTAAAACAGGTTGTCCACTTTCATAGCAAGTTTGAACATCTTCTACTATAGCCTTAGTTTTTGCTCTAACAGTTTTATAAACACAATCTTGTTCATCAATACGTTGACTTGGAACATTTGTTGGAATTGTAACAACATCAAGAGCATAAATTTTATTAAATTCAATTTCTTCAGTTTTAGCAGTACCAGTCATACCAGACAATTTCTTATACATTCTAAAAAAGTTTTGGAAAGTAACAGTTGCCATTGTTTGACTTTCACTTTTTATTTCAACACCTTCTTTTGCTTCAATTGCTTGATGTAAGCCATTACTATAACGTCTACCTTGCATTAAACGACCTGTAAAGTCATCAACAATAACAATTTCTCCATCTTTAACAATATAGTTTTGTTCGTTGTGCATAATCTTATTTGCACGAAGAGCATTTTGAATGTAATGAGTTAATTCAATATTCTCAATGTCACTAATGTTAGACACTGTAAAATAACGTTCTGCCTTTGTTACGCCAGATTCAGTTAATCGAATTAATTGATCTTTTAAATCAATTTCATAATCTTCCTCTTTAAGTGTTTTTACAAATGCATCTGCTTGTTTATAATATGCACTGCTTTTTTGTCCTGGTGCGCTTATAATAAGAGGAGTTCTAGCTTCATCTATTAAAATACTATCAATTTCGTCAATAATACAATATTCAAGCCCACGCAAAACTCTATCTTGTTTGCTTTTTGCAAGATTGTCACGAAGATAATCAAAACCAAGTTCATTATTAGTACAATAAGTTATATCACAATTATATTGTGCACGCTTAACATTTGGTTGTTGCATAGGAAGAATATTTCCAACAGTTAAACCTAAAAAGGTATAAAGTTTTCCCATCCACTCTGCATCACGTTTTGCCAAATAATCGTTAACTGTAACAATATGAACACCTTTTCCAGTTATTGCATTTAAATATGCTGGCAAAGTTGCAACAAGAGTTTTACCTTCACCTGTTTTCATTTCAGCAATACGACCTTGATGTAAACAAATACCACCAATAATTTGAACATAAAAATGACGCATATTAAGAACACGTGCACTAGCTTCCCTAATTGTTGCAAATGCTTCAGGTAATAAGCTATCTAAACTTTCCCCTTTAGCATATCTATCTTTAAATTCTTGAGTTTTGGCCTTTAACTCGCCATTAGATAAAAGTTTATATTCTTCTTCATATGCCATAACCTTATCGGCAATTTTTTTAAGTTTTCTAACATGTTTTTTGTTGTCGTTAAATAATCCCATTTTTTTATTATTTCCCCTAAATTCGTATTATAGTTATCTAGCAATAATTATACCAAAAAAAAATTAGTTTGTAAACATTAATACACAACTAAATTTTTAAAAAAAATATAACATTTTGTAGATTAAAATAACCAAATCAAAAGTGCGATAATTGCTACAAAAATTAATAAGCCAGACATAATTTTAAGAGGGGCTTTAACAATAAGTTTAAATAAAAATTTAACAAGCCAAACAAAAAATTTAAACAATAACTTAAACGGAAAAAGTATAATATCTAAAAATATTTGTAGAAACCCTTTTTTCTCTTTCTTTTCGCTTTTGTCTTTATCTTTATTTTTCCCCATTTTATTTCTCCTTTTTGCTTGTATCTCTAGGTTTAAAAGTCAAAAGCGCATTTTTAGTTAATGTTACTTCACAAATAGTATCAGTAACCAACTCTCCATCAACTAAAAAATCAAAATTTTCTTCACCCGATGTTAACTTTATCTTTTTAATTTCAAAACAATTAAAGCCCGAACTTTCTTCTCTTACTAATGTTTTATTCTTAAACTTTAATTTTAAGTCTGACTTTTTAAATTCGATATAGTTTAATTTGTTATCAGTTAAAGACGCTTCATCAATATATTTTATGTCCCCACAAACATATTTGCCATTACATATTAAAGCCAAATTAATTTCACTTTCACTTGTTTTATTGTCTTCAAGAGTTTTATTAAGTGTAAAGGTTCTAGCTTTATTTAATATTTTTTGTAGATTATAATTATAAGCTTTGCTGTTTTCGTGTTGTCCTTTTCGCATTTTCAAAAAATAGTCACCAGAAACAACAACACTATTTATTGCTTTCATTCCACCAATATTCATTAAATCAACTTTAATAATTTCATTATTTAAAATATCTTTTAATGCTTCAACTGGTTCAAGATGTAGACCTAAAGATTTTGCAAAATTATTATCTTGCCCTGCTGGTATTATACCAATATTTATTTTATTTAAATTTGTCACGGCATTAACAACATCATGAATTGTTCCATCGCCCCCAACTACTATAATATTGTCTTCCTTATCTTTTTCTAAGCTAGCAACTATTTCTTTAATTTGTGGACGATCTATACTATAAAAAACCCTATAAATAATTTTATTTTTATTTAAATAATCTTTAATTTTAGAAAATGTTTTCTTCGCTGAATTATTTCCTGCACATCTATTTAAAATAAAATTTAACATACTTTATTGTATCAATTTTTCTCAATTTTTGCAAGTCTTTTATTAAGAAATCTACCTCTTTTTAGGGTCAATATAAAAAATTGTTTCTCCCTCGTTTAAACTTAAACCTTTTTCCAATATTTTATAGTGTGTAAATTGTTCTCTTACTAAATTTTTTAAAATGTTCCCACCATGATAGCCGTGGATTACAATAACCCTATCTATATTAGGAGGAAGATTGTTCATTGTTTCTAAAAGTTTTAAATATGCTTCATTTTCTGTTAAACCATGTAAGTCTACTGTAACTTGTTTTTTCAAAATTATCTCCTTAGAAATATTATAGCATATTTTTTACTAAGCTCAAATTATTTTTTCTTTTCAAAAAGCCTAAACGCTAAAATTGTAGTATCGTCTTTCATTGCATCTTTAGAGCGAACTTTACATTCAGTTAAAAGTTGATCAGCCAAACTTTGTGGATTTGTTACATCTAATTTCTCAATAAACTCTTTTAACTCTATGCTGTTTTTAAATAAATCACTAACTCCATCACTTACAAGAATTACTATATCTCCCATATTTAAAAGTCGTGTTTCAACCTTTGGAATTGATTCATCTACAATACCAATTGGTAATGCTCCACTATTCAAAATTTCAACCCCGTCTGAGGTTTTCAAAAAACTTTCAGGCGCCCCTAATTTATATAAACTAAAAGCCCGTTTGAACAAATCAACAACACATACATCAAGCGCACAAAATTCATCAGTCGATTGCATAACAAGCAATTTGTTAATAGATTGATAAATTTGCTCTTTATCAAATTCTGCTCTATAAAAATTTTCTACAAGAGTTAAAGCTAAATTACTAATTTCATTTGCACGTTCTCCGCTCCCCATTCCATCGCACAATGCAAATAACGCATTTTCATCTCCCATTTTTGAAAAACTATAAGTGTCTCCACTTTCACTTGTTTCAAGTTTAGACATACTAGCAACGCCAAATACAACATCACAAAGAGGTGAATCAATTACCGTATATGTTTTATCATCAACAATGCTTGCATTAACTGGCCTTTTTAAAACACTGCCTACAACCTCGTTTAATATATCTAATATATTCACATAACTTTCTTTAAAATTTATAGTAAAAATATATCTTCCATTTTCTTCAACACAAAAAACTTTAATAGGCAATAAATTTTTATAAATTAAAAGTTTTTCCACTTCATCAGCTAGATGAGTGTTAAAAATAGTTTTTTCACTAACTGCTAAGCTTAATTTAGCTAACTGTTCATTTACACAATCAAGTTGCTTTGTTGCTATCAAAGTTCCTTCATTGGCCCCATTTTGTAAAACATTAAACTTTAAAAATTTTTGACACATGTTATTTACTTCATTAAGTAATACAGGAATGTTTTTACAGCGTTCAGTTAAAAACGGTGGAATATCTAAAATTGTTATTTTACCTCTTACTAATCCATTTGCAAAAAAGTTTGTAATTGCAGTTTTAGTATCATTATGTAATGCATGACACATTGAATAATTAGGACACTTTTTACAAATTAAATTAATTAATTCATTTGATAAAAGTTCTTTTCCATCCTCAATTGATATTTGTTGTTTAATATTCTTTTTTAACACATTCGATACAAGGGAAATAACAATGCCCGTATTTTCAATCTTTTGTTTTAAACTAGCTTTTGTGTAACTAAGTAAAGTTGGAGTATAACTTTTGTATCCTTCAAAGAAATTATTAAGTTCGCTAACAAAAGTTTTTGTTGTTAACATAAATAAAACCATCGCAACAACAAAAGCAATTCCCTCAAATAAAATTGTTTGGTAGTTATCTAAAAAATAAATACTTGATGAAAAACTAATTACAGCTCCTAAAATTGTTAACCACTTCCCAGATTTTTTAAATACTAAAGTTATTAAATTTAGTAAAACAAATGGAACAAAACAAACTGCATTTGCGCCACCAATTAAATAACCTAAAGAAATAGACAAAGTAATAAGTAAACTAGTGCTACTTGACAATGCAAATGCTATTAAAATAATTAAATAGTAACTTACTATGCTTCCAAAAGGAAAACTGAAAAAATGAATATTTTTTATACCACTTGCAAAAACCATTACAAAAACTAACGCACTTAATATTTCATCTGTATTTAATTTTAAACTTACTTTTCTATTTAAAGAAGCAACAACAAAATTAAATATAACATTTAAAAATACTAAAGATAGCCCCAAATTAAGCAAAATAAATAATGCATTCATTGTATTAAATTCCACTACAAAAAATGGCACTAAAGAAATTGCTAATACAATATTTAAAACCAATTTAGTGTAATTATGTTTTGTTTGCTTGTGAACAATATAAGTAATAATATATGCAACGCAAGAAATAGCATAAAGACAAACAGATATTAAATCATTCCCACTTAAAAAGGAGGCTAAAACAAACAATGGAGATAAAATAAAAGCATTTTGTCCGCCAGCTAATATTGCAACAAAAAATGCTGCAGAATAAAACCCACTTACATTAATTGTTCTTGCTTTAAATAGGCAATAGAACATTATAAAAAACACTAAATATTTAAAAATTTGGTTTAAGGCTTTTAAATTTTTCTTTTTCATAAATTCATTATACCAATAAAAAAAAGTCTAAATTTAGGAAAAAAATTTAAAATTTGTTTGTTTTTGTTTTTTGTTTTAAGTAAATAATGCTAAAATATATGTGATGGATAAAGTTAGTGCATCGTCTCCTAAAAAAGGACTAAAAATTTTAATAATAATAGCCATTATTTCAAGCGTTTTGTTTGGAGTGGTTTTTTCTATAATCTTGGTTTTAAGACAAGAAAAATCAATGTATGCGGACTTTGCAAAAGTAATTTCAGACCCATATGAAGAACGCTACATTGAAAGCGGAACAAATTTAAACCCAATCAAAGATGCCTATAAAGATACTTTAGTAGACTTTACCACTACATCTTCTAATTTGCAAGAAAGACTTAGTTATTATCTTCCCTATTTATTACATTTAAAATTTGATAAACCAACTCAAAGTAAAGCTAAAAAAGTTTTAAATGAATTTACTGTTGCTCAAAATAATTTTGATGCTATTCTTAAAGAAACTAAAATTGATTCAATCAAAGAAACTAAAAACCCTTATTTATATTATGGAGCATTTCTACCACAATACCAAAAATACATTAAAGCAAAATATGATATTGTAAGATTTATTGAAAATCATTTTGAAAATATTGGCTTTTCTTTCAGCCCATATTTAAACAATTTAGTTAAGTTAGCTAATCTATATGTAGAATTTTCAATAAACATTGCTTTACCTTCTATATATGTAATAAATGATAATCCTAACAATTTTAATGCTTTTATATCAGATAACAATTCAATGAGTTTAAAATTTTTAAATAATAAATTCTTAGAATTTAAAAATACTTTTAAAAATAATGTTAACCAAGAAGCAACTAAACAATTTAATATAAAATTTAGTAGTATTGAAAAAACTTTTAGAGTATTAATGGATACTTATTATAATTTATCAAATGAAAAACAAACAAACTTTTTAAAAGCTGAAAAGAAAAAACCAACAACTTTAAGCGCTAGTGATCCAAATTATGAAACAAACTTTTTACTTAGTTATTTTGCAACTAATGGAGGAAAATTTGTTCTTGATGCCAACCACTCTTATATAACCACATATTTTAATTTTTAAGGAGAAAAAATGAAAAAGTTTTTAGCTGCAATTTGTTTAATTTTTGTATGTATATTTTCTTTTGCATCTTGCGAAACAACTTTTTCAATGCGTCAAGTAATTGTTAGAATGCATGATGCAATTAGTAGTATGGATATTAGCAGTTACTTTCCTAACGGAAAATTTGAGTATGATAGCACTACTATTAAAGTTCGCATAGGTGAAAATAAACTTTTAGATACACAACTTGAAACTCTTAATCTTTCTATGATTGCTTTCAATAGTTATAAAGATATGCTAGAAAAAACAATGATTCAAAAAGAAGCTAACGCAAAAGATTCTACAATTCTTTATAAACTTTTAGACAACTTCTACTATTCATTGAAAGAACAACACATAATAAAGCTTTCTATTGAAAACAATATAAATTTTAATGTAAACAATACTCAAGATAAAAATGAATTTAATCAATATTTACTACGCCTTAAAACTGTTACACATGATGCGTTACTTGCAAATATTGCATTATTAAACACTTTTCAAAATGCCCTTTTTAATAAAGTAGATGTTGAAACAGTTAAAGATCCGCAAAACGTAGTTTCAAGAACCTATGAGGCAAAAATACTTAAAACCTATTTAATTATGCTAAAAAATGCATCAACCTTATTTTTAGATAAATTGAACTTAAAAGAACTTTACGTTTATGGCTCAACTGAAAATCAAAGTTTTGAAACTTTAAGCAATATAACTAATCTTGGTAAAATATTGTTAACTAAAAATGTTTTAAGTTTTAACACATTATCCCTTGAAAAAATGAAACAAATTTGGCCAATTCTAACTCATTGTGAAAAAACTGATAGTTTTACAGTTAACAGCATAAATGATTTTAATTTTAATTCGCTTGTAAATAAAATTGAAAGCGAGTATAATGAATACAATGCCTCTAACTTAACTGTTTACTTAAACAAAAATGTTAGTGCTGTTGATAAAGCAAATTATAATTTTGCTGTTCAAGAAATGCAAAATTATAAAAATGTTGTTTCAATGATTAACAACTTATTTTACTAAATGGAGATTTTTATGGATAACAAAAAATTAGCAAGTTTACTATTCCCAAATGTAAAGGGCGTGGATTACTATGAAAACAAATATAAAAAACGCGAGTTGAAAGAGGGCGCGTATGTAACGCGTTTTGCACCTAGCCCAACTGGATATGTGCACATGGGCAATATTTTACAAGCTATTTTAGATTATACTCTTGCAAAACAAACGAGCGGCGTTTCTATTGTGCGAGTTGAAGACACTGACGATAAACGAAAAGTAGATAATGCAGTTGATGTTATGTTAAGCACGCTAAAGCAATATAATCTTAATTTTGATGAAGGCGTTGTTGCCAGCAACAAATCAATTGGAGAATATGGCCCATATTATCAAAGCGAGCGCAAAGACATTTATCAAAGTTATGCAAAACAACTTGTAGAAAAAGGTCTTGCCTACCCTTGTTTTTGCACCATGGATGATGAGCAACAAATAAGAGAGTCTCAAATAAAAGAACTTGGTGAACACGCTTTAACTGGTTATTATGGCAAATGGCGTAAATGCAACAATTTAACAATTGAAGAAATTGAAAATAACTTAAAAGCAAACAAGCCTTTTACAATAAAATTTAAAAGTCAAGCAAAAAGTTTAGATGATAAAATTGAGGGTGAAGATGTAACTCGTGGCAAACTTAGCATGCAACGCTGGTTTAAAGATGAAGTCATTTTAAAAAGCGATGGCCAAGCAGTTTATCACCTTGCACATATTGTAGACGATTATTTAATGGGTGTTAACCTTGTTGTTCGCGGAAGTGAATGGCTATCTACTTATCCACTACATATTGATTTATTAAATGCCCTTAAAATTAATCACCCTAAATATTTGCACAACTTGCTACTTTGTAAAATTGAAAATGGTTCTAAAATAAAAATTAGCAAACGCAAGCATCCAGAATGTTTAATGAGTTTTTATGAAGAACTAGGTTACCCTATGGAAGCCGTTAGAGACTATATGTATACCTTGCTTAATTCTAATTTTGAAGATTGGCGCAATGCTAACCCAACGGCAGATATAAATGAATTTAAAGTAACATTTAACAAAATTAATGCTGGAGAAGTTATGCTAGATACTGCTAAAATTGATAATATTTCTAAAAATGTCATTAGTTTAATGACGGCAGAAGAAGTTTATAATAAATTTTTAGAGTATACAAGAAAATATGATAATGAACTTTTTGATTTTGTAAATAAAAACAAAAAATATGTAACAGGCTTTTTAGCAATTGACAGAGGCGGCGTTAAACCAAGAAAAGATTTATGTAAAATAAGTGAAATTAAAGATAAATATCATTATTTCTTTAATGCACCAAAAGTAGACTTTTCTACTTTAAATTTAGACAATAAAATCATTAAAACTGTTTTAAGTGAATATGTTAAAATTTTTGACATTAAAGATGATAAAGAAACTTGGTGGAATAAAATTAAAACGTTGGCAGAAACATTGAATTTTGCAACTGACAACAAAGCCTACAAAGCTGACCCAACTAAATTTAACGGTAACATTTCAACTCTTGCAAATATAATACGCCTAAGCCTAACAGGAGAAACACAAAGTGTAGATATGTATGGCATTATGCAAGTTTTAGGAAATGCGGAAGTAATTCAAAGATTAACAAATGCTATTTAAATAAAAAAATTCTACAAATTAATGTAGAATTTTTTTATAACTAAATGCAAAAACCAAAAGCTATGCCATGCTCAAGTGCAGGACCATAAGCCTCGTAAAGGCATCCTGAAACATAAAAATAATAGTAATCGGATTGTGGTGCAGTTGAACGAAGCCACCATGCTTTAACATTTCCTGTTCCATTAGCAAGTTTACGAACAAGGGCAGGAATGCTTGTATTATAAGCAGTATCACCAACTAAATTTGTAAAATATTCATAACGAGCACCTTCATATATAGTTACATTAATTTTAACCATGTCTGTAATACTATTGTCACTACAAAATGCTCTTAATTCATTTTCTGCAAATATCTCAGATGCAGAAAATAGCCAAAGCTTATCCTGAGAAGTTACCCTATCTGTATTAACTCTTTTACCTGTTGTTGAAACTTTATTTACTGACTTAATAATTTTTTGTAAATCGCTTGGAATTTTATTATAATAATCAACCATTGTAATTTTTCTAGCATTTGACTCAGTCCACCCACCTGTATTATCATTTTGAGTATCAATTAAAGGTTGGGCTGTTAAATGCTTCATACCAATACTGATCTTTGCTTTGCCTGTACCGTCTGAAAGGTCATCATGATTAAAACCTAAAATAACAAATGTTAAAGTTTCGCCATCTGTAAGAGTTACATCTTTTTCATTACCTACAGCATAATATTCTTTTGCAAGATTTTGTTGTGCGATATAATCTATAGCCTCCCATTCTGCATCGGCAAAAGGTTTATCAAACTGAAATAAAGAAATCAACCAATTTATTGTGCCTGTGCAAATAGCATTTTGTTGCTTATTTTCTACACTTAAACGAATATATATTGTCCCTTCTGATTGTTCTAAAACTTGTAAATGTGAGTAATCTTCTACAAAATTTACACCATCATTTGAATAAGTAAATTTTATATTTGTATCATCATTATCATTATCTTGATAAACTGGTTTACAATAATAATCAAAAACATTTGTGTTTGTAAAAGTATATTTGAATATTACAAATAAATTATCTTTTGTTAATTCTATATCTCCATTTGGTTGCAAGCTTAAATTGCTGCTTTCTAGGTCTATTGTAGTTTGTCCTGAAGAATTTGTCATATCAATTTCTTGCCCGTTACCTATTCTATAACTGGCTTTTGCCGTTCCTTGTATACCTTGTGTTACATTATACTGCACTCTTATGCTTGAATTAAAATTTTGCACATTAAGTGCTAGCACAATAACTGCAGTTAGTGAAGCTACTAGCAAAACTGCTAAAATTATGTAACTTGTTATTATTATTTTCTTTTTTACTATAGACATTTTTCTTCTCCTTTTTACATTTTAACCTACCCCCCCCCCTACTCCGTCAAGCAAATAACAAAAAAAACAACTCATAAAGGTTGTTTTTTATGCTTTATTAAATAACAAACTATACATCATATAACCGTCAAGGCCTTGAGTTTTTCCTTCATCTAAAACAAATTCAATGTAACTTCCTGCTGCAACCGTTTCAAAAGTGTAGTTAATTGAAAACTTATATGTATAATCTTTTTTATTTTCAAAATAAAAACTATCAGTTGAATATATTTCTTTTTCTTGATTTTTTTGCGCATCATATAAATTTATTTTATATGTACAGAGCCCTCTTCCACTTGTTCTAAGTTTAAAATACATGTTTTTAAGTTCAAGCTCACTAAACGATTCTTTAAAAATAAATTTAATTGTTATATATTTTTTTATGTCTGAAGAATTAACTTTTTTATTTTCAAACTTAGACAAACTCATTTCAGGGTCTAGTTTGCTTCCACTTTCTCCCGAATCATTTTCATAATTATAGAATACTTCAACATTATTCATAAATATCTTTGTTGGCTCAAGCTTAATAGTTGCTAAATAAATCCAACTTATAATTGCACCAACTATAGCAATTGAGAAAAAACAAATTGCAAAGAGTGCTATTCTTTTATAATCAATATTTTTAGGAACACCTAAATCGTGTCTCTTTTTAGCTCTTTTATATTTTCTAAATTCACGATTAGACATTTCCTCAAGGGGTTTTTTAGGTTTATAAGTAAACATGTTTTCAATTTTTTGATTTAATTGTTCAGCTTCTGCTAAAATGTTCGGATTAGTTAAAAGCATGTGCATCTTTTTATTTTC
The DNA here is from genome assembly GCA_947089305.1 of uncultured Clostridia bacterium. Taxonomy (GTDB): domain Bacteria; phylum Bacillota; class Clostridia; order Christensenellales; family UBA1242; genus CAMUJQ01. The sequence continues at coordinate 33,692 of CAMUJQ010000002.1, forward strand.
TATATTTTTAATAATTACCTTATCAAACTTTGGCAACTCTTTTTTAATTTCGCCCACTTTTAACCTCCTTTATTTTTTAAAATATTGCATCAAAATCCACAGATTCCATTTCAGGTGGTGCATCACTATCGCTTAATTGATTTTCACTTTTCTTTGCTTTTGGAGCTGTTCTTAATAAACTCTCCTTATTTGCATCAAAGTCAAGATTTTTAAAGCTTGTAATTTCTCCAATCCATTTGAGTTTAATAGTATCAAGTTCACCGTTACGATGTTTAGCAATAATAAGTTCACAAATTGATTGTTCGCCATCTTTTATTTCAACATCGTTATACATTTCAGGTTTATATAAAAACATAACAATATCTGCATCTTGCTCAATTGCACCGCTTTCACGAAGATCGCTTAAAATTGGTCTATGGTCTGCACGAGTTTCAGTAGCACGACTCAACTGACTTAACACAATAACAGGAACATCTAACTCACGTGCTAAAATTTTTAACGAACGAGAAAACTCAGATACTTCTTGTTGTCTATTTACATCTCTACCTTTTTTACTGCTTTGCATAAGTTGAAGATAATCAATTAATATTAAATCTAAACCTTGCTCGCGTTGTAATCTGCGGCATTTACTTAAAATTTCAACTGGTGTATTTAAACTTGAATCGTCTATATAAATTTTAGTTTCAGCCAATTTTTTCTTTGCTTGAATTATAGCATCCCATTCTTCTTTTGAGAGTTTTCCATTTTTAGCTTTTTTCATAGATACATTTGCGGCATTACATAAAACTCTTTGTGCAAGTTGAATTTTAGGCATTTCAAGGTTAAACACTGCAACTCGGCCTCCATTAAGAGCAACATTAGATACAATGTTCATTCCAAAACTTGTTTTTCCAACACCGGGACGAGCGGCTATTAATATCAAATCACTTTTTTGAAGACCGTTTGTCATTTCATCTAATTTGTGAAAGCCCGTTTTAAGCCCTTGTAAACTTTCAGGATCACGATAAATTTGATCCATTCTTGCAATAACTTCATTTAAAGTTATTCCAATAGCTGTTAAACTAGATATATCTTGTTCTTTTGATAAATCAAACACACTTTTTTCTGCCGTTGCAATCGCTTCTGTTAAATCTTGACTTTCAAAACCAGTATTAACAATATTTTGTCCTGCTTGAATAAGTTTTCTAAGAACACTTTTAGTTTTAACTATTGAAACATAATTTTTAAAGTTAGCGGCACTAGGCAAAACTGATGTTAAACTAGAAATATATTCTAAGCCACCAGTTTTATCAACAAGATTATTAGATAAAATAACATCAGATAAAGTAACATAATCAATAGGATTACTTTTTAAATACAACTCTTTCATAGAATCGAAAATTATAGCATTAGCTTCACTATAAAAATCATCTCTATCAATTTCTCCAAAAATAGTTGATGAGCACTCTTTATCTATAAGTAAACATCCCAACAATGCTTGTTCAGCTTCTAAACTTTGAGGTAAAATGCGTGGTTTAACTTTTTCCATTTATTTTTTCCTTTTACTTTTGAAATTTCCGTATTTCTTTTGCTTTATTTTTTGTTTTTTATCTATATCTTTAAGATTAACACTTTTATTGTCTTTTGGCAAGTTAATTTGATTTTTATCTATCTCTTCTTTACTATTTTCGCAAAGTTTATCTTCTTCTTCAGCTGTTTCTATTTTTATATTATCTTTCTCAATCGTAGTTTCTTTTTCTTCAGTCTGCTCAACAGTTTCTTTTTGTTTTTTTAATTCTTCATTATATTTATCAACAATTGCCTGCGCATTTTTAATTTGTCTTAGTTTTTTAGCTCTTTTACTTATTAATTTATCAATCCATAAAACCACTCCCCAAAGAGCTAGCAATATTGCTGAAAAAATTACTACTGTTAAAGCCGTATGTAAATTATTTTTTTCAAATACATAACCTAAATATAAACATAATGGAAGCGAAATAACTGAAAGCATAAAATATTGTTTTATGCGTCTAGCAAGTTTCTTTTTTTCTACCGCTTTAGATTTTTCTATATACTCATTTGCTCGCCTTTGATTCATTTTTCGCCTCCTTTTAATTTTTAATCATTTTTTGCGTGAAAACTCATTCTTCCACGTTTTACATGGTCAAGTTCAATTTTTCTCATTCTTATACTTTTTGGTGTAACTTCTAAAAGTTCATCATCAGCCAAAAATTCTAAACTGGCTTCCAAACTTAATATTTTTGGAGGAGAAAGTCTAACTGTTTCATCACTTCCAGATGCACGCATATTTGTTAAGGCTTTTTTCTTGCAAATATTAATAACAAGGTCTTCTCCGCGAGGATTTTCTCCAACAACCATCCCGCCATAAACTGGAACACCAGCACCAACAAACAAGGTTCCGCGACCTTCAGCATTTGCAAGCCCGTAAGCTGTTGAATCTCCAGTTTCAAAAGCAATTAAACTTCCCATATTTCTTCTGATAATTTCACCACGATACTCGTCGTATCTATCAAATACGCTCGACATAATTCCTTCGCCTTTTGTATCTGTTAAAAATTCACTCTTATAACCAAATAAACCACGGCTTGGAATATAAAATTCTGCACGCATTCTAGCCCCAACTGGAGTCATTTGAATCAACTCACCTTTTCTAAGCCCCATTTTTTCCATAACTGTTCCAATGCTTTCTTCTTTAACATCCACAACAAGTTTATCAATAGGTTCTAAAAGTTTGCCATTTGAATCGCGTTTATATAAAACCTTTGGCATAGAAACTTGAAATTCATAACCTTCTCTACGCATGTTTTCAATTAAAATAGATAAATGCATTTCTCCACGACCTGCAACAATGAAACGTTCTGTTGTTTCACCATCTTTAACGCGCAAGGATAAATCTCTATCTGCTTCTTTATATAAGCGTTCTCTTAAATGACGACTAGTTACAAATTTTCCTTCTTTGCCAGCAAAGGGACTGTCGTTAACCATAAAGGTCATTTCAACACTAGGTTCGCTAATTTTTACAAACTCAAGAGGTTCAACACGTGTTGCATCACAAATTGTGTTACCTATGCGAACATCGCTATTTAATCCAATTAATGCAATATCGCCGGCTTCAATTTTGTTTGCAGAAACTCTATTCATACCTTCAAATTCATAAAGAGCAGTAACTTTTGCTTTTGTTTGTTTTTCTTTATCATAATAATCGCATATTACAATATTGTCACCTACATTTAAAATTCCACGTTCAACACGGCCAACAGCCATCTTCCCTAAAAAGTCGCTATGTTCTGTTGCTGAAACTAAAACTTGAACTTCTCCAACATTTTCATTTTTAGGTGGGTCAATGTGGTTAATTATTGTTTCAAAAAGCGGTATCATGTCACTTCCGCGCATGTTAGGATCTGTTGATGCAATACCTTCTCTTGCACTAGCATAAATAATTGGGCTATCAAGTTGAACTTCACTTGCATTTAATTCCATTAATAACTCTAATACTTCGTCTGCAACTTCAGTTAAGCGCGCATCTGGACGATCAATTTTGTTTATTACAATAATAACTTTTAAATTAAGTTCAAGTGCCTTAGATAATACAAAACGAGTTTGAGGCATTGGTCCTTCAAAGGCATCCACAACAAGTAAAACTCCATCTGTCATTTTTAAAACACGTTCAACTTCACCGCCAAAATCTGCGTGTCCTGGGGTGTCAATTACATTAACTTTTGTATCTTTATAGAAAAAACTTGCGTTTTTAGCTAAGATTGTGATGCCACGTTCGCGTTCAAGTGCGTTGCTGTCCATTACTCGATCTGCCACTGCTTGATTTTTTCTAAATACTTGACCTTGTTTTAAAAGTTCGTTTACTAAACTTGTTTTACCATGGTCAACGTGTGCTATTATAGCTATGTTTCTAATGTTTTTGTTCATTGTATTAATTTGTCCTTTTGTTTACATTTTTTCCACTACGGGAATTCCTAAAAGATTAAAACCAAATTTAAGCGCATTAGAAACTGCATAGCAAGTTGAAAGGCGACTTTTTGTTAAGTTTACATCTTCTGTTATTATTTTGTTGTTGTTGTAGAATTGATTAAATGTTTTTGCAATATCAATTAAATATTTTGATATATTACTTGGCTCGCGTTCATTTAATGCAGCAATGTTGTTATCTTTAAAGAAATATAAAAGCCTATAAACTTTTTGTTCTTCACTAGTTAAAAGATTTTCATTAAACTCAAAACCGTTTATACCTTGATTTTTTGCTTTAACAAACAAACTATTAATTCGAGCAAGCACATATTGTAGATAAGGGCCTGTTTCACCATCAAATTGAAGCGTTCTATCTAAATTAAACACAATGTCTTTACTTCGCGATGTAGAAAGCGCATTAAAAACAAGTGCGCCCACGCCAATTTTTTTAGATAGATCATTTATATCAACATCTTCTGCCTTACCTTTTTCTATTATGGCAGTTTTAGCACGTAATTTTGCTTCAGCTAAAATATCTTTAAGTAGCGCCATTGCACCAAGTCGGCTCGAAAGTTTTCCAGTTTCCAAACTGTATCGTCCATAATAAATATGCTCAAGTTTTTTTGCTGTATCGTAACCAAGTAACTCAACAATTTTAAACACATTTTTAAAATGGTTTATTTGCTCGTTTGCTGTTATATAGATTAGTGCATCAAAATTGTGTTCTTTTTCACGTTCAACGGCTGCAGCTATATCGCGAAGTGGGTAAAGCGTATAACCTGCACTATTAACAAGCACACTAACCGTTAAACCATAAGGCTTAAGATCGACAATTATTGCGCCGTCATCCCCAACTTGTGAAATCTTTTTATCTCTAAGTTCTTTTAAATATTTTTGAGAAAATTTTTCGTAATAAGCTTCTCCATTAAAACTATCAAACTTAATATTGAATTCATCAAAAATGGATTGGGTCCCCGATAAAGTTGTTTTTTTAATATAATCAAAGAGTGTTGTAGCTTCTTTATCTTTTGCACCTATTTTTAACGTCCAATCTTGAGCCTGCGCTTTAAGTTCGGCATCTTCTTCACATGCAACCACGCAGTTAGAATATAAAGCTTGAAGCTCATTTAAATTGCATTTTAAAATGTCTTTGTTTATCTGTTTTGAATAAGCAATCATTTTGCCGTAATTTATCCCAAAGTCGCCTAAGTAGTTTAGTTTTTTAACTTTATAGCCATAAGTTTCAAACATGTTAGATAGTGCTGACCCTAAAATTGTGTTTCGCATGTGCCCTATGTGAAAATGCTTTGCAAGGTTTACACTAGAAAAATCTATTGCAACAATTTTGTTTTTACCAACGTTTTCTACAAAGTAATCTGTTCCGTTTTTTTGCAAGTTTGAAAACACATCGCTTGCAAGTTTAGTTTTATCTATATGAAAATTTACGTATCCCGATTTAGCTTCAACTTGCATTCCATCAATTTTTATTTTGCTTGCAACATCGTTTGCTATTTCAACGGGGCTTTTTCTTAAAGTTTTGCTTAAACTAAAACATGGAAAAGAATAGTCGCCATTTGCGTCTGTTTTATTTGTAACTAATAAGTTATTTTCAAACTCACCTATTTCATTTTTAATTGCTTTTAAAGCCAAACTTTTATAGTCCATATTTTCTCCATTATATATTTACATAGTTTAGCACAACTACACAATAATTGCAAGTAATAGCAATTAAATTGTTTATAACTAAATAATTAAAATAAAAAAACTACCATTTCATCTGGCAGTTTTTTATTATCTATACTATTTGCTTACTTTCTTAAAATAGGTCGATTGTAGAGAGTAGAAGATAAATCCAAACTCCCTGCGTTCTTTTTATACGCTTCTTTTAAAGCACACTACATATTTAAATGTTAAGTGTTGGGAACCCACTAAAATCCCACTCGCTAGTAAAACCAAAAGTATCTTTATAATCATTAAAGTTTCTATTATATCTTTCGCTTTCCGCGTTATATAGAAGACCTGCTGCATTTAATATTCCAGCGCCATAAATACCATATACTACATGAATTTGAGGAATTATAATTGAGAAATCTGTATAAGCTTTTGCAGTTGGATCCATTGCTCTATCTTGAGAAACATTAATTGCTGCAACAAGTTGTTCTGCATAGAATATTGTTGTTCCTCTATTATAATTAACAGAACCTTGAACTTTATTAAGCACAAAGCAATTTATTAAATCCCCTGCACCTCTTGCTCTATTTCTTCCAGCATCTGAAATTGTATCATTTGCAAAAGTTTGGCCTGTTACGTTTTTAGTTTTGGCATAACGAGTACCAAGTTGACTATTAAAGTTATTAGTAAATATAACACTTGAAGCTTGAGCGTTGTTGCCTAATGTAGAGAATAATCCACATTGATCTGCGCCACCTTCAAATATAGTTGTTACACTTGAATTATTAAAGTTTGCACCATCTTCTGCAATAACTGCAACCCCAGCTGCACTACTTACAGCTGAAATAGTTGACTGCATGCTTACAAGTGAAACTTCTGCTCCACTTAATGTTGAAGCAAAGCCACCAACTGAACCACCACCAGTTACACGAGAATTT
>CAMUJQ010000003.1 GCA_947089305.1 uncultured Clostridia bacterium
ATTTTGAATAAGGAGAAAACCATGCAACTATTACTCTATTCAGATTATTTTTGCTTACCTAACGATCAAATATTAAAAGCGCTAAAAAATAAAAAAAGACCCCTAACCTGTCTTTTTTGTTCGTATGCTGAGGAGGGCAAATCTTCTTATTATAAAAGAACAACTAAACACTTAAAAGAGGTTTTTGATAACATAATAGAATTATACCCAGGCTACAAATTTAACAACAACCTAGATGCAATTTTTGTTAATGGCGGAAGCAATTTTGAACTTGTTTATAAACTTAAAAAATATAACCAATTTAACAAAATAAAAGAGCTAGTTGATAGTGGAGTTTTATATATTGGAAATAGCGCAGGCAGTTTGTTATGTTCTAAAAGTTTTTTATGGGCAAGTGAATATGAGCCACCTGAAATTGAAGAATGCAAGGCCAGTGAAAACTGCGAAGGTTTTGGCTACATTAATAAAAATATTTTGGCGCACGCAAGCAAATATAAGTTGCGTAACAACAAACTTATTTTCAATAAAACTAGCTGGAAAATTTATAGAACAATTAAACTTAAACAACCTAACCCTCTAAAAATTCCTAACAATGGGGTGTACATCTTTAATGATAAAGTTCAAAAATTAAAAGTTTATCCTTGGAAAGCTTTAATAAAAAACAACCAAAACTAAACTTTGTTTAAAATAAAAAAAGTAACTTTTACTAAAGTTACTTCATTTTTTTTCTTGCTTTTGTTTGTGGAATAACAACGGGTTCTAACTCACTTTCTAACTTTTTAATCATTTTTTCTATTGTTGGCCCCACAAAATGATTTAATGTGCGATATATATTTGCCACTTTATGTCTTTCTTGAATTTCTTCATGTTTTTTAGCTTTATCAAGAGCGCGGAACAAATTAGCATCAACGGTTTCACCTTTACAAATTTCCTTATCTATTAGCCTTAATTCATCTAAATTGCAATCACTAATTATTGCCTTAGCCTCGTCGACCTTGCATACATAATATTTGCCATCCCCAATTTGCTTTATATATATGCAATTGTATAATTCTTTAATTTTTGCTTCAACCTTTTTATTCATAATTTCACCTACATTTGAATTATAATATAGCAAACTGGCTTTGTCAATAGCTAATTTTTATTTTTTATGTGGATAACTTACATAAAATTGTGGATAAGTGGATAACTTAGCCATCTAAATTATATTTTCGACAAAAATGTATAATGTATGCATAAATATACAATTAAATTTATAACTATTTAATTGTGGATAAGTGGAAAAATTTTTCTACTTACAACCAATTATATTTTTTTAAATTTTGCAATATTTGTTGTTTTATAGCTTTGTGTGTATAATTTTGTTAAAACTATTTATAATAAAGATATGAAAAAGTTTTTAATAGTTTCATCAATAATTTTAGTGTTATGTTTTTGCTTTTTGGCCAGCGATTTATTATTACCCATTAGAAACACAAATCAATATAATATTAACCAAACTCAATTTGTTAGTAGCCCAATGGGAGTGAAAAAAGGGAAAAAATCTTTTACAAGTGCAAAAACAAAATATATTGGCAAAAAACAAAAACAATGCGAGCCTTTTGACGATTATGAAAATTTTGACACCTGTAGATTTTTTGAAGATAGCACAAACAATAAGGAGTGCAATAATTGTAATAACTGCGACTATTCCATAATCGACTGCGTAGGTAGCACGACAAAGCTAGCTGAAAATGAAGAACAAACACTAAAAGTTTTATTTAATAATAAAACTTTTTTATTAGATTTAAAAAAATATGAAATATACTCTCCCGTTCACACAACAATTTTAGAAACTAATAAATTTTTTAGACATGGAACAACTTTAGAAAAAATGAGTGAAATTGAACGATTAGTTAATAATGGCCTAACTTATAAGCAAGCTTTTATGCTTGTGTGCAAAAATATAAATGTTGATATAGATAAAATTTATAATGCCTGTAATTTTGATCCCCTTGATGCAACAATTAAATATGTTCCAACAAGCAAAAAGTTTTATTTCACTAAAGAACAAATTGGCTACCTTTTAAATGAAGAAGTTATATATAAAAATATATTAGATGCTTTTAAAAACAATCAAAAAGCTTTAACCTTAAAAGCAACAAAACTTGAACCTAAATATAAAGAAGCTCAACTAAAGCTTTGCACTAATAAGCGCGGGTCTTTTACAACAAACTATTCTTCTAGCACAAACGAGCGTAAGCACAACATTAAACTTGCATTACAAAAATTTAATGGAGTTACTTTAATGCCTGGTGAAACAATTTCTTTTAATAAAACAACAGGTGTAAGAAATGAAAACACAGGCTATAAACAAGCAAAAATTATTTTAAACGGCGCGTATACTGAAGGTGCCGGAGGCGGCGTTTGCCAAGCAAGCACAACTTTATATAATGCATGTATTGTTAGTGACATTGAAGTTCTTACTTCTCAACCCCACAGTTTACCTGCAAGTTATGTTAAAGCGGGGCTTGACGCTATGGTAAGTTATGGTTCTAGCGATTTAGTAATTAAAAATACAACAGACGGTGCAATAACATTTGAAGCTAATATTCGCGATGATAGTTGCACTGTTAATGTTTATGGTCTTTCAATGAATGGCACAACAATAGAAGTTATTGGGGAGATCTTAAAAGAATATGATGCTCTTCCAAGTTCAACTGTTAGTGCAAGTGAAACAAACATTGAAAAAAACACAATAATTCGCCCAGCTTTCAAAGGTTTTGAAGTTCAAACTTATGCGCTATATAAAAAGGATAATAAAATTGTAAAAACAAAAAAAATTAGATTAAGTAGATATAAAAGCCAAAGTGAAATTATTGCTGTTTAAATTAAGTTATAAAAAAAGCTCAATAACTGAGCTTTTTATTTTAATAATTCTCTGGTTTAATTTTAAAGTATGCTTTAGGGTGTTTACAGATTGGACAAACTTCAGGAGCTTTTTTACCAATAACAACGTGTCCACAATTTCCACATTGCCAAATTGCATCTCCGCTTCTTGAGAATACAATGCCCTCTTTAACATTTTCAAGCAATTTTAAAAAGCGTTTTTCATGTTCAGCTTCAATAGCTGCAACACCTTCAAATAAAAATGCAATATCATTAAAGCCTTCTTCTCTAGCTGTTTTAGCAAAATCTTTATACATATCTGTCCATTCAAAATTTTCGCCTTCTGCTGCTGCTTTTAAATTTTCTTCAGTTTTTGGAACTGAGCCATCGTGAAGAAGCTTAAACCACATTTTTGCATGTTCTTTTTCATTTTCTGCAGTTTCAGTAAAGATTTCTGCAATTTGTTCATAACCATCTTTTTTTGCTTGAGATGCAAAATAAGTGTATTTATTGCGAGCTTGACTTTCCCCAGCGAATGCTGCCATTAAGTTCTTTTCAGTTTGAGTGCCTTTTAATTTTTTCATAAGAATTACTCCTTTTTTATTTTAAAAATTCTTAATTTAATTTTATATCAAATACCTTATTTTGTCAAATAAATTGTAGTTGCCAAAACTTTTATTTTAAACTATAATTTAACTATGCTTAATTTAAAACATTGTAATATTTGCCCACGGGAGTGTGGAATTAATAGAAAAAAGCAATTTGGCTTTTGCAAAACTTCTAATAAAATAAAGCTATCAAAAGTTGACCTTGTAAACTTTGAAGAACCTTCAATAAGTTTTAAAAATGGGTCAGGGGCAATTTTTTTCAGTGGTTGCAACTTAAAGTGTGTTTATTGTCAAAATTATAATATTAGTCATGAAAGTTTTGGAAAAGAAATTTCAATTATTAAACTTGCCCATATTATGAAAGACCTACAAAATAAACATGCTGACAACATAAATTTAATAACAGGATCACATTTTATTCCACAAATTGCAAAAGCATTAAAAAAAGCAAAATTGAAAATTCCCGTTATTTTTAATTCAGGCGGTTATGAAAATGTTAAAGCCCTTAAAATGTTAGAGGGCTTAGTTGACATTTATTTACCCGACTTTAAATATGGTATAGATGAAATTGCTTTGAAATATTCTAACTGCAACAACTATATTCCAACCTGCTTAAATGCCATTAAAGAAATGCAACGCCAAACAAAAAACATAAAATTTAGCCACAGCGGAAAGCTTTTGCGCGGAGTTGTTATTAGACACATGGTTTTGCCAAACAATTTAGAAAACAGCTTGAAAGTAATTGAAATTCTTAAAAATAACTTTAAAGAAGATGAGATTATGATAAGTTTACTTGCACAATACACTCCACTTTACAAAGCAAGTGAATTTAGTGAGTTAAATAGAAAAATAACCCAAGCTGAATATAACAAAGTGTTAAAAAAAGTTAAAGAGTGCAACTTTGAGGGATACTCGCAAGAATTAACTAGCGCGGGTTGTGACTGCATTCCAAATTTTGACCTTAGTGGATTTTAAACAAAAAAAAGAAGACAATTTGTCTTCTTTTTATTTATTTATTGCTTGAACATCAATTGTCATTGACCAGCCATGTTTAAATTGTTCTAAAACTGATTTACTAATAACATTCTCGCTATTGTTAGCAACTTCATGTCCTTCTGCATCACGAATTGTTATAGAAATATAAACATCTGTTTTTACAAATGTTACAACTGGTGTTTCTCCACTTGGAGCTTCTGGTTTACATACAACAAGCATATTAGTAAAACTACCTGCTTGCTTAATGTTACCTAATTTATCTAACATTTGCTTAAAATTATATTTATAAAAATCTTTATGAGTTTCGTGAACATAAGTTACATTATTTAATGCTTCTATTGATTCACTTGTTAAATCAGTTTCTAATAAATTTATATAATTAAATAAGTTTGAATTACCTTTATAAATAATTGAGAATTCGTTATTATATTCTCCAAAACCCATAGGTGTTATAAAGTATTCACTTCCTTCACGAATATTGTTATAAATAAACTTGTATTCAGCTTGGTTTACAACCTCAGCCCAATTTACATATAATTCAATTATAAAGTTTTCATAGTTTTGAGAATTAACAATTTCCCAGAAATTTTCAGTCATGTTACCATTATTATCAACAACTTTAACATAACTTACTGTTGGTTCTTGACCTTCTTCTGTAGCTGCTTCTACAACCTTAACAGACCAACCATCAAATTCATTTGTGTTGCTATCTATTGCTTTAAATGTTTTAACTTCTTTTTCAACTAATAGAAGTTCTTCATCAAGTAAAACAGGAGTTTCACCATCAAAGAATTTTACATTATATTTAGTTAGCACCTCAACATAAATTGTAATAGCACTTGCTGGCATTTTAGGAATATAATAACATTCAACTTCATTTATAATATTTTTTGATACTTGAACTTGAGTGTTTTTATCATCTTTAGTTTTAATATAATATACTCTATCAATTGCATAACTTAATTCTGTTTCACCTTGAACTTTTGGTGTAACTGTAAAGCAGAATGTTTCATCAAAATAAATATCAGTGCCTGAGCCTTCAGGTATAGCAACAATATCAACTTTTTCTAAACTCTTTTCGTCATAAGTTACATGATATAAATTTTTTGTGTAACTAACTTTATATATTTTAGTGCTATCAAAAGCAATGTTTTCTTTTACTTCTCTAGTTTCAATTTCAGGAACTTCTTCTCCACCTTGTTCCCCTTCATCTGGGTCAACAACTGGTGGTTCTGTTTGAGGTTCATTATAACTTACTTTAGTGTAGTATACTCTATCTTCTTCGCTTAGTGCTTTATCGTAAAAACCATTATATGTATATCCATTTTTTTCAACATTAATTGTTTCGTCATTATCACATTTTAATCCATTAATTGTAAATACATCAGTTTTAGTTTCAGGAATTTTTACTTTAAATTGTTTAGCGCCTTCATCGCCTTCCATTTCAAAAGTAAATGTTTTAGCTGCTACTTTTGTGGCAGTAAATACAATAGTTTTTTCGTTTGCAACATCATTCTTCCAAGTTTTATCTGTAATATCAAATTCTTCTGATTCATTACCATATTTCCAAATATAATACTCGTTATCTGATTTTGCTTTTGGTAATTTTGGAATTGGTGCATCATAAGTTAAAGTATAGTTAAATGCATTTCCATTAAGATCAGTTCCTTCAATTGAATCTGTAAACTTTAAAACTGGTCTATATGTTTTGGCTATAAACATTGCAGATAAAACTACATTTTCTGTTAATGTTTTTGTTACTGTGTAAACATTATTTTCATCTTTATATTCAGTTTTGCCATCTGTCCAACCAACAAAATTATAACCAGTTTTTGTTAGTTTAGGCAATGTGATTTCTCTTCCTAATTCAGGGTGTTCAATCTCGCCAATATTAGTTGCACCGTTTTCAGTCTTTCCACCTTGAAGATCAAAAGAAACTCCAATTATTTTTCTAAAAGTAGCTTGAAGTGTTCTATTTTCTTCAATTTTAAATGAATATGTTGGATTTTCATGAACAACTTCTTTTGATGGAAGTTCAATCCAACTAACAAAATCATAACCACTTTTTGGTGAGGCTATAACTGTAACCCAGCTACCTTTTTTATGCTCTGTAGTAGAAGGGTCTTTACTTACGTCTCCCCATGCAAGATTTTCGCTTGAAATTGTAACTGTAAATTTTTTATTGAAATCACAGCCAGCAAAGCCAAGGCAAACAATCATTAAACACAACATGCAAGCAAATATTTTTCTCACTTTCATATTTCCACTCCTTTTGTGTAAAATAACTTATTTAATTTTATTTTAACACATTTTAGTGAATAATACAATAGTTTTATAAATTTTTAACAATAATTTTTTTAGCTATTGACATTTTGATAGGTATGTTGTAAAATAGTATTAAAGATAAAGGAGAAAAATATGTCTATTAAAGATAAATTTTTAGCATTTATTCAAGGAGTTGGAAAAAAAGTAGTTCCCATTGCTATAAGTGCTGTTTCACTATTTGCAGTAGGCTGCGGAAAAAACAATGATGAAGTTGTTCAAGCACAAAATGAAGATATTAGCACTGCTATATCAACTGTTGTTTCTAGTGATACTCATAGAAGTCATGTTTATGAACTTGTTCGCGGTCTTCACAACATTGACTTATCTAAAGCAAGTACAATTAGAGTTAGACCTTTAGGAATTGATATAACTAGTGATGAAGAAATTGGTTTAACTTATGCTAGCGAATATAAAGTAAATGAAAGTGAAACTGGCGACCTAAAATATTTTAGTACATATTTTGAAGTGGCCAATAAAGCTAACTATAACAAAACAAGAGAAGCTATTCAAGGAATCTTTGCTGATGAAACAAGTGAGAACAAATTAACTGGCGAAGCTCTTGATCAAGCAACAGAACTTGTTGTAAAGTTCATTAAAGATTTAGGTGTTCAAAAAGCAAGATATATTGCTAACGGCGCAGTTGTTGAAAATAATGTTGAATATAAAGAATTGGCAACAAAAGTTTTAACTGACATTTCTGATGAAGAATTAGCAAAAAATGGCTTAACTAAAGCTGACCTTGCAACACTAGAAATTACAAAATCTGAAGTGCGTTTAGAAAAAGATCAACATAAAGAAGATTGTTGGAAACGTAGCAGAATTACTCAAGTTGTTGGTCAAACTGAAGCCGGTGATGATATTGTTAAAATTATTGGAACAAAATATTCAAATGTAAAATCTACTTTTGAAGGAAGAATTATTAAAAATGGTAAAGTATTCCGCTTAAACGGTTCTTTAAATAATTTTGATGTTATCTCTCCTAAAACAGATGGCGGAGCTACAATGAGTGAAGCTATGTCAGAAATAAAAGATGCTTTAACAAGTCAAGAATGGGAAGCTAGCCTTAGTGGCGGAACAGCTTCTGTTGCCTCTAGAGAAATCACTACTAAAGTTGAAGGAGCTTATACAGTTTTTGCCACAAGCCAAGGAGTTTCTTTTGGAAGTCAAGAAGTTAAAGCAGTTGCTTCAAGCGCACCTTCTATAACAGCTGAAGAATATGCTAAAATGGCTGATGAAGCAATCCAAATGGAAATGATTGCAAAAAAACTTGTTGACGAAAACGGACAATTAACTGAAGCTGGTAAAAAAGTTGTGGAAGCAATGGTTGAAGATAATCATCAAGCATTAGGAATAACATCAACTAATAATAATGAAACTTCAATTGAAAATGAAGAAGAAATTACCCATTCAACAGTAACAACTACTACTCCTCGTCATGGTGGAAGAAGATAAAAAATAAAAACGGTTTTTAAACCGTTTTTTTTATATCAATTATTATATTGTCTATTTTATTTATCTAACTTATTAATTACTAGACTCTTTTAATAAATGATTAACGCCTCCTAACATAACATCGCTAACACAATTAGTTGACAAACTATATAGCAAGATTTTTCCATCTCGCGCATAATTAACTAATCTTAAATTTTTTAATGTACGTAGTTGATGGCTAATTGTTGTTTGATTTATCTTTAATACATTTGATAAATCATTAACACACATTGGAGTTAAACTTAATGCTGTTAGAATTTTAAGACGCGTACTATCTGAAAAAGCTGAAAAAAAGTCTGACAAATTTTGTAGCATTTCATCTTCAGGCATATATTTTTCAACCTTAGTTAAATCGCTTTCATTTAATAATAAAACATTTTCCATTAAATTCTCCCTTAGGCTTCACATTATTTTGTTTGATACCATATATATTAGTACCCCTAACATATTTACATTTTAACATAAAAAAACTTTAAATACATATGCAAAAAATTAGAATTGCTTGGAATTTTTAATTAAAATTGTAAAAAGAAGGTGAAAAATGAATTTTTCAAACGATATATTACTCGTTTTACTTTTAGGAATTGTAGCTGAAGGTAATAATGTTAATTTAGCGACTAACCAAAGTTTTTTATTTCTATTATTACTCATTCTGTTAGGAAATAATAATCATTCACATTGTTGCCCAGGTAGAACTAGCTTTGTAAGTTCTAGTTTATTCCCTAACCAATTCTTTACTGGTTTTTAATAGTAACAAAAATGCGGATAAACACATAATATAAATTAGAAAGATTTATTCTTTCTACAGCCCCAATTTATATAGTTTTTCCTTTTAAAGCAAAAGCCTGCTTACTTAAAGCAGGCTTATTTTTTTATAAACATTTTTTTTATTGATTTTAAATATGTTTTTGTTGAAACTAATCTACTATACAAATTAATAACTTTATATTTAAATGGCATTATAACAAGAGGTTTGCAATTTTTACGTTTAAGTTGTTTTAAAAAAGCTTTTTTAACAACTTTAACATCACTTCTCTTATCTTCCCTGTTGTCTTGCCAATTTACGCATTTTTCAATTTTATCGCCATAACGTTCATTTGTTTTAATTTCACCTATCCTATTTTTAGTGAAATTAGTTTTAATATCGCCCGGACACATACAACAAACAGATATTCCCGCTTCAGCAAGTTCTATCCTAAGTGCATAGGTTAAATTTGTAACAGCGGCTTTTGAAGAACTATAAATGCTTTTAAAAGGAACAGGAGCTAAACTTTGCATACTTGAAATATTAAAAATTTTTGAGCCCCTATTCATTAAAGGCAAGGCTTGTTGTATAACAAAAATTGTTCCAAACACATTTGTGTCATACATTTTTCTTATTAACTCTTCTTCGCAAAGTTCAAGGGCTCCAATTCCACCAAAACCAGCTGAATTAACAAGCACATCAATTTTATTTACTTGCGCTTTCAATTCTTCAAAAGCTTTTTTTACTTGTTCACTTTTACTTACATCACAAACAATTACATTATTCTTTTTTTCAAGATTAGAGCGTGACAAAATGTAAACTTTATAATTTTGAGCTTCAAGAACTTCACAGATTGCTTTACCTATTCCACTTAACCCGCCCGTAACAACGGCTATTCTGTTTTCCATAATTTATTCCTTTATAATTTTTTTAAGCATGAAAATTATTTCTCAACATTATTAATTTAAAAATTAAACCTTTAATTATAGTAAATTTAATTATTATAAAAATTTAAAACATCGTTATAAACTTTTTGGTTTTCTTTTTCATTTAAAATTTCATGACGCATACCAACATAATCAATATAATTTAAATCAGTAAAGCCCGCTCTTAGTAAAACATCTCTTGAATCTTTAGCACCTTTTTCTCCCCCTGTGCAAGGGTCCTCTGTCCCGCGCACCATTAGCAATTTAAGTTTTGTATTTGGTTTTAAATAGTCTTCACTTCTATGCATTTTTATAACTAAATGAAACAAATCACTAAAGGCTGAAATTGTAAAGCCAAAACCACATAATGGGTCAGCCGAATAACTTTTTAAATTATCTTCGTTTGCACTTAGCCAATCAATAGGTGTTTTTGCATTCTTAATTTTTTTATTAAAACTATTAACACCCAAGTTCTCTAAAATTTTACTTTTATAAGTTGGCTTATGAAAACACTTAAGTATATTTGCAACAAAAATTCCAAATTTGGCACCACTTTGATAATTTGGATAACCTGACAATACAACTTTTGAATAGTCACTAGAATATTTTTGTAATAAAACTCGAGTTTTTATTGTTCCCATAGAATGTGCAAATATATAAATTGGTATATTTGCAAAATTGTTTTTTATATATTTTGTTATTTGATGTTCATCCTGAATTAAATCAATATAACCATTTTTATCTTTGAAATGCCCAAGTAACTTTGCACTTGAACCATGTCCGCGCATATCTGAACTCACAACCGTATAATTGTTTTTAACTAAAAAATTTGCAAAAGTTTCATAACGTTCTTGATGCTCTTCCATTCCGTGAATAATCTGCACAACTGCTTTTGGCTTTTTTGCTTTAAAAATATGCACATCAAGTTCATATCCATCTTCTGCCATAACAACTACTTTTTCCATTTTCCAATCTTTTCCTTTCATAATAATTATATAACAATTTTTAAGTTTTACAAATAAAAACTGCTTAAAAAGCAATAAGTTTTAAAACTTATATAATGAAATTTAATAATGTTTTTATATTTCATTTATTATTTGTTTGAAAAAGTTATTTATATGTGGTACAATTTTATTGAGTAAAATTAATTGCATAAACCAAGGAGAATAATATTATGGAAAAACTAGATATTTTTAATGAATATATGGAACACACAGGAGTTAAATCACGAGATGAAGCACATGCAAAAGGACTTTGGCATAAAACTGTACACTGCTGGCTTTATGATAAAGATGGTAATGTTTATTTTCAAATTCGTAAAAATGAAGGCAAGCTTTACACAACTGCGTCAGGTCATGTAGCTGCTGGCGAAACAGTAAAAGAAGCCTTTGCTCGTGAAGTTTTTGAAGAAATTGGTGTTAAAGTTTCAACTGAAAATGCCACACTTGTGGAAATTTGCGCTTGGAGAATGGATACTGTAAAAAATGATAAACCTTTCATTGACCGCGCTTTTGCTCATGTTTATGTAAATGAAGTTGAATGCAATTTCAATGCATTCACTTTAGATCCTACTGAAGTTATTGGAGTTGTAAAAGTTAAAGCAGTTGACGCATTAAACATTTTAACTAACAAGACTAAAAAAGTTGCTGGTATAAAATTTAGCGACAAAGAAGAAAAAGTTAAATTAACCTTAAAAGACTTTTTAGTTAACGAACATGAAATCGGCATAGTTAAATATGGACTAGTTTTACAAACAATTATATCTTTAACAAATAAATAAAAGCTAAGGCTTTTATTTTTTATAAAATTTATTGTTTTACTTAAAAAGCTTTTAAATTGTTTTTATACTAAATTTTGTATAAGCTATTTTAATTTTAAAATTTGTATGTTATAATATACTAAAGGAAAAAATAATATGGCTAAATTAAAAAGTAAAATAAAACCGCAAATCGCTAATGTTAGCATTGATTGGTTAAATTTAAGCAAATTTAATAAGCAAACAATTAAGCAATTAAATATTTCTACAATTGGCGAATTAGTAAACTTTGGTTATGAGCGTTTAGTAAAGGCAATACAAAATTCTAACCCATATCAAAATACAAGTTATGTAATTAAAGAAATTCAAGAAAAATTAGCTCAATTTAAAGCACGAATCAAAGGCTCAGATTTTGATGTGTATGATATAAGTATTGATAGATTGGATTTACCCGATAGTGCTTGGGAAGTTTTGGATAATATCCCTAAAATAAAAAACTTAGGCGATTTAGCAAATTATGGCATTAATAAATTAATAAATCGATTCGATGGAACGTATTCAGTATATGAAACTGTAATTAATCCCATAAATGACGAACTTGGTAAATATGAGATGCAATTAAATGATTCTGCACATCCAATTGATAAAACTAAGGCCTTTCCTATTTATAAAAAAATTTTAAGAGACGAATTATATAAAAATGACAGAAGTGAAAACTCAACTTTAGAAGAGCTTAACTTTGGTGAGACTATAGTTAAGATAATGGCAAAAAATAATATTTTTACATTAAAAGAACTTATGTCGCATTCCTGCGGCGATGTTTTTAAAATGTTAAACAAAAACTTTGTGATATATAACAAATTAAAAGAAAAGCTAAGTAAATTTAATTTACAATTAAGCAGAGCCAAACAACTTGCTAAGCAACAAAATAATATTAAAATTGAAATTAATGAAGATGCCGAACAAAAGTCAAAAACAAAAAATGTAATTGAGCCTAAACATATAAAAACCCTAGGTGAAACTAGCATAGATAATTTTGGCTTTGATAGCCATTTAATAAAAAAATTACATAGCATTGGTGTAAATAATGTTTGGCAACTTTTAGAATTAAAGAAGAATAAAATAAATTTTCTTTTTAGTTATCGCAAAGCTCCAATTGATAGATTGTTGCAAGTTTTAAAAAACCATAAAATTGAAACGGACTTTAAAGGGAATTTAAATCTTTCAAAACTAGATTTAAGTGAAGAAAGTTCACAAGTTGTGAAAAAATATATAAGAAGCAAAAATATTAAAGTTAAGAAAGAAGAAGAAAATAACCTATCTGTAAATTCAGCCGACCTTGATAAACTTAAAATTTTAGAAACAACTACCATAGATAATTTTGGTTTTGATGAATATATTATAGACAACCTTCATAAACGCGATATTCAAAATGTTCTTCAATTATTAAAACTTAAATTTCCAAGAGTAAAAGCATGTTTAAACCAATGTCAATCAGCTATTAAACGCCTAAACAAAGTTTTAGAAAACCATAATATTAAAACTGATTTTAAAGGCAATTTAGATATTTCTGAATTGGATTTAAGTGAAGAAAGTTCTCAAGTTGTGCTACCTAAAATTATAAGATATAAAAAAAATTAAATAAAAACTTGATTATGCTAAATTTTAAAATTAAAAGCTAGTGAAGACAAAAATCTCGTTTTTAAAGGACAACAAATGAAAATTATAAGTTACAATATTAATGGAATAAGAGCAAGTGTTAAACTTGGGCTAATTAATTATCTTGAAGAACTTGATGCTGATATTATATGTATTCAAGAAGTTCGAGCAAATGAGCAAATTGCAAGGCAAACTATTTTTCCAAGCGACGAACAAAAAAGTTTTTTTGAAGAACCAACAAATTCCAAACTAGTTAACTACTTTCCTATTTTTAACTGTGGTTCTGTTCCTGGCTATGCAGGCACCTTAACTTTAACAAAACAAAAACCTGATAAAATAATTTTAGATATGGAAGAATTTTGGACTGATAGTGAAGGACGCACAACTACAATAATTTTAGGAAATTTAGCCGTTGTTAATGCTTATATTCCAAATGGAAATAGTGGCAGATTAGATTTTAAAATGCAATATTTAGATGCGTTAACAAAATTTATAAACAAATTAAAAGAAAATTATAATGTAATTTGTGTTGGAGATTTTAATATTGCACACAATGAAATAGATCTTACAAATCCGCGTGAATGTAAAAATAAATCTGTGTTTTTACCAATTGAGCGCCAAGCCTTTACTAAAATTATTGAGAGCGGGTTTGATGATTGTTTTAGAGTTCTTAATCCAACAACAGTCAAATATTCTTGGCGCAGCTATCGCTCAATTTACGACAAAAGTTATAATGCTTGGAAATATAGAATTGACTATATAATTTCAAGTCCTAAATTAAAATCTGAATTAAAAACTTGTGATATTCTAGATTTACCCTATAGTGACCATTGCCCAGTTATTTTAGAAATATAAAAAAATCACTTTTAGATAAGTGATTTTTTATTTTCTTATTTTTTTTCTATTATTTAATGGAATATCTTCCATAATTTTAGCGTGTAAATTTATATACCTATTTTCTAGTTCTTCACAAAATTTTGGTGTTTTATTTTCAAGCTCTGAAATATTTAAATATTGCAAAGCCGCCATATGTGCATTATCTGCAAATTCATATAAATCAATAGTTGATGAAACATTTTGTGCTAAAAATTCTATAGCTTTTTTAGAAACACTAAAACCATCAATGGCAAGTGTTGCTATTGCACGACGTTTATCATTTGGATAAGCTTTTGATAATGCTCTTAAACTTATTGCTAAAAATCTATGTTCAAGCGCTTTATACACATCATTAATATTTAAGCCTTCTACATAACCATCCATTGGAATAATGCATTTTTGACTTGCTAAACAGTCAATTAATTTTTCTAAATCAGGATTAAATTTATCGCTATACTGATTTATTTGGCGCAAAGTTTCACAAATATATTCTTGTACAATTTTTGCTTTCTTTTCCTCATCAGTCATTTAAATATTCTCCTTTGATAATAAAAATATAGCACAAAAATATAAATTTGTCAATATCAACCTATTTTACATAAATATTTACATGGCTAGGCAACACTTCAAAGTCGAAAGTGCCGTTATCTCCTTTTTCTCCGTCTATATTCAAAGTAATGTTATCTGGTAGTTCAACTCTAAACTTACTCAACTGTAAAATTTTATAATCTTTATCTTTCTTTACTTTATGAAGTCCAAATAAAAACAAATTTGCAATTTTTATAAGGGGATTTATTGTAACTTTTTCTTTTTTTGTTTCTACTAAAATTACATCAACTAACCCATCACAAATATTCGCTCTATCATTTATTTTATGAGCTGCAACAAATCGACTATTTGCAATTATCCCAAGTGCAAATTTACCTTTAACTTCCACATTATCACTAGTTAACTTCAATGGAAATGCCTTTGTTCCAAAAAGTTCTTTTGCGCCAAATTTAAAATATGCTAAAACTCCAAGTCTTTTTTTATCGATTTGTTTTGTTAAATAAGTTGCTTTAGTAAATATTCCAAAGGCGCAAACATAAATGCCATAACGATTATTAACTTTAAAAATATCAAAAGGCGTTGTATTACCATTTAATATTATATTAACTGCTTTTTTTAAGTGCTTAGAGATATTAAGAGAATGTGCTAAATCATTCGCCGTGCCAGTTGGAATAATTCCTAATATAGGGCGATTTTCCTTTGTTGCTATTGCATTAATAACTTCATTAATCGTTCCATCCCCACCTGCTACAACAAGCGTATGGCAAGCCCCGCATGCGTCACCAGCAATTATACTTGCATCGCCTTGTTTTTGGGTAGGGCAACAAACAACTTCATCAAACTTTGTTTTTAACCTTTTTTCAATATAATTTGTAAGCTTTGCATTTTGCATTTTACCGCTATTAGGATTATAAATATAAATACATTTCATACTTTAATTTTAATTAAATCTACAATTTTTGCAAGTGATAGATAAATATTTTTATTAAAATATATATTTATAGCAAAAAGTTTATAAAAACATTTTTAGATTTTAAAGTTTTTTGGTAAAATAAAGCTATTAGGAGAAAGCTAAAGATGAAAAGAATTAAAAAAATTCCCTTTTTAAAAAAGTTTACAAGTTGCGTTCTTACCCCATTAAACACAAAAACTCATTCTGAAAATTTTGTTGTTACAAAAAATGATGAAAAATATTTCGTTAAATTTTTTAATAATAAAATTGAAAATAGCATTAAAACTTTAATGAGTGAAGCCAATATTGCGCACCCTGAAGTAATCGAAGTTGGAAACGTAGACAATCAATTTTATGTAATTGAAAAATTTGTTGACGGTAAAACATTAGATAACTATATGTATATGTATAGCGACAAAGAAATTTATGAACGCATTTTTGTTTTAGCTAGCAAATACACTAATCTTAGAAAAAAGTTTAAAGATATTAAAACTGATGAAGAACAATTTGAAAAATTAGTTCAATTTATTTTAAACATTATTTCAAGTGACAATAGTGAAACTGTGATTAAAAATATAAAAAAAATTAATGCCAACTCTTTAAATACAATTTACTTTTTAAGAGATTATGTTTTAAACAATTATAGTGTTTTAAAAAAATGTCCTATGATTTATAGTGCAAATGAAATTTTTCCTGAAAAAATAATTGCAACTTTAAAGCAAATATATTACATTGCAGATTTTGAAACACCTTGTTATAATCAAATGCCTTTTGTTTTGTGGAATGCAATTTTACCTCACGACCCCGTTGCACTTCCAAAATATACTGCTTTTGTAAATGGTTACTTAGAAGGCCTTTTTCAATTTAATATTCCAGAAACTGTGCTTGAAAGTTTTAACTTAGCCTATGCTCTTAAAGCATATGAAATATCAATTGAATTAATTAGCAAAGAAAAGTTTAATGAATTAAATGAATTTATTAAAGCAATAAGTAAATATATTGCAAATAACAAAATTACATACAGTGAAAGATTAACTATATTTAATGTTAAAGATTTTCCTCTTTTAAAAGATGGCGAATTTTCAATTGTTAAAGGCAGTTATAATAATCACAACCTTGTATATAAAGTTAAAACAAAAAAACAAAATTACTTTTTAAAAGTAATGTACGGTCTAAATAAATCTAATGAAACTCTAGAAAAATATAGATATTATTATAGCGTTGTAAAAGCTTGTAAAATTCCTGCTCCTCAAATGTATGATAGCGGCATTTTGAAAAATGGAAAATGCATTTACACAATTATGGAATTAATTAACGGCGGCCAATATAATGTTGTTCATGATAGAACGAATTTTGACGAGGGTGTAAAATGTGGTAAATTTGTTGCTGATATAATGAAAAACTTAAAAAATGCACCAATTAATAAAAAATTTTTACCAACTACAACAATTGATTCCTTATATGACAATTTAATTGATATGGCAAATAGAGTTTACGATAGCAAATTTAAAAAATATATGCCTTGCAGTAAAGTTCGCACATTAGCACTTGCAAATAAACTTAAAAAGAGTTTTGATGATGAACCAATTGTATTAATTCATGGTGACATTAAAATGGAAAATGTGTTAGACGACGGTAAAAATATATATATGGTGGACAATGAAAACTATTATTATTGCTATCAAATTGTAAACTTTAGATATAATTTAGCTTACATGTATAAGCCAGGTTCTGCAACAATAAAAAAAGGTTTTGTTAGTGCATACTTAAAAGAAATATATGGCGGTGAAGTTCCAAAACGAGTTCACAATCAAATTAAATTTTTAGTATTGCTAGATATGGTTATTCGCGGTAATACGTTAATTAATAACGAAGGTGGACAAAATATGTTAAAAGTTCATGAAACTTTAGTTAATGGCGAATTTTATAACGATGATTATTTAATTGATTGGTTAGTTTAATAGTTTAAAAAAGCAACTTAAGGTTTATTACTTAAGTTGTTTTTATTTTTTAAAAGCATTATCAACAATGTTTTCTATTTCTAAATCTGAAATATATGTTTGTTTATTTGTCACAAGAGTTAAATACTCAATGTTTCCATCCCCTCCTTTAACTGGAGAGGCAATAATTTTATTAATAAAATACCCGCAGTTTTTCCAATAGTTTATAACTTTTTTAATTACATCTTTGTGCACTTCTTTATTTTTAATTACACCTTTATATTTTCTGGCTATTTGCGCGCCACATTCAAATTGCGGTTTTAACAAAGCAATAATTAAAATATTTTTATCCTTAAATATTTGAGCTAACTTCTCAGCAATTGGTTTTATTGAAATAAAAGAAACATCTGTTACTACTAGGTCAGCAGCTTCAACAAGCTGATTTTCAATAGTTCTAAAATCTGTTTCTTCCATGCTGATGACTTTAGGATTTTCTTTAATTTTTTTATGTAATTGATTTTTCCCAACATCTATCGCATAAATTTTTTTTACATTTCTAGAAAGTAAAACATCACAAAAGCCTCCTGTTGATGAACCTATATCAACTGCAATTTTGTTAGTTACGTCTATATTAAAATTATCAAACGCAGCTTCTAATTTATATGCCCCACGAGAAACATACTTATTTGCTCCTTCTGAAACTTTAATTTCAAGACTAATAGTGTCCTCAAATTTTTTTGCCACATCATTACATATTGCTCCGTTAATTTCAACATAGCCACTTATAATTGCCCTACGAGCTTTCTCACGACTTTCAAAAAAATTTTTCTCTTTTAACAATATATCCAAACGTTTTAACATATCTTAAAGTTTATCAAACTTTGTTTAATCTTGCAACAAAAATTTAATTTATTCTCTATTTAATTTTTTAGCATACTCATTTACATTTTCGCCCACTTGAGCCTTAGGCATTAAACCAATAATTTTAAACAATTTTTCACGCGCCTTTTCGCCTTCCTTAACGGGATACACAACAAACACATGATCCATTTTAGGATATTCAAAATAATTGATAGGAATATTTTCAAGTCGACATCTATCTCTTAATCTTCTAGCATCGCAAACCAAAATATCATGCGTACCTACAAAAAGTGTAATATTGCCAAGTTCTCTAATTTCTCCATAGATAGGGCTAACTTTATAATCTTTTTTATCTAAATCGCCCGCCCAATAGGAGCACAAATTTTTAAGCCCATCAACTGCCAACATTGGGTCAACTTTTTCAATCCTTCTCATTGCCTTATCTTCAAAGGTTATATCTAAACAAGGGCTTAGTAAAATTAAATTTTGAGGTTGTGGCAAATTTAATTCTTTTAAATACATTGCAAAAGCTAGTGTTATATTGCCACCTGCACTATCGCCCATTATTGTGATATTTTCTGGCTTTACAGTTTTTAGTATGTTCTTATAAAGTTTTGTAAGTAAATTAAAAGTTTCTTTATAAGTTGCAAAAGGTATTTTAGGATAAATTGGTGCGTAAACTGTTGCATTGGTTTTATGTTGCATTTCTAAAATAAAATCCCAATGAAAAATTAGTGGCTGATTAATAAATGCCCCGCCATGAATATAAATTATTGCTTTCTCTTTATCTCCTTTAAAAAGATAAACATCATTACCGTTAATAGGTAAATTTGAAGTCTCTTTTAAAACTTTCTTGGGCGGAATATAAGGTTTTAAGTTTTTACCTTTCTTCTCTATAAACTTTTGAGCTTTTTCTTTATTCGCATAAACTTCTTTTTGACTAACAAGTTTTAAAAGCTGCTCTGCTAAGTATGCTGAAACACTTCTTTCTTTCATGGCTTTATTATATCACAAATAGTTAAAAATATCAAACTTTGCTTAATTGATTATTTTTTGATGCATTAAAATATCTTTAATTAATAAAAAAGATAAAGTTAATGCTTTATCTTTTTTATATATTTTTTGTTGTGTATTCTTTATGTAACAATTCTTCTTTTAAGGAAATTGAATTTAAAATAAGTTTAATTAATTGGTCAAGAGATGAGCCTGCACTATAGTCAGCAAAACATGCATAATTTACTCTATTATCTTGAATTAATTTTTTAGTATTATCTTTTTTATTTGGCGGATAGACTGATATTGCTGTTCCGCCTTTTTCTTTTATAAGAGTCATACAAGGAATATCCGTTATTCCATCCCCTAAATAAATCATATTTCTAAATTCTACATGCTTTTTCTCTATGCGCTCATTTACTGTTTCTTGATCTGTTAAATCGTTTGTACCTTTGCAAATTCTAAACAAAAATTGTGTTTTTTGCGTAAAGTTTACAACATTTTTTGGCCAATACGCTATATTGTTTTCATCATATAAAAACTCACAAGCAAAAACTTCTTTAAATTCTTTATTAATGATAGAACCTTCTAAAATTTCTTTATTCCCAGTAGAAATTATATAATGTTCTAGTTCAATCCCTAGTTTTGCCGCATAAGCATTAAGCCTTTTAAACCACGAGGTTACGCCTTTAAAAAGTTCAATGTTTTTACCTAAACCATTTAAATATTCTCTAGTTAATTTAATGCTTTTTTTTGCGCAACTATCAATCATATATTTTAAATAACTTAATGTTTTATCCATTTTGTTGCTGTAAGTATTTTTATCTACATTTTCCCAAAACTCTTTGGGTGTTAAACCTAAGTTTGGAATAAACGAAAAGTTTTGCATATCATTTGTTGATAGAGTTTTATCAAAATCATAGCAAATTGCAACAACTGTTTTTTGCATAATTTCTCCTTTTGTGAATTCTTATATTTGACACTTTGTTACAAGGTGTTTTTCTTTAACTTTTTTATGTAAAGTTTTTATTTCTTGCCCATGTGAATCTATTTCAATAAATTCATAATAGCTTGGCTCAAGTCTAGTTAAGCCGCCTTCTTCTATTAATTCAACAAGTTTTGATTTGTTACTTTCATCTATCTCATCATAATTTTCCGCAAAAATATCATTCCATGCTAAACTTTTACCATTATTTGTAATAAGTTTAGGCTTTAAACTAGAGAATACTTTAAAAATCAAAGGAGAGTATACATGCATGCAATAATCTTCCTCTTCTTTAATTTTTTGTCCCCATAAAATATTAAATTGTTCATCACCAGTATCTTCATAAGCCAATTCTGCTGAATATGACTCCCCTTCTATTAATTTATATTTAATATGTGCTTCTTCTAATTCTGGATATAATCTAAACTTAAATTTTATTTTTTCCATACATTTTCTCCTCTTGTAAATTTAAGTTTTTATCGTCTTGATATAAAGCTAAACTAGTTTATCTCATAACAAATTTCTTTTTATTATAATATTCATCTGGTAAACGATAAATAAAATTTCCATCTAATAAGCGCGTTAAATCCTCTTTTTGCTCATTAGTTAATGTTTCATAATCGTCTCCAAACACTTTTGCCCATTTTTGTTTACCTTTAGCTTCATGAACAACGTATTTTACTTTATCATTAAATGTGTCGAAAACCAATTTTGATATTTCGCCCCTTTCATACTCTCTAATCTTACGATGAACTTCATCACCATTTCCACTACTACCCATACTTATTTTCATTAATTGTTTTCTTAATTTTAATAACTCCAAATATTTTGTGTGTATTTCAGGGTAATCTTCAAATCTAAAATTACTTTCATATATCATTATTTTTTACTCTCTTTAAAATTACTTAAATTAATTGCTTTATAAACATTATACATATAATGAAAAAATTATAAGTAAAACTTTGATTTACTTTTGTTTTCTTTAACTGAATCATTATCTTCTACATAATCATCATTGCCGCTTCCCGTTCTAATTCCGATTCTATATTTTCCATATTCTTTAGGCAAAACTTTATATAAAAGTTTTTTTGCTAGTTTATCATCAACGACTATACTATAAATATTTAAACAATAACCATCTTCTTGTGGATTTGTAGATTTTCCAAAGTCATAGCCATCAACTTCACCAAGACCTGTCCATCCTAATTCTTCATTCAAAATTCCAGAAATATAATTATATAAAGTTTCCACCGAAGATCTATCTAATTCACTTCTAAAATAATATTGAGCAACAATACAAAACATATTTTCATCAGGAATTTCTTCATAACCTTGTTTTTCGTATTTGCGAATAAACTCTTTTTTATATTTTTCTTCATTTTTACAAGGTTCTGTTACATATGATCCACGTTCTCCCACTATTCCTCGGTGCAAATAGATTAAACCTTCTTCGTTATTTAACCAATATTCACAATATTCTAATTTGTCATTTTGTTTTTTATATAGTTTTATCATATTACTTATTATCTACGAACACCTTTTGTTTTAGGAGATTGTCTTACTTCATCCAATCTTATCCCACTTATTTGAGCTTTTTTTAAACTATCTGCTAATCGTTCTGATACAAACACTCTAAAATCCGCTTGTTGAAGTCTAAAAATATCCAAATTTTGTGTTTCACTTTCAATAATTGATGGAATAACTACATAATCTTTAGCACCTTTCATAAAAGCTTTTAAAATTTTAGAATTCTCAACATCCAATGCTTTTTTTAAAGAAGGTAAATAATTAATAACGTAATAATCAAATTTATTTGAATTTAATGCCTTAATTTCAATTGGAAAATATTGTATGCCTTTGCAGTTAAAAGATAAAATAATATCTAACATTTTTTTGCTAACTACTGGCAATACAGTGCTTGCCCAGTCTTTTAAGTTAATGTCTTGATCAAGCATTATACTTATTTTATCTACATGTTTTTTAGACAAATCATATCCGTATGCCAAATCCAATTCTGGTGCAGGCAAATCTGTATCTTTAAATTCTACATCTTTTTCTTCATTTTCTTCTACTGCTAATTGATAATATTTCATTTTTATAAACTCCTCCAAAAGTTCTTGTATAACATGTCAGGATTTTTTCGTATAGTACTTTTTAAGCTTTCAAATCCTCTTAAAAACTTCGTAACATTACCCTTTGCTGTTTGATCTATATTTCTTAATCCATCCAACATATAATCATGATAAGCATATGGATGTCTCCCTTGGTGTGGTAATAATTCCTTGTTCCATGCTCCATCTAAATCTAAACCATATTTATCTGTAATTTTTTTAAATTTATTTGTATATCCTTTACTTTTATTCGTTAAGTAGTGATGTTCTTGCATAGGTTTATTGGTTCCAAAACTTGAATCTGAGCCAACCTTATTTGCTAATTTTTGTGTTTTAGCATTTTTTATTTTATTTGTAATACCGCTAAGCGCTTTACTACCGCAAAACATTATAGCTGCTGTTAAACCACCGATAGCAGCAGCCCTCATGCATTCACCTAATGTTGGTAATCTGCCTTCTTTTATTCCTACTGTTAACAAGTTTGTTAGCGCACCACTAAACATACCTGAAACTGTTTGAACACCTAGTTCTATAAAGAATTTTAAAGCGACATTTTTTATTCCTTGTGTTGCTGCTTTTGCTATGGCACCTGTTCCCATTCCTATAGCACCAGTTACAGCGCCAATAGCTGCACTGCACCCTACAGCAACCCAATCAATTTTATTAACTGGTGTACCTGAAATAGTCACTTGAGTAAATAACTCAATTGCAGTGCTTATAATAGCTCCACCAATAATAGGTCCTACAAATGGGATTGCACAAGCTACAACTCCAATAATTGCTGCTCCGACTGATGCAATTCCCATCCAAATTCTTTCCCAAATGCTAGCTCTAGCAACTGGATCTGGAGGAAGTTCCAACAACTCTACATGTCCGTCTTCAAATACCATATAGTATTGTGTTTCGGTCATGTGAGATTCATAATACATTATTGTTTCTGCATCTATTCCTAAGAAGCTTTCATCTTGACCATGTGCTCTATAATCGCGCAAAGCTTGAATTGATATAAAGTCAGCTTTATCTATACTTATATCGGCTGCGCTTTGATTTTGAAAATCTATATACCCTTCCAATGAATCAATAATTTCATTATAATTAATTTCTTCACTAATTGAATATGAATCATTATAAAATTCACTATTGTAATTTGCATAATGACAAATACTTTGAGTGTTATAACTATAAACATCTCCAAAAGAATCATCATAGGTGCCACTGTCATCAGTTATTGTATAACTTATTGTATGATCTTCTACTGAATATTTAACATAATCGCTATTAGAAACATAATGATCTTTCCACTGCTCATCAAAAGTTAATATAAGTGATGTGCCATTATCTACAATTCCTTCTTCACTAAGAGGTGAAATTTCAACACCATTATTTATTTCTTCTTCTGTAAAACTTTCTTGATTAGGTATTGCAGCGAATCCAGCATTAAATAATAACTCATTTGAATCATTAATATACAAATCACTGTAATTTGTATATCCATAGCCTTTTACTGTTTTATATTTAGATTTCGCAACTGCTGGAAATACATCATAACCCATAGCCATTAAATCTAAATATATTACAGTATAAAGAAAATCTTCTTCGCTATATTCTTCATTAATATTAAAATCATTTTCATCGCCACTTAATTCATCGTTTGTTAAAACTGCACTTGCATTAGTTGCTTCTTTATAGTTTTTATTTGCTTCATTAAACTCAGTTTGCAAAGTTGAATTAATGTTTGTTACATTATCTTCTTGTTCGTTGTCATCTATTCTTTCATTTAAAATAGATTCTATTGACGTTTGTGCTTTACTTATAACAACTTTATTTCTAATGGCAAACATTAAAGTGCTTTGTGCACAAAATATCATTGCAAAGGTTAATAAAATTAAAACAAAAGGTTGAACAAATTTGTTATACTTTGAAGTAGCATAATGAATTTTATTTTCTTTGTTTGCAATTTTTGAAGAAACTTCAAACTTTTTATAATTATAAACTGTTTGAACTGTTTGTTTAGAATTAATTGAAACACATTCTTGTTTTGCATCTAAGCTATTTTGCTTTTTATAATTTTTTAAAGCAATAATAATTAACATTATAACTACAGCTAACATTATAATTGAAGTTGGTAAAACAATTTTTGTTGTAGTACTGCTTAAAAAGCTTAAACTATTTCTTGCGCTAGTATTTGATTTAACTGTTCCACCAACTATAACGCTATCATTATTTGCCGTTACCCAAATTGCACTAAGTTTAACAACGTTTTCGTTCTGCATTCCAATTTCTTGAACTTCACTATAACTAAATTTATTAGTAAAAATTGTGCCACTTAAACCGTATTCATATAGCCAACCTGCAAACTTTAAATTGCCTTTATTAGCAAGTTCAGGTAAACTAATTCCATCAGGTGAATTTGTTAAAATGTTAACTACTTCACCATCAACTAAATAAACTTTAACATTGTTATCAGGAACAATATTAACATTATTCTCTTTTTGCTTCCACAATGCAGTTAATGTCATACTTTCTACATTAGGAATATTATTAATTTGACCACGATAAATGGTTATTTTATTGTTGTGTAAATATTTATATCCGTAAAAATCATAACCATCTTTTGTTAATTTTGGAAGTGCTTGAACAGCCCCAACTTTAGCATTATAATTAACTATTTCACTTCCATCCATAACGCTTATATTAACACTTGCATAATTCCATACAGCAGTTAAAACAATATCTTCTGGAGTGTTAAAAGTATAAGAATTATTATATACAACGCCATTTTCATCTTGCCAACCAGCGAAAATCAAATTACTGTTTGTTGATTCTAGGATTGGTAAATCAAATACCCTTCCAGCTGATGCATTACTTGAAAATACTTCTTCGTTTCCATTTAATAAACTAAAGTTATATATCTTACTTGCTGTATAAATATCAATGTAAAACTTAACTTGATTTCCTAAACGGTCAGTTGCAGTAATGGTATAATTACCTTCTTCATCTAAAATGATATTATCTATTTCATCTAATTGATAAGTTGTAATTTTATCCTTTTTACTTATTGTAATTGTTCCATATGGGTCTAGCTCATTGCTAGCCGTTTGAATTATTACATTATTTGCACTCAAATGTAAATTTGCATTATTTAAATTTAAATTATTATTTGTTACAATGCCGTTTAAAGCACGTTCAATTTTTATATTAGTTTGAATATCCCCTGGTTTTATATAAATGCCATAATACTCAGTTGAACCATAATCGTTAGTTTCAATAATTTTGTATCTTCCACTTAAAGCATTTGCTTCATCTAAAATACTTTGAACAGATACTCCATAAGGTATTGTATAAACTGTTTGAGAACCTTCACGAGTTAAAACTATTTTACTGCTTTCATAACTTGCTGCACTTATAAAGTATACAGGTTTCTTAGTTAAATCAATTTTACCATCATCATTTAGATAAGCAAACACTCTATCATTTAAGAATGGTTCTCCCTCGCACATATTTTCTACATCATTTTCATTAGAAAATACTAAAACATCAGTATTAAATTCTCTGTCTAAAACATTAATAAAGTTATCAAATTCTTCTAAATCTTTGTCAGAAGCATCTTCTAAAAGAGGTGGTCTAATTATATTATTTTTTAAAGTTACAAAAGTTTTAGAATCGTTTACATTAAAGTATCTTTTTTCAACTAGCTTTTTAGCTTCTGCATGCAAGCTTTCAAGCATTACATTTTCAATACTATATTATTTTTCATTAAATATAAATTTATCTTCAAATTTTATTACTGTGCTTGCTAAATACTTGCTTGCAAAGTTATATGCATTATATTCATTATCAAACACCACAAGTAAATTACCTGTGCCTTGTGTTTTTAATTTAACAACATAGTGTAAACTTTTAAAATCATTAACTGAAGCAAGTCTATAAAGTAAATCTTCATTTACAGTAGGTGTATAGCCTTCATCAACAACATAAAAACGCCAAACAAATGTTACTGTATCGCCTGTTGCTGATCTTTTAAAGAAATCTTCATTATTTGCAAAGACTGCTTCATATTTACCTGCTGGTAAGTTACTAAAAGACCAATAAGTGTCTTCAGCATTTTTTTCGGCAACAGGTTTTAATTTATCTAAATCATCTAAATTTAAATTTGGATGAAAATCATCAACTAAATAAATTTTACCAACAAGAGGAGCATGCTTTGTTGCCATTCTATTTTCGTTTTCAGTTTTAATAGTTATTTGATCTTTTACATAAACTGGGTAATTTTCACTTGGATCAAATACTCTTTTACTATCTTTGCTAAATAAGCTTCCGCCAAAATAAATCTCAATGTTTTTTTCATTCCCTTTTTCATGAATGTAAACTGTTTTTTTACGCGTAACTCCAATTTGAGATTCAATTATAAAATCGTATTTCCCTGGCATTGTAAAAACAGCATTATTACCAGAAGGTGTATAATTTGTGCTATCGTTAAAGCTATAACTTATTTTATAATTTACATCGCTAGTATCAATTTTAAAACCTTCACTTGAGCCTTGATTATCACTAATAGTTCCGCTTTTTTGACTTGTTTTGGTTTCAATAGTTTCTTTACTTTCTTCTTCTCCTGAGCTATCTCCTGAATCTGTACTATTTTCAAAATACATATTCTCAAATATAATCTCGTTGCTTGAATTACATAGATAAAAAGTTGTTTCTTCTACAATGTTTTTATATGTATAATGATATTTTCCTTCTCTTCCCCAAGATTTAGGCCAAGGATTTCTATCAGCATGCACTAATTCATAAGCTATTGTAATTTTAACATAAACGCCTTTTTTTAAATCACTGCCATTAGGTTGATATACTGTAAAATTATCATGATTTTCAGGATTAAATTCTTTAAAGAAATCTACTGTATGTAAACCATTTGTTTCTTTTTGAGAAAATTGATTTAATCTTTTCCAATCACTTTGTTCTGTTGGGAATTCTTTTTCTTCATTTGGAACAAATTTTTCAACAATTAAGGCCCCATGTTTTACAGGTCCAACTGAAGCAATTCCATTAATTGTACCTTTCCATGAATCATCACTTATATCCCAAGATTTACCATCAAGGCCTGTCAAGCCTGTTATTTTAGAATAGTTATATTTTAATTTGATGTTAACAGAATTATAACCGATTATCTCAGGTTCACCATTTTCATCATTTACAATATTGCCGTCTTCATCTTCCTTGTAAATAGGTTCACCTTCACCCGCTACAAAGCCATAAGCATCAAACCCGTTTTTTGAATTAGGACCTTTTAAAATATTGCCATCTTCCCCAAGTGCATCTAAATACAAGCTTGCAAATGGTTGATAAATATTTCCATTTTTTAAAAAGGTTTCTACATTATTATTGCTAGTTATGAAACCATCATCAACTTTTGTT
>CAMUJQ010000004.1 GCA_947089305.1 uncultured Clostridia bacterium
AGCAGCGGCCTGTGGCGCCATGCTGCAAAGTCCCAGCAACAATATTATTAAAATAACTATCTCCTACAACTCTTCCAATTACACATCCCGCACTATAAAGTTTAGAATTAGAAATTAAACTTCCAGAGATACTAGTTACATTACCGCTATAATTTTCGCCAATAACACCACCAACAATTAACTCTTCAATATTTTGAATTTGAACTTGTGCTCTAGCTCCTGAAATAGTATTTCTATTTTCACCAACTAGCCCCCCGATAACAGCATTATTACTATAACTTAAATCTGGGTTAGTGTTTTTAACTCTAAGTTTAATTGAAGGTGCAACATTAATAAAATCAGTTAACGAACCATTAATAGAGTTTTCTATTGTTGAATTATTAATTCCAACAGCTCCTCCAATTATAGTTTGAACTTCTTTGTTTTTAAAATCAAAGGTTACATCAACTTGTGAATTAACAACTTTTCCAGTTAAACCTCTTATTTCATCAAAACTATTATAGCCAACAATTGCCCCATAAGTTAATGTTGAATTAGTTGCAAAGCTATCTATTGTTGTTGTTCCCCCAACAGTAACATTTTCGATAGTGCCTAAATTTGTATTACATAAAACACTTCTAACATTATCGCCCGCATTTAAATTTAAGTTTTGATTAAAGCCAATAATAACTAAATTACTTATAATTCCACTATTTATGTTAAATAATGCATCATTTTGATTTAAGCCTGTTAGGATATGTCCTCTACCGTCAAATTGTCCTATAAAGTTACTTATATTTAGATAAAAATTATTTAAGTTTAAATTATTTGCTAAACTATAATTTCCATTTGCACGAATGTTTTTTAACGCTTCAACTGAAGAAATATCTTGTGAAACAACCTTACCATAGCATCTAACATAGAAAACTCTAGTTGCATTGCCCATTATTTCAAAGGGGTCTTGTACTCCTAATATCCAACTTTCTTTATCTAAAACTTTATTATTTTTTAAAGTTAAAGTAACTTTTGCAACACCTTCGCTTGTTCTAATAACAGTTCCATCTGATTCAATTTTAATTGGTATGATACCATTTGCAAGTTCTTGATTATAATCTTTGTCACTAACTGCAATTATATCTACATCAACTACTGAAGAAAATTGTAGATTATTTTCATCATCAATATTTTCTTTAATATCAACTCTTGCTCTTGCTCCATCATCTTCAAATTGCATTACAAGTCTATTATTTTCTTGAAATTCAAAAGCACTTGATGAAACAACGAATGAATCAATTTTTTCATTTTTTGTAATTTTTAAGTTCAATTTTTTAGTAATTGGTTCTCTATCTTCTCTACCTTCTTGAGTGATTTTAAAGGTTAATTCTATATTCAATTCTTCAGCACTACCAATAATGCCACCTGCAAGAATATTAAATACAAAAGTCCCATTATTTTCACTTGGCTTTTTAATAAATAAATAATCGCGATATATATCATCAAATTCAACATCAACATTTGCAATTGTAAATAAGGTTTCGTTAGTTAAAGAATCTCCCACATTTTTAACAAACAATTCAAGATTTAAAATGCTTGAATTTAATGCAGTTTCATACGATACTGTTGTGTAATCTATTAATGAATAATAAGAATTGATTATGTTATTTGTTTCAAAAACTCTGAAGCCTATCATCGACTCAATTAATTCAGGTGAATATCTAATTTCTATTAAATTATCAATTGAAATTAATTTATAGCCATCTGGAGTATTAACATAATATAAATATTTTAAATTAAGCGTTGCTTTTGCTTCACGTGCTCTATTCGTAACAGATAAAATTTGAGTGGCTGGGTCAAACACAATTCTATTATCAATATTTAACGCATCTTGAATAAGAATAGGTTCTAATTCAATGAGTCCCGCATTAACTACATTACTGTTATTATCAACAAGTGCTGTTAAAATTTTTACAGCGTCGGCCATAACATTATTATTAAAATAAATTTTGTTTAAAAGATTGTTTGTGCTTTCTGTTTTTATAATTGCTTTACTATCATTAGTAGTAATTCTCAAACTAGAACGGTCACCCGCTGCGTTCGCACCAATAACACGTATTGTTTTTAAAAGTTTAACACCATTATAAATATATAATGTTGAATATCCTTCTCTAATTGCATGTAACGAAAAACTACCAAAACCCTTTTTATTATTGCTTGTAATTTGAGTTTGAATTAAATCGTTTAGTTCTAGTTTTGCGCCTTCATAAATAAATGTTAAATCTGCATAACCTTTATCGAATGTAAATTCAACAATATTTTTATTGTTATCTCCAAGAGGAGCAAAAGCAGTTAATACTCCACCCATTTGATTTTCTTTTTCATCTAGAGCTATAAAGTTTACACTGCCACTTTGTAAAATATTTAAATCTTCTATTTGTTCTCTAGCATATAGTTTTGCTTCTACTTTAATTTCTTTGCTTCTTTCACTACGAAAAACAACATCAACAAAATTGTTTTCTATTGTTGAAATATTATTTTTTGCAACGTATAAATTTTCATTAACACTAAATGTAGCAATTCTATAAACGCCATCAACTTTATCAAAATTTAAAGTTTTAAAATTAATATTATCTGTAGTTGTTGCAAAAGTAAATCTACCAACTTGATTTTCTAAAAGTCTTATTTCAATATTTTTATAAGTTGTTGTTTTAGGTTCAATTTGCACATCAAGTTTTTGCCAATTCACGAATGCATCCTTTGAATCACTAAAAACACTATACTCAAAATTTTCTTGAGTATTTAAACTTGTATGACCATTAACTGATAATTGTAATGGTTCAATTGAAACTTCAACTGGAATATTTCTTGTAACATAATAATAATCAAAAGATGCTCTATAGCCCACTTTGATTGTTACATAAGAAACACCATCATATAACGCACTAATGCTAAATCTTGTTGAGTCATTATTATCTTTATGTACTGTATAAATATTATCTTGAGATTCAATTACATCATATTGTAAATTTTTTGCACCATCTTTGACTGAGATATAAAAGTTTTTTGTAAAAGAGTCGGCAACATTAATAGCTAAGTTAATAGAATCTTTAATCTCTTTATTTTCATCATCAGTTCTAATTTCTATATCACTTTCAAAAATTTCATCAACAACAGCAATTCTCGTTTCAGCTTTATAGCCTTCGTATTGCCCACCAAGTGGACCATCTTCACTTTCAGCCCTAATATAATATTCACCTTGTGGGTCTAGATTTTCAGTATATCTTTTAAGCAATACATTTCCTGTAAACACAGCATTTCTAACACGCTCAAGGCCTCTATTAGTTCTTTGCCATAATTCATAATTTCTTATTCTTTTATTAGATGCAGTAGCTGGTTCAAAATTTATTGAATATGAATCTACTACAAAATCTTTTCCTTTAATTATTGCTGGTTTATATGTTGAAACAAAACTAATTCCTCTAAGTGCCTCTGTTACAAATATCTCAACAGCTGCCGACTTTCCACCTTCAGCTCTAACAATTAATACTGCAGAGCCCCCTTTACCCGCAACAACATCAAACGTTGTAATTCCAGTAGATGCATTATAATTTATAGTACTATTATCTACACTTGCCACATCTTTATCTATTTCATATGCAATAATTTCATTAGTAGAATTTTTAGGCATGTTAGAAATTTTTACTTTAACTTGAGCCCTATCAGCATTTTTATCACTATCAATATTTAAAGACAAACTAGTTTCTGAAAGTATACTAACTTTCGCATTTTTATAAGGGTCTCCACAGCCATAAAAAACACCTGCCATCGCAACTGTAAAAACTGTTAACAACATAGCTAAAAGTTTTTTCACTACTTTCACCCCTTTTACTTTACAATTAGTTTGCGTTTATCTATTGCAAATTATGTTATAATTATAACTTTTTTGCATTTTTGTGTCAAACAAAGAGGTTTGTAAATAGAATAAATTTTACATTTTAATGAACTCAGTATTAGTAATTCAAAATTATTAACCCAATAAAAAAACCCACACACATTGTGTAGGCTTTTTAAGTTAATTTTCATTTACAATTTCAACAATTTTAAGAAAATCGTCTGCCCAAATTTTTGATAAAAACTTATATACAAATTCATAAGACTCTTTCATTTCTGTTGTATAATCTGAGTTTGCTTCAGCATTCTTATACATTATTTTAGAAATTTCACAAAGTTTCTCTTGATCTGTTAATCCTGTAGTTTGAATTATGTTTATTAAAACTCGTCCACATAATTTCAAAAAGTCTCTATTTTGCTTTACCATTTAAATCTCCTTTTAGTTTCTTTTCTTTCCACTTGAACCTGATTTTGCAGGAGCTGCTGCTGCATTAGTTGTTAAATTTCTGTAATTTCCTAAATGCGTTCTTAATCTTACACGCAATCTGTCTTTACATTCATCTAGTTCTTCACCTTCTTGCATAGACCTTTTTACAAATTCTTCATCTTCAAGATATTCTTTAACTATCTCGTCTTCAGTTTTGCCACTTTGTGCAACAATTAAACTTCCCACAATTCCACTTAAAGCAGCCTTAGCACGGTTTTCTGCTTCATTTTTTGTTTCAGGTCCCGTTACAAAATCTCTATTTAGAACAGTTCTAATAAACTCTCTTACACATTTTTCATCTTTTAGATATTCTCTCATTTGCGCTACAATTGTCATATTAATTCCCATTGTAGAACTATCTTTTGAAGAAATACCAATTAATGCATCATAAAAGTTACCAACATAAGCACCCATATTTGCCATAACATTAGCAAGAACAACTTCACTGCAAGGATGCACTTGAACATTATGTTCTCTGAGTTCTTCTGCTGTTAAAGTTAATATT
Source organism: uncultured Clostridia bacterium (assembly GCA_947089305.1). Lineage (GTDB taxonomy): Bacteria > Bacillota > Clostridia > Christensenellales > UBA1242 > CAMUJQ01. The sequence continues at coordinate 4,860 of CAMUJQ010000004.1, forward strand.
GGCACACCGTCTTCTTTTGATGCAATTGGAATTGCATTATTTAAAATATTTCCAAACCTTTTATCAAAATCAACTTCTTCATAAACACTTGTGTCAGCATCTATTTGCTGTTTTTCTTGCGAACCTGTTGCAGCTTGCGCTTTAGCTAATTCTTCACTTAATTTTTCACCATTAATAATTGGTCCAGGTTTCATATCTGTTGCCGTTTGAGCATAAGGATTTTGAGTGATTGGCAACCCTGTTTCCCCATTAATAATTGGCGGTTGAGTGCTATTTGCCGTTTGAGCTGCCCCATGTGTTGCTTGTGCACTTGCATGTTGAGCCGCTGCACCAGTTTGTTGAAGAACTTTGTTAGCAACCTCTTCTTCAGCCTTAGTTTGAACAGGTTGAGCTACACCTAATCCCTCAAGAACTGTATCAGCATCTAAGCCACGTTGTTTTAATTCATTAACAAATACAGATAAGAATTTTTGACTTCCAGATTCAACCATAAGTTTTAAACAAGAAATAGTTACACAATTAGGTTTTGATAAATCATCTCCTTTTGCCAATCTCTTAATTATATAATCTACTCCAGTTGCCATATTACTTGCAAAACTTTTATAGAATGATTCATCTAAATCCGTTTCATCTAAATGTTTTAAACTTTCTAAACTGCTTACATAAGATCCATCACGATTAAGTTCTTTATCATAAACTTTAGCTGCCGATTCAAAAGCTGTTTTTAATTTATTTTTATTAATTGTAACAGCATTAACTCTTTGCTCATCTGATAAATTTGGTGATGTAGCTTTTATTGCAATAGCATTTTGCAACTTATCTATATCAATTCCAACACGATTAGGTTGCGCCTCTTGCTCATTAACTTGTGCTACCGGAGCGGCATTTTCAGGTGTCCAATAATCTCCATTAATAATTGGACCTTGATTTAAATTTATATCGTTATTATTTAATCTATCTGAAATTTCTGAATAAATACTTCGCGAAATAACCTCTCCTGTTTTACGATCAGTATAAATATATTTATAAGTATAATCAATACCTTTACCAGTATCTATTACATTAACTTTAAATATATTATTATTTTCAGTATCAACATTAGTTCTATCAATAGGATGTTGTCCATTCGATTCTAATATTGTATCAAAACCATCTAATAATGCCTTTACAGGAACTTCATAAGTTTTAGTTGGCCTTATCAATTCAACAATTTGTTCGTCAGATAAATTATTTATAATTCTCACAATTTCATCATTTTGCAAACCTAAAGAGGTTAAATGAATGTGAAAACCATTTCTTAATGTTTGCATTGGAGTTAGTTCATTGGCGTTTGCGCTAGGTTCATAATTAGCTGCACCCATGCCATCATTTTGAACTATTTCTTTATTCCAAAGTGCATTTTCATTCGAATCTAAAATTTCTTGCAAACCACTACTAGCCGCTTTTATGCTAGATTCTCTATTTGAAACAGTTTCTTCCCCTAAAGGAATTGTATCGACCACAACGCTATCTACTCCACTTCTTCTATCTAACACAACTTGCGTTTGATTTAAATCTGCCTTCTTAACTTTATATGAACTTAATTGTTTTGCAACTGCTTCATCACTAAGATTAGAAACAGCTTGCTTAGCCATTTTTGGATTTATACCAATTTGGTTTATCATAATATCTTCAAGAAGTTGTCTGCTTGTTTCAATATTTTCTAAAGTTGGTTGGCTTGCTGTTTCACTTGGTTGTGCATTGGTAACGCCAGCAGTTTCTGTCACTGAAGCAACCTTTGCATTGTTCAACATTGCTCTTACATCTTCATCTGAAAGAGACTCAATACCCTTTGTTCTTGCATTATTTAATTTCTCAGATTGATAACTGCTGTTATCCATAGCTTGAACAATTCTATATCTATCTGTTCCTGGAATTTGTGAATTAACTCTTCTCCTACGCATTTCAAAATTAGCTCTTTCAATTGGAGAAATTGATTCATCATTTACAACTTCCTCATATTCTTTTTCTTGCTCTTGCAATAATTTTACAAGTTCATCGTTATTTTTAACTTTGCCTTTTGCTATCTTTTCTCTTTCTTTTTCAATCTTCTTTTGAAGTTTCTCTGCTCTTTTTGCAGCCTTGGTATCATTTGCTCTTCCCGCACTTTCAGCCACTTGTGAATTTTCAGTTTGAACAGGTTTACCACCGTTAGCCCATAACTCGTTAATAAGTTCATTAAATTTAGCTGCTCTTTCTACATCTGGTGTTGTCTTATTTCTATTTGCTCTTCTTTGTTCTAATTCTTTTTTATTTGTTACAATTTTATAACATTCAGCAAATTCGCCATCAATATTTAAAGCTTCAATCTCCTCAGTTGTTAAAAGGTCAATATCTTCTAACTTCAATCCACTATTTTTTAATCTGCCATTAGGATTAATTATTTCATCTATTAGTTTAAATTTCCTTCCAAGTTGTAAAGCAGCAATATCTTTATTTTGATAATTATTTCTTCTTTCTTGATTTAAACCTTCATCATTAATCAAACCATAATAAATACTTCTCTGTCTGTCAATTAAAGAACTGATTTCATAATAATTTACAGGTTGGGTTGTTAATGCTTTTTCAATTTGTTTTTCTATTTTTGCAATTTGTTTTTCAGCTGCGTTAGTTTCCTTCTCTTGTCTTGCTTCAGCCTTCCATCCTGAATATTTAGTTCTTCTTTTACCGCATTCTTCTTTTACAATTCTTGCATTGTCAGACATATCAGGAAAAGTTGATGCGGCTTTTTCTTCTAACCATTCCCAATCTTCCATTTCATCTTTTGCCATGGTATGAAGTTTAGCTTTAATGCGCTCAATCTTTCTTGCATTACTTTTTTTAGTAGGATCTAAACTATACAACTCTGCTTCTAATCTTTTTGTTTCATCATCAAATTGCTTATGCGATTCAAGCATTGCTTTCTGAATTTCCAATTCTAATGTTTTCTTTTGTTCAAAACATTTATCTGCTAATTCAGTTTGACTTGCAGCTAGATAAATATGCATTTTATCTATTAAATGATCGCGTTCTAGTCGCTTTCTTGACACTATCAAATGTTTTGTATAAACGCTATCTAGTTTTTCTATTTTAAATGCTTCTTCTTTATCTTCAATAATTTTTCTATTTAATTGTGCAATTTTATTGTTTTCTTCTTCAGTCAATTCTCTTTTAGGAACAGTATTTTTCCACCTTGAACCATTTTGCTTTGATGACCCCAAATTTAAATCTATTGAATCTGGACTCAATGCATCAAATTGAGATAAATTAGCCGCATCCACAACTTTATTAGAAGACGCTTCTTTAGCTCTTTGTTTTTTCGCTTTTTCTTGTTCTCTTTTAATTTGTGTTTGAGTAGCAACAGCAGGAGCAATATTATCTACAACTTGTTTTATTTCTTCAACTTTTTGTCTGCGGTCATTTATGCTTAATTGACCCAAGCCCAATAAACTTCTTTGAATTTCAGAAACATGATCATATACATTATTAAGCCATAAAAATTCTGGGCTAGTTTTATCTTGAACGTTATTCATTTTCTCTGATAAGTAATCAATACAACTTGCTACACTTTCAGAAGCGCTTTCCACTGCTTTTTGTGAAAATCTTTTACCTAAAGCATCAGAAACAACTCCTATAACTCTATCAACCTCAGCATCTCCCGTTCTAGCTGAATTTGCTTGAATAGGTCCTTCTTGAACGGGTTCAAGTCTACGAGCTTTATTTTTATTTAATTGTGAAACTCTTTTAGAAACTTGAGTATCATCTAACTTACTTACAATAGTTCTTGCAGCATCCTCCATCACTCCACTTCTCATATAAGCTGCAACTAATTCATCTCTCATTGCTTGAGCTTGCCCAGCGTTTAATGCAATTGTAGCTGTTTCACTTGGCACAGTTCCATTTTCACTAATTATTTTATTCAAATTTTTAGCTTGGTCAGCATTTTTCGCTTTAACAACAGCTTCTCCTTCCCCTTTGGCACTTGCAACAGGTCTACCAGGTTTTGAGCCTTTTTGTTGCTGACTTGTTGATGATGCATTAGCAGCTCTTTTTCCCTCTTCTCTGCGTTCTGCTGATACATTTGTAAATTTTTTTCTTGGTGCCATACTCTATATTATTCCCCTTTTGTTTTCTTATTAATATTATAAACCAAAATAACCAAAAAATCAATATAAAAAGCCTTTTTTGTTTAAAAAAGGCTTTTTATTATTTATTAAAAAATTCTTCTTTTTCTTTTAGTTCAATATATCTTTTATTAATATTTTTTTTTAATTCTTCACAAAGTTCTTTAGCTGCACTTTGATTTTTATTAAACAAAGTTTTAAATCTAACTTCGCCCTTTAAAAACTCTTCCAAAACTCCACTCGGCTCGCGTGCAAATAACTTGAACTTAGTGTCAGCGCTTGGATTATAAATGTAAGGCATTAAATATCCTGCATCGGCAGCGCGTTTCATTTCTTTCATACCTGTTGATAAGTCAAAACCTTGATTTATACATGTGGAATAAGCAATTATAATTGCTGGCCCGTTATAATTGATTGCTTCATTAAAAGCTTGTAAAGTTTGAGGCATGCTTGCACCCATTGCAACTTCAGCAACAAACACATTTTTATAAGTTAACATCATGTCGCCAAGTCGCTTTTTAGGAGTTTGTTTTCCACTTGCTGCAAATTTTGCAACTGCTCCAAGTTCAGTTGCCTTACTAGCTTGCCCCCCTGTATTTGAGTAAACTTCAGTATCAAGAACAAGAACCTTTATATTTTCGCCACTAGCCATAACATGGTCTAGTCCCCCAAAGCCAATGTCGTATGCCCAGCCATCGCCACCAATTAACCAAATAATTTGTTTTACTAGTGCATCACTATTAACAACAATTTCTTTTACTTTAAATTTTTTTGCAATTTTAATTATTTCTTGTTTATGTTCACGAGTGTAATCTAATTCTTCAAAATTGTTTAAAAATTTATTAACAATTGCTTTTTCACTACCTTTAAGTTTTTTTGTTAACTCAATTAATAAAGTTTTTATTTTATTTCTTCTATTTTTATAAGCTAAATACATGCCGTAACCATATTCAGCATTATCTTCAAAAAGGCTATTACTCCATGCTGGGCCGTTTCCATTTTCATCTTTAGAATATGGGCAGCTAGGAGAATTTGCGCCATAAATACTTGAGCAACCTGTTGCGTTTGCAATAATCATGTTTTTACCGCAAAGTTGAGTTAAAAGTTTAATATAAGGTGTTTCACCACAGCCGGCGCATGCACCTGAATATTCAAATAAAGGTTTTTTAAATTGACTTGTTTTAACATTAAGAGGTAAGTCAATTTGCTTTTCCTTAATATTTTTTGCAAAATTAAAATTATCTAATTCTTCAACTAAAATATCTTCTTTTTTAGTCATCACAAGCGCTTTATTTTTTGCTGGACACACAGCAGCACAGCTTCCGCAACCTGTGCAATCTTTTGGAGAAATTTGAATTCTATAATCAAGCCCATTTAGTTGAAGTGCTTTTTTAGCCTCATAAGTTTTTGGTGCTTTTTTAGTTTCAGCTTCTGTTGTTAAAACGGGACGTATACAAGCATGCGGACAAACAAAAGCACACTGGTTACATTGAATGCAATTTTCACTAATGTAACAAGGCAAATGCTCTGCCACATTACGTTTTTCTAGTGCCGTTGTTCCCGTTGCGACAACCCCAAATTTATTGAAACTTGATACTTTTAATTCGTCTCCGTTTCGCTCTAAAATAGGCTTAATAAATTCCTTGTAATAAGTATCCTTTTCTTCACTATAAGTTTTATCTACATCAGTTAATAAATTAACATCAACCTCAATAATATTTGTCTCAGCTGAATTTATTGCTACAATATTTTTTTCAACAACTTCTTTACCTTTTTTTCCATAAGTTTTAGTTGCATAGTCTGCCATTGCTTTTTTAGCTAACTCATAATCTATAATCCCAGTAATTTTAAAGAAAGCACTTTGCATAACTGTGTTTATGCGACTTCCAAGTCCAATTTCATCTGCAATTTTAAAGGCATCTATTAAATATAGTTTTGCTTTTCTATCTTTTAATGTTTGTTTAAATTTTGCAGGCAAAAATTTATCTATGGTATCAACAGTTTCACTTGTGTTTAAAAGAAAAGTTGCTCCATCAGTTAAATTTTTTGCCATGTCAATTTTATGTACAAATGCATCATTATGACAAGCGATAAATTGTGCTTTTGTTATAACATAAGGTGCTTCAAAATAGTTATCAGCAAAGCGCAAATGACTAACTGTTATACTCCCACTTTTTTTGCTATCATACTCAAAAAACGCTTGGATATGTTTATTAGTGTAATCGCCTATAATTTTAATACTATTTTTGTTCGCTGATACTGTTCCATCACTTCCAAGTCCATAAAACATTGCCTCATAAAAATGAGTATTTAATTTATAATTTGTTTTAGGTAAATTTAAGTTTGTAATATCATCTTCAATTGAAACTGTAAAATTATTTTTTGGTTGTTTTAAATTTAAATTGTCTAACACGGCTTTTGCATCACTTGGGTTAAAATCTTTTCCTCCTAACCCATATCTTCCACATACTATTGTTAAGCCTTTATTTCTAAGCGCGCAACAAACTTCAGTGTAAAGTGGTTCTCCAAGTGCACCTGCCTCTTTTGTTTTATCTAACACTGCTATTGTTTTAACAGACTTAGGTAAACAATCTATAAATTTACTTTCTACAAAAGGGCGATAAACTTTTACATCTATACTAAGTGCCTTTTCTTTTTCACAAACATTAGACATAGTTTGGCTTGCACTACACATAGAAATAACAGCTTTTTTAGCCTTTAAGTTGCCACGCAAATTATAGAAACTATAACGTCTACCCGTTAGTTTATAAAATCTATCAAAAATATCTTCAATTATTTGTGGGGCATTTATATAAAGAGTATTACACGCCTCTCTATTTTGAAAATAAATATCAGGATTTTGTGCTGTACCTGAACAATATGGATGTTGACTATTTATTGCTCGGTTTCTAAATTCTGCAAGTTTTTCAAAGTTAAAAAGAGTTTTAACTTCTTCATCGGTTAAAACCTCTATTTGTTTTGTTTCATGACTTGTTCTAAATCCATCAAAAAAATGAACAACAGGCAAACTGCATTCAAGTGCCGCCAAGTGCGCGATAACAGCCATATCATAGCATTCTTGCACAGTTGAAGAAGCAAACATTAATGCTCCAGTTTGTCTAACTGCATATATATCACTATGTTCTGAAAAAATATTAAGTGCATGAGTTGCAACTGTTCTTGCTGCTACATGCAAAACAATTGGCAAGCCTTCTCCTGCCATTTTATATAAATTAGGAATCATTAAAAGAAGCCCTTGACTGGCTGTAAAAGTTACAGCCAAACTCCCTGCAACACTTGCCCCGTGAAGAGCCCCTGCTGCACCTGCTTCACTTTGAAGTTCTCTAACTGTTACGCGCTCACCAAATATATTAGTTTTTCCATTCGCGCTAAATTCATCAACTTGTTCTGCCATTGTTGAACTTGGTGTTATTGGATAAATTAAAGCAACTTCACTTAATTGATAAGCTGCAATGCTTGCAGCAGTATTTCCATCTATTGTGCGTTTTTCCATATTTTTAATTTCCTTTTAAGGCTAAAGCACTTTTTTGAATATAATTAAAGTATATTTAATTTGATTAAAATAGTCAAATATGTTAAAATGCCTTTGTGGAAATTATTACTGTTAAAGACTTAAATATAGCATTTAACGACAACTTTTTATTTAGAAACTTAAATTTTGAAATTTCTAGTGAAGAGTTTGTTTTATTGCGTGGAGAAAATGGCAGTGGTAAAACAAGTTTGGTTAAAGCATTGATTGGAGAAATTCCCGTTAACAGTGGAGAACTTTTAATTGAAGGAACTCCACTAACACAAAACACAGAGCTATTTAAAATTATTAGTTATGTTTCAGCAAGTGCAAAAGAAAACTTTGTGAGTGGGTTTGTTGAAGATGAATTACTTATGCCCCAAATTGAACAAGGAATTAAACGCAAAGTTGCTTTAGATAATATAGAAAGAATTTTACGATTTTTTGACATTGAACAACTAAGAAAATGCAATATTTCTTCTTTAAGCGGGGGCGAAAAGCAACTTGTGGCTATTGCAAGTTCTCTTCTTTGCAATGCAAAACTTCTTATTTTAGATGAAGCGCTTTCAGCATTAGACTCTTTCTTAAAAGAAAAAACTTTTAATAAAATTATTGAGTATGTTAAAATGCAACATTCTAGCCTACTTTTTATAACTAATGAAAGTTGTTTCTTTGATTGTCCTATTTTTAAAAAAATAATTAATTTATCAAACAATGATGAAGTTTTTGAGTATTCTCCACTTTACAAAAATAACCTAACAAATGTAAAACTTTTAGAATTAGTAAATTTTAAACCCTTAATAAAAAAACATCCTCTTACTGCTGGTGTTAATTTTAGTTTAAATGAAGGAGAATGTTTAGTTCTAACGGGAGACAGCGGAACTGGAAAAACTTTATTAATTAATGCAATAGCAGGTTTTGAGAAATTTGATGGAAAAATTAATTTTGAAAATAACTTATCCCCAAAAGATATAAAAATACTTTTTCAAGATGCTGAAAATTATTTACTAAAAAACACTGTTAAAGATGAATTAGAAAAAGTGCAAACTAACCCACTTTACAACGATATTTTAAAAAAAGCAAATTTACTTGATAAACTAGATTATTTAGTTACAAATTTATCTACAGGTGAAAAACGAATTTTAGCTTTATGTGAAATATTATTAACCAAGCCTAAAATTTTAATCTTAGATGAAATTTTTTCAAACTTAAGTGCAAAAAGTTTAAAAATTGTTTTTAACCTTTTAAAGACTTTTACAAACAATAACAACGCTTTAATTATTGTTGAACACAATTTAGAAGCTGCAAAGTTATATTCTAGCAACATCATTGAAATTAACAAAAAAGAAAAAAATTTATATATTGAAAAAAATGTAACTTTAGGAAAATATATTTATAAAAACACAATAATACATAAAACTCCTGCACTAATTAAAATTTTAATTACAATTGCATTTATTTTTTTAAGCTTTTTGGCAAAAGATTGGTGGCATTTTATCGTCTTAGGTTCCTTTTATTTACTTGTTGTGGCATTGAGTTTAACTAATCCGCTTAAACTTATTAAACCAACTTTAGGTCTTTGGATTTTTGCTGTTTTTATATTAGTTTTAAATGGCCTTACAATTAATTGGATTGAAGGGACTAAAATATTTTTAAGATTAACTTTAATTAACGTATTTGTACCAATTTTAACTTTAACTACTTCTCCTTATCAAATGATTAATGCTTTTCCAATAAAACTTGTTCCGTTTAAGTTTTTCAAAAAGTTTGTTTCAAAAATTCAACTAATTATGGTTACAAGTTTACTAAGTTTGGAAAGCGGAAGCATAGTAGCAAAAAATGCAATGCGTTGGCAAAAAAACTTAGGAATTAGTTACAAAGGCTCAAAATTAAAAACCAAAATACAAAATTTAAGTGAAGTATTAATTTTATTATTTAGATATTTAATAATAAATGCAAAAACTCTTTCTAGCACATTATATTTAAAAGGGGCATGTTACAGGTGGTATACAAAATAACATTTACATATGCAGGCACAAACTTTTATGGTTTAGAACGCCAAAAGCAATTAAAAACGGTGGCGGGTTGTTTTGAAGCTGTTGTAAATAAACTTTTTGGTAATGTTAAAGTTATTTATGCTAGCAGAACAGATAGAGGTGTTAGCGCGCTAAATCAAGTCGCAAGTTTTGAAAGCGACAAAACTTTTAATTTAAACACTTTAAAATATAAATTTAACAGAATGTTAGATGACGACATTCGTGTAAAACTTATTGAAATTGCCCCATTAAATTTTAGGGCAAACAGCAATGTTAAAGAAAAAACTTATCTATACAGCCTAATGCTTGCTCAAACCTTATACCCTATTGAAGGTCAATTTAGTGCACTATGTTATCAAAAACTAGATATAAAAAAAATCAAGCGAGCCTCAAAACAATTTTTAGGAACTCACGATTTTAGTGCTTTTTGCGCTGCAGATTGTGAAAAAGAAAATAAAGTTCGCACAATATATAAATTTAAAGTTGAACACAAAAAAATTCGTCAAAACGGACTTACTTTTGAAAAACTCAATTTTTATATAACAGGCAATGGTTTCTTACAACACATGGTGCGCATTATTGTGGGAACTTTAATTGATATTGGCACGGGCAAATTAGATGCACATTCTCTTCCTCAAATTTTCAGCCTTAAAACTCGTACTTATACCCAAAACACAATGCCAAGCAAAGGCTTAACCTTAGTTGAAATAAAATATAAATAAAAACAAAACTTTTACGTTTTGTTTTTTTTATAGCTTAACTCCAAATTTGCTTGCAATGTTTTGTTCTGTAAACCCAAAAAGTTTAAATAGGTCTTCTCCTTTTCCAGATTTGCCAAACTCGTTAACACACACATTTTTTGCGTTTATGCCAACATATTTGCTTAAACTAAGTTCACTGGCTGCTTCAACAATAATTCTATTTGTTAATTTTTGAGGCAATATTTTTTCTCGTTCACTTTCACTTAGTTTATCAAACAAATAACTAGAAACAATATTTACAACTCTAACACCAAAACCTTTTTCATCCATTAAACTAGCTGCACTTATACTTAATGCAACTTCACTTCCACTTGTTATAATAACGCCTTTAATTTCACTTTTAGGTTCAAACGCAACATATGCACCTTTTGACACAAGCTTTGCGCTACTCAAGTTAAGTGGCTTAACCTTTTGACGAGTTAATATAATTGCTGACGGAACCTTGAGTTTAAGTGCTTCTAAATAACAATACATTGTTTCAATAGGATCACTTGGTCTAAAATCGCATAAATTAGGAATTGCTCTAATAGTTGCCAAATGTTCAATAGGTTGGTGCGTTGGCCCATCTTCCCCTGCTCCAATAGAATCTGAAGTAAACAAATAAATTATGTTTTGTTTCATAAGCGCACTCATTCTAACTGCAGGTTTCATATAATCAAAAAAGCTAAAGAAAGTTGAAGCAAATGCACGATTTACACCATATAAATTTATTCCATTACAAATAGCCGCCATTGCATGTTCACGTATACCAAAATGAATGTTTGAACCACTAAAATCATTTGCACTAATAAATTTTTCTGTAGCAATATATTGACGCGTAGAAGGCGCAACATCTGCATTGCCTCCAAGAAAATAATTTTGCCACCTATCAGCAATTGCATTTAAAGTTATACCCCCTGCATCGCGAGTGGACATCTCTTTATTTAAATCTAAGTTTAACTTTGTTATTGCTTCACGCTTTAAATTTAAATCTTCTATTTTTAAATTACTTTCTTCCCTTCTATTATATTCAGCTTGCTTAAATGCTTTAAGTTCGTTACAATATTCCAAAACATCGCTATCAACAAAAAATTCTTGAGTAGAGAGCCCTAAGTTCTTTTTAATTTCAATAACTTCACTTTTACTAAATGGAGTTCCATGAACACCACATAAACCAACCTTGTTACTTCCATAACCAATAATGGTATTGCAAATAATTACACTTGGTTTGTCACTCTTTTTTGCTTTTAATATTGCTTTAGAAATTAATTTTTCATTATTCCCATCTTTAACAACAATTACATTAAAGCCCTTTGCACTAAACACTTTAGCAGGATCAATTTGTTGTGCTAAAGTTGCAGCCCCTTCAATTGTTATATTATTGTTATCGTAAAGTAAAATAAATTTATTCAAATTTAATGTAATAGCAAGATCAAGAGCTTCAATCGCAACGCCCTCCATCAAACAACCATCGCCAGCTAAACAATAAGTATAATTACCTTTGTCTATTCCAGCATTAAAATATGCTTTCTTTTCAGCTAGCGCCATACCAACAGCCATTGCTACACCTTGTCCAAGTGGGCCAGTTGCTGCATCAATAAACGGCAAATCAAGTTCAGGATGCCCTGAAAAAATACTGCCGAGTTTTCTAAATGCTTTTAGCTCATTATAGTTAATTTTATTTGTAAGCAAACTTAACACTGCATAAAGCATACTGCTTCCGTGTCCTGCACTTAAAACAAATCTATCGCGAAGAGGCGCTTTATTATCTGAGGGATTATACACCATGTTTTTATATACTGAAAAAACTATTGGTGCTGCACCAAGTGCAATGCCCGGATGCCCTGAATTTGCCTCAGCAATTTCATCTAGCGCCAAACCTCTAATTGTGTTTATTGTTTTATTTATGATCATAAACTCTCCATATATTTTATAAGTTTTCTTGATAAAGTTTTAATATTTTTACTAGCGTCTAAAACAATATCTACACAACTACTATATGCAAGTTGTCTGAAATCAAAAACTTTTGTTTCAACTTTAAATTTTTCTTTTTTATTTATATTCTCAGTCCATTTATATTCCAAGTAATCTTCTTTATTAACTTTCATATAAACAACTATGCATAAACTTTTTAAATCATCTAAAAACTTTTCAGATAACAAATTAAAATTATTAGAAACAAAAATTGCATTTTTTACAGCTTTCATTACATTTAATTGATCTGTAGATATTTTAGCAACAAAAGAATCTTTAATGCTTTTATTTAAATCTGCTTTAGAATTAATTTTATTTTCCTTAAACGTTTTCGTAAGGTCAAAAAAACTTATATTAAACTCACTAGAAACTTCCTGTGCAAGTTTGCGAGCCAAATCATCAATTAAACACAAAAGTATTATATTTTTTTTCACTCGATAATCCCCTCATAACAAGTCTATCACTAATCTTTTGTTTTAATCAACTATTTTTTCTTTATGTTTTTTTTCTGCCTTAACACTTGCGTTTTTGACATAATTTATTTTAAAGCAACAAATACAACTCACATTTAACTCTTTTTCCTCCTCTTTTTGTTTTTAGAGGAAACATTAAGAATAAAGATATTTATTATGAATACTCCACCTAAAATCGAATATGCTCCAATATATATTGAAACTATTGTTATTTTTATTGGATCCATGCCAGCAAAATATATTATATCTTTACCTGCAAGTTCTTCATTTATGAACATAGAAATTGTTCCTATTTCACTAGTATACAAAACTTTTTCTACAGATGCACATGCTGCAACACGTTTTAGAAATTCATCTCCAGGATGCCCAAACCTATTACCTACTCCTACACTTACAAGCACATATTTAGGTTTTATGGCATTTAAAAATTTATCATTAGTTGAGCTATTTGAGCCATGATGGCCTGCACTTAAAACTTGACATGCTGGAATTGTTTCTAATACTTCTTTTTCTGCCAATTCTTCAGCATCTCCAGTTAAACAAATTTTTTGACCAAAATATTCTAAAACCATAATTGGACTATAATTATTGTTTGCTGTATATTTTGATTTATTAGGACTATAAAATGTAAATTTATAGTTTTCTCCAACAATATCATCGCAGTCAACTGAATTTATAATAATTTCACAATTTTCTTCTGCTAACATTTTTTCAACATATTCAGTAAAGAAAATCTTGTCTGTAATATCTCTTGCCGAACCAATTACAGGTTCAACTGTGCTACAAAAAACATTTGGTCTATAAGCAACTTTCACTTCAAAATAATCAAACACCCATGCCATATTACCACCATGATCTTGATCTGGGTGCGTAAGCATACAATAATCTAAAACTTTGTCCCTATTTTTAAACTTATTTTCAATATAATCTTTAAACTTTTTTGTTGTGGAAGAGGTTCTATCTCCACTATCAATTAACATACATTTGCCATCTGGCAAATCTATAAATATCGCTTCACCTTGCCCTACATCAATAACATCCATACTTAAGCCAACACTAAAATCAATGTCACCATATTCTTTATTTTTATTTAGCTTATTAACAAGTTTATCACCAAATAAAAATATAATACCAAACATTAATGCAGCAATAACTAGATACACTAAAACTACAACAAGAAAACTTTTATGTCTTGTTGCCTGTTTAATATTTTTTTTAATAACTTTTTTATTTTTACTTGATGCCACAACTAATTCTCTTTTTAATAATTATTTGCGCGATAATCCCAATATTCTTTAATTTGTTTATTTAGTTCTTTTTTCTTCTGCTTTATTTCTTGTTTCATTCTATACGCTTTAGGTTTATTTTCTTTAATAATTTTTTTAATTTCAGGAATAGCTTCTTTTGCAGCAGCATAGCCTTCTTCTATCATTTCACTACTATAAGTAGAATCAAATTTCATTCCTGAAAAGCGCTCCAAATTTGGTTTGATTACCACATCTGCATATTTATAACTTAAGTTAGCATTTGTTGTACCCATAATACTTATCGTTGCGCCTAAAACATCAAACAATTTTGTTGTTTTACTTCCAGACCCACGAGTGGAATTAATATCAACTGAAATAATAACATCACAATGTTTTTTAAAAGCAACATCTGTTGGAATTGTATTCAACAATCCTCCATCCACATAATAGTGTCCATCAATTTCAACGGGTTCAAATATACCAGGTAAACAACAAGAGGCTGAAACACATTTTGCAACAAAGCCACTTTCAAAAACAACTTCTTGTCCATTATTAATATCCACTGCAACACATGCAAAAGGAATGTTTAATTCACTAAACATTTTATCGCCTTTAATTGCTTTTAAACAAAGGGCTTCAACGCCTTTAGCACTTGAAGGAGTTGGAAGAATTTTATTTGGTCGTATATCTTTTTGTTTAATATCACTTGCAAGTTCCATCAGTTCATCAATTGTTGCCCCACTTGCATATGCCGCAGCAATTAAACTTCCTATACTAGTTCCACAAACAAAATCAGCTTTAATTCCTTCCTCTTCTAAAGCTTTTATAACACCGATATGGCCAAATCCTCGAGCCCCACCGCCACCAAAAACCAAACCAATTTTAAGCGGTAATTTTGACTTTTTAATCCAATTCATGTATGCATTATATCACTTAATGCATTAAATTCAAAATAAAAAGCACTTAATAAAAGTGCTTTTAAATTATTTTTTATCTTCATCAGTATATTTGTTCATTGCATTCAAAAGTTCGCTTAAAGCTTGATTAATATTCTTTTTTCCATTCGACTTTATTTCTTGAGCGGGAGCTACTGTGCTAGTATCATCCTTAACTGTTTCAACTTTAGAAGTAGAATTTAATTCAGCACCAATTTGTTTTTGTTTTTCACTTATAAGATTATCAGCAAATTCATCAAGTTCTTTTTTCATTTTTTCTTCAGCACTTTTTCTGCGTTCATTTAAAGTTTCATCAATTCTTTTTAATTCAGTTTGCAATTTAGCTTCAACTTCAATATATTGTTTTTGTTGAGCCCCTTTAAGTTTTTCAAGAGCTGAAATAAGCTTTAATTGACTATCTTCTTGTTGTTTTAAACTTGTTATAACTGTTTTATCATCAGTTTCTTTTATTTGATTTCTAACTTCTAAGAGTTCTTCTCTATTCTTTCTAATATCTTCTTCTAACTGATTACCCTTATCTTTAAGTTCTCTAATTTCTTTATCAAATTGAGCGCGAATTAAAGCACGTTGTTTTTCAAGTGTTGCACTATCTTCAAGATATCTATCTGGACGATAATCTTCTTCTTCCTCTTCAATAAGAACTTCAGCATCGGCAAAATCAACCATTTTCTTTAACATTTCACTTTTTGCTTTTGCTAAATTTTCTTTTTCATCAACAAAGAAAATATCTACACTTTCGCATAACGCTTGAGAATATTCAACTAATTTATTTTGTGTTGCTTTTTTAGAAATATTGAAAAAGCAAGAATAAATAAATACAACAAGTAAAATAATTACTGGAAAAGCACTAGCTTGATATAATGCTAAAAGCACAATTGTACTTGAACTTAAAGTGCCAACAGACATTATAAATAATAAGAAAGCCGCAACATATCCAATATATGAAACAAAATTACTACGTTCAGTATAGCCACTATAAAGTCTATTATCTTTAAATACGTCAGATACTTTTTTTCCATTTTGGAAAACATAGCCTTGCCATGCAACTACTACTCTGTTATTACCTTTTGTAACAAGTTTGATGAACTTGTCAAAAAAGTTAGGATCTTTTTCCTTTTTATTTTTAAGTAAAAAATTATTAATCTTTACAAGTCTTCTAGCAGTTTTTGCTTGTTGACATAAAATTACCATTAATACGCCTGCAATAACACTTACTGCTACAATTGCAAGAGCAATAAAAGCATAGAAATCTATGCCTGCAGAATCCTTAATAAAGTTAAATACATTCATTATACCGTCATAAACTGGTTTAAAGAAGTTCATATTTGCCACCTCTATATAATTTTAAATATACTTAGTTTCCCAAATTATAACACAATTACTCAAAAACTTCAATTAAATTAGCATCAAAAATGGCATATAAATAAATTTTTTTAACTTTTTTATGTAAAATTTGACTACAAGCAAGACCATAAAGTTTAAGTTGTGCCCCATATCGCTTTATTAAAGCGTTTTTATTTGCATGTGAAGTTTTATAATCAACGATTGTTATTCCATCCTCTTCAACAATTAAACAGTCCATTATTCCTTGTAATAAAATTTCATCTTCTCCGCTTAGCCCCAAATTTTTTGCAACAGCTTTATAAACAAATTTTTGTTCTTTTAAAACTTCACCTTTTTTCATAAGTTCAATTAAATCAGATTTAAGAAAGGCATTTAAACACTTTTCATCAATTAAACTTTGCTCATCTTTTTTTAATAGGTTTAATACACGCGTTGCTTCTTTGCTTAAATCTTTTGCTTTAACATTAAACAATTCAAAAAATTTGTGATAAGCATTGCCTTGTAAAATTGCCTCTAGTTTTTCCTCTTCCCCATAGCTTAACGATTCAAAATATTTTTTACTGTTTTCATCTTCAAGAATTCTTGTAACTGTATTTTTTAAAACTTGCTTTGTTTCTTGCTTTTTAGGTTCGTCAAGCAAAGGCCTATACTTTTCAATTAATTCTAAATTACTTTTTGGTAAAATAAAAGCTTGTAACTTAACATTATTTTCAATAGTATCTATATACACAAAATTTGCAAAAGGATTTTGTTTATATAATAATTGAGTTCTTCCATTGTTTTTTAATTCATTAAATTTACTTTCATTTAAACTAGCTAGAATTAAAGATAAATAATTATTACACTTTTTAATTTTAAATTCGCTTGCCACATAATTTTTTAAAGTTTGCTCGCCTACAATAAAAAGTTCTTTTTCGGCTCTTGTTAAAGCAACATACAAAAGCCTTAATTCATCACTAAATAATTTTTTATTTTTTAAATTAATAGCAGAAATTTTTGGAAGCGTGTCAACCACTGTTTCGTTCATGTAATCAATGCCCGGAGATGTGATGCCTAGATTATTATCAATAATAATTTTGTTTTTTAAATCGTTATAATTAAACATTTTTCCAGCATCAACTAAAATAACAACTTTATATTCTAAGCCTTTTGATGCGTGAATGGTTGTTAAACTTATGCTATCACTTGAAGCATTATCTGCCTTTACTTTATAACTCGTGTTAAGAGTTAAATTTGAATATTCACTAACACTCATTTCTAGTTTTTTAAGTTCACTTAAAAATTTACTTATGTTATTTAAATTTGCAAATTGCTCACTACTTAAACGCGCCCTTATATCGAAGTCTTCAATAATTTTTTTAGCAACATTATATACATTATTATTTTGACTAAACAAATTTAAATTTGATAAATCAACATAAAGCTTATTTAATTTTTTAGCTATTTCATTTAATGTGGTTTCACCAGAATTTAAATAATTATTAATAAATTTTTCTACTGCTTCATAGAAAAACTTACTATCACGATTCAAGGTTCTTACAATTGTTAAATCATTTGCACTTAAGTTATAAAGATCAGTTAAAACTGAGTATAAATAAACATCATTTTTATAATTGTTTATTAAATAAAGAAAATTATTAATTAGTGAAGTTTCATAAGTTTCTTTAATATCAAAATCAAAATTTACATTTACATTAAAACCTATTTCAAGAAGTTTTTTATATATTTCTAACACTGTTTTAGATTTACTTCTACAAAGTAAAACAATATCTTTTTCTTTATAACCCGCAATTAAACTATCATTTATTATGTTTGCAATAATTGTCGCTTGTCTTTCACTTGAATTAGTTTCATTCACAGCGTCCTTAACACTATAATATTTAGGCAACTTAGCTTTTTCATTGTTTTTCTTTAATATAATAACATTAACATTGCATTTAGAATTTTCATTGTTATCTGTTAAAGTAAATTTAGCATTATCATCATAAAGCATACCTGAAGTTTTTTCTGTCATAATTTTTTCAAAAACAAAGTTTACAAACCTTAAAATTGAATTTGTACTTCTAAAATTTTCAGTTAATATTTTAGCTTTTATTTTACTATTTTTATTTAATGCAACATTAAAATTGGCCATGAAAATTTCAGGACTTGTTAATCTAAAGCCATAAATACTTTGTTTTGCATCTCCTACCGCAAATATATCTTGACCTGATACATTTTCAATTAGTTTAGCTTGCATTAAATTTACATCTTGATATTCATCGATAAAAACATAATCAAAATTTGAAATAACTTCTTTTTGAATTTTTTTATTATTTAAAATTTTGAATGCCAATTCTTCAATATCACTAAAATCAAGCGCGTATCTACTAAGTTTTAATTCTAAATATTCCTTTCTAAAACTTTCAGTTAATGTAAAAATGTTTACTGAATTTTTAAGTGCAATTTCTAAAATTTCATCACTATAACTAATATTGTCTTTTAGCAAATCTACAATAGTTTGAATTTCCTCTAAATAATCATTTAATTCGTTTTTTATAAATTCGCTTTCTGCTTTTTTAAATTCATCTTTTCTAAAAATTGGTTTTTTAGGTTTGCTAAATATTTTACATGCTTCACATAATTTTAAATAATTATCCACATTTAAACTAGCTACAACTTGTTTAATTAAAGAAATATAATTTAAGTTTTCTTCGCTAGAAATATTTTTTTCAATTTCATTAATTTTATTTAAAGTTTCACTCACAACTTCTTGAACATAATTAATATAATAATTTGCAGCTAAATTCTTAGTTAAATCTTTATCAAAACTTTGTTTTGTTAAAGTTAAAATGTCTTGGTATTTTTCAAGTACACAAAAATTATTATATAAATTAAACACAACATTTTTTAAATCGTCAATACGCCTGTTTTCACTAAAAGTATTTATTAAACTTAAAATAACAGGATCTTTTTTTAACCAAAGTTTAACTACAAGATTACTAAAGGCATTTTCCATTAACAAACTTTTAGCTGTTTCATCTATTACACTAAAATTAGGATCAATTCCCACTTCATAACAATATTTTCTAACAAGCATCTGACAAAATGAGTCAATGGTTGAAATATTAGAGTTAACTATTTCAAAGATTGTATCAAATTTAATCTTTTTACTTTTAACGGATTTTTCTAAGTTTGCAATAAGTTTTTCTCGCATATCGCTTGCTGCCGCATTTGTAAAAGTTAAAACAAGTAATCTATCTGGTTTTACTAAATTAGATTCTATTAAATTTGTTATTCGTGCAATCATCGTACTAGTTTTGCCACTCCCAGCACTAGCTGACACAATTATACCTTTATTCTTTTCTTCAATAATAGATTTTTGGTTTTCAGTTGGATTATAACTCATCTTTGTCCTCCTCAAATCTATTGTAAAAATCCTCTTTTGATATAGTTTTCATTTTTCTAAATATTGCATTTTTACATTTGCTTAAACTTCTATACTCACAATTTTCACACGGATTAATTCCACTATTTAACACACTAGGCAAATTGTTTCCGCTTTTAATTTCGTCAATAATATTAGAAGCAAGCGTAACTGAACTTTCTATTAGTGTGTTCATTTCTTTAAAAGATACAAAACTATTTTTATTTTTACTATCAATAGAATAATCTGCATTTAATCTAATTTCTATTAATTCACTATTTTTGCCCGCTTCAATATTCTTGTCCATATTTTTAATTACTTCAAGATTATTTAACACAACGCCATTAAGCCTAGGAATTTCTTTTCCATTAAATTTATTTCTTATTAATAAATAAAACATTCCAACAACACTTTTTCCTTCTTCTCTTAAAATATAAGAATAAATTGGAAGCTGTATTTTAGTTCCATAAAAAATTTCACTGTAGTTAAAAGTTGTTCCTCCACCTGTTTTGTAATCTATCACTCGAACAGCGTTTTCAAATTCATCAATTCTATCAAGTTTTCCTATTAAACTTAAATCATTAATTTTTATATTTGTTTCGCATCCAAATTTCTTTTCAAAACTTACTGGTTTAAAATTTGAATTTTCTAAATGTGTTAAAAGCGTTATTGCTATTTTTTCGCTTTCTTTTATTAATAAATTAATTATTGGCTCATTAATTTTAACAAGACTAACATCGCTAAATTGTTTTTCACTTAAAACTTTTTTCATTAAATTCTGCGCATAAGTTTTAAGATTATCTTTTACTTTTAAAATATTAATGTTCGATAAAAACAATTCAACAAATCTGTGAATTATATTTCCTGCATCTAAACTACCAATTTCGCTTTTCTCTTGCTTTCTTAGTTTTAAAGCATGCCTTAAAAAGTGTTTATAAGGACAAGTTGCATAAGTTTCAATCTGAGAAATTGAAATTGAGTTATTGTTGAATACAAGTTCTAAATAATCTTCGTTAACATTTAATTCATCTTGTTGTGGTTTAATTTTATCTATATCAAAAAGTTTAACTAAGCTAGCAACAAGTTCAGGATTAGAACATATTTTACCTTTAATGGCGTCATTATAACCTTTAAGTGCATAGTTATAAGCCTCTTTATAGTTAATCAATTCAATATCATCTTCAGATATTGCCTTAAATGAATTATTAAGTTTTTTTAATAATTCAACAAAAAAGCTTGGGCGAGTTTTTTCACCATTTTTAAGCAAACTATAACTTATGCATAAGTTTTTTGTAAAATATAGAAGCTCATAAGCTCTATTTAAATAACGTTCATTAACTTCACTTACACTTGGAGAAAGTGAGTTTGTTAAGTTTAATTTTATTATTTCATCATCAACAATTAACCCAACATCTTTTTTAATACGCGGAAAGGCTTTTTCACAGGCACCACAAATAAACAAATATTCGCGGTTTGCAAAATAACTTTCAAAGGCATCTCCAATAAATACTGCATGAGATAAAACTGGCGCAAGGTTAAAATTAAGTTCGTTAATGCTTAGCGATAATATATCAAAAAAATTATTTATTGAAAGTTCATCTTTA
>CAMUJQ010000005.1 GCA_947089305.1 uncultured Clostridia bacterium
AGCCCATCAAAATTGTTGTTTTTTAAACGCAAAATAAAGTCTTTAAAGTTTTTAGGGAATTTAAATGTTGACACATCATATTCTTTCATTAATTCATATTTTTTAGTAAGTAATGCTGTCTTTGCTGTGTCTTGATAATAAACAAGAGCAATTTTCTTTCTAGTTTTTTTAGCATTGCTGTTTTTAAGTAAAAGCAAAATTGGAACAAGTCCAAGTCCGCAACCAACGGCAGGAACATTTTGACCTAAATATTTTTCTAACATTTTGTCATAACGGCCACCCCCACCAATGGCACCTTTAAAAACTTGCTTTTTATCATAAAATTCAAATACTGTATCTGTATAATAGCCTTGACCGCGAACAATGGCAATATCAAAAATTGCATTATAATTTTGTGGAGCAAATTTGTTAACAACTTCAATAATTTCTTTAAGATTGTTAATTGTTTCTTCCTTAACTCCATATAATTTGGCATTGTCTATTCCATTTTGTTTCAAATCGTTAATGGCTGCCAAAAGTTTATCAACCTTGCTTTCATTAAACTCTTTTGCTAAAAGTTCTTTTTTAACTCCGTCAATAAAAATTTTATCCAATTTATCAATGGTAACACAAATGCTGTTAATTTCACTTTCTTCAAAGCCAGCATTTAAAATCATAGCTGTTAAAATTTTTCTATCGCTAATATGAACACAAACAGCTTCTAAACCAATTTCTGAGTAAACTTCAAAATCTGTTAAAATAATTTCAATTTCAGCCAAATTTGTTGCGTCGCCCCAAAGGTCAATGTCACATTGTGTAAATTGACGGTCGCGACCAAGTTGAGGTTTTTCAGCTCTAAAGCTTTCGCCAATTTGAATAGACTTAAACGGGAAAGGTAACTTTTCACGATTTCCAGCGTACATACGGCTAAGAGGAACAGTTAAATCATAACGTAAACCTTCTTCCACAATATCAGCTTCTGTTAGGTTTGGTTTTGTTAAATCTAATTTAGCTCCGCGTTTAACAGTTTTAAACATCATTTTTTGATTGTCGCCCGAGTCTCCCAATGTCAATAAAGAAATATTTTCTAAAATTGGGGTAGAAACTTGCAAAAAGCCGTTTCTTTTAAAAACTTTTAAAATTGTGTTTATTGTATTTTGCCTAAGCTCGCAGTCAATTGGCAATAGGTCATATGTCCCTTTTACGGGAGTAGTTTTAATTTTTTCCATGCTTGCATTCTATCAAAAATACGGCTTAAAGTCAAATATAAAAAAGCTCATTTATCTTTTACCTTTAAAATCTCACTAAATTCGTCAAGTTTATTGCTAATGTTTTCTATATATTCTTTAAGATTTTTTTTGCGAATTATTTGCTTATCGTCTTTTTGCCAGATTTCACAAATGGAATCGGGCAAAAGTCTTTTATTCAAAAATTTGCGATTGAATGTGCAGTGTCCACAATTTACATCATGTATATATCTATCGGACTTAACATAATGCCTTAAATAATATTTGCAATTGTCACAACATTTTTCTTGTTTATTCATAATTAATCTCCTTTAGCCAATTTTAGGCTAAACATAGTATATATGATACAAAGAGTAATAGTCAAGCAAATTTGTATGGTTAGCCAAATTTTGGCTAACCAATTTGTGAATATTTAATTATTATTATATAATTTGCTATATGATTTTTGCAAAAAGATTTAAAAGTTTAAGAGAAAAGGAAGGTTTAACGCAACAAGAATTAGCAAATGAATTAGGTATTATTCAAACGAAAGTTTCCAAATATGAATTAGGAAGAATTGAACCTAACATTGAAATGCTAATAAAGATTGCAGACTTTTTTGATGTCACAATAGATTATCTTGTTGGTAGAGAATAAAAAGTAAACAAAAATGTTTACTTTTTTTGTTGTTTACACTATACTTAACAAAGTATCGTATTGGAGAAGTGTCTGAGCGGTTTAAGGTGCTCGTCTCGAAAACGAGTGTGGGTAAAACCACCGCAGGTTCAAATCCTGTCTTCTCCGCCAAATATTTTGTGTTATAAAAATATTGTATCGTGACAAATAAAAAAGCATCCATAATTGGATGCATTTTAATTTGGTGCATCTGGCGAGATTCGAACTCACGACCTTTGCCTTAGAAGGGCACTGCTCTATCCAGCTGAGCTACAGATGCATATTATTTATTCTATTAAATTGTGTAACGCAAAGGTCTACTCCCTTTGCCTGCCATCGCTACGCTTGGCGGTTTTGCCTCGTGTGCACAAAACTATGTGCAAGCACCTGTTTTGTGTCACCCTCAACAAAAGTAAGAAGGGCACTGCTCTATCCAGCTGAGCTACAGATGCATAATATTTATTCTATTGTTAATTTTGAATAAATGTTTTAAACAAAACTACAAAAGCGTAATTACATTATAAACCAAAAAAAAGTTATTTGCAAGTATTCTAACAAATAACTTTTTATTTTTGAAATTTTATTTCTTTTGTTTATTGCAAAAGTTAGCAACATCATTGATTGTTTTTAAAGTAGCAATTTCTTCATCGCTAATAGAAATATCAAATTCACTTTCAATTTCAGTTATCATTTCAATCATATCTAAACTATCAGCTTGCAAATCTTCTAGAATGCGAGTTTCTGGTTTTAATTTCTTTTCATCAATGCCAAGTTGACTTGAAATAATCTTTTTAACTCTTTCTAACATAAAATTCTCCTTTTATACACATAAATATGTTAACAAAATAATAAAAAATAATCAAATAAATTCAATTAAGTTTTTAAAATATTTGGCAATTTTGTTAAAATTTAATATAATATGCTTATGAAAACAAATGATAAAAATATTCATGCGGCTCATCGCGAGCGCGTTAGACAAAAAGCAAAAAAGTTTGGGTTTGAGCCCATGCAAGACCATGAATTACTTGAGTATATTCTTTTTCATGTAATTCCTCGAGCCGATACAAATCCTGTTGCACATAATTTAATAAATAATTTTGGTAATCTTTTGGGCGTTTTAAGCTCTTCAACAGAGGAACTTATGCATGTTAATGGAGTTGGAGAAAACGCAGCGCTTTTTCTTTGTTCATTAGGAGAATTTTTTAAAAGATCAAGTTTACAAAGTCATGTTGTTAAAAAGTTTACCAACGTGCAAGATGTTACCCTTTATGCGCATGATTGTTTAAAATTTAAAAATAAAGAAAAACTAATTGCAATTTGTTTAGATGAAAAAATGCATCACTTGTCTACCTTACATTTAAGTAAGCCAGGCAAAATTAGTGAAGCAGAACTCGACTTAAATGTCGCAGTTAAAGAACTTTTGCAAGTAGGTCCAAGATATATTGTGTTAGCGCACAATCATGTTGATGGATCATTGAATATTTCAGTTCCAGACGGAGAATTAACAACAAAATTATATAGAATGTTGTTAACTTATAAAATTGAAGTGTTAGACCACATTATCGTTACAGATCACGATAGCGTATCATTTGCACAAACAGGCTTAATGGAGAAGATTAGAAATCTTGTAGAAGCCAATGTAAACGATGTCACAATTAGTGAAAAACTTGGGTTTAAGCCTAAAGTGGCCAGTGACAATTATTATATGTTTGATCCTGATATTGATTTGTTTAAATAATTAAATATATTTTTTATGAGGTTTTATAAAATTTAAAATTGGAAAACTCGCTTTTTGTGAGCAATAGCTCGCGAGACTTTAATGGACTCGTTTTGCGGAGCAAGCGCATTAGTGGCACCGACTTCCCACCTTAGCGAAAAACTAATGTTTTCCGTTTTTGTTTGGCAGGGGTTCCTCTTCTGCAAAGTTTATAACTTTGCATGCCCCAAAGTGGCACAATGTGGGTTGGCAGAAGGTGCGCCCGTTTAGCAACAAAAAAAACGCCGTTGGCGTTTACTTGGTAGAGATGAGTGGACTCGAACCACCGACCCCCACCTTATCAGGGTGGTGCTCTAACCGGCTGAGCTACATCTCTAAATTTATTGGTTCGGTTGTTTTATACTTCCGAAACCAAATCAAAAGGAGGTGGACATCTTAGAAACAAGCTTGGAGGGCTTGCGCTACTTTTAAAGTAACTACATTCTAAGAAGTTTTAAATAGGCGAGTGAAACCTATTTAAAATGGTGGAGATAATCGGAATCGAACCGATGACCTCCTGCTTGCAAGGCAGGCGCTCTAGCCAGCTGAGCTATACCCCCACGAACTCTTTTTTTGTGATACCTTCCTATTTTATCAGTTACAAAAAAAATTGTCAATGATTTTTTAATAAAAAATTAAAAATGTTAAAACCGTTTAAAGTTTTATCCTTACGCAAACAAAAATAAAACTTTACAAAATTTTTTGTTAAAATAAATGTAATTAAAACCACTTGCAATTTTTTTTGTTGTTTGTTATAATGAATTTATATCGGATAAAATGTAATTTATTTACATCTTACTTGCTAAGGTAATTCCTTAGCCGATTAGACCAAAAGTGAGAAGGAGGAATTTTATGCAAAAGTATGAATTAATGTTCATAGTTGAAAATGCAATCAGTGAAGATGCTAAAAAAGCATTAATTGAAAAAGTTAAAGCATTTTTAACAGCTAACAAAGCAGAAAACCTCGCCGTTGATGTTTGGGGCACAAAAAAATATGCTTACAAAATCAATCACAAAAGCGAAGGTTACTATGTAGTTGCTACATTTGAAAGTGCTAGTGAAGTGCCAAATAAACTTTCACAAGAACTTAATATTAATGAAAACATTGTTAGATTTATGTTTACAAAAATAGAGAAGTAAGAGGATATTATGAATAAAGTAATTTTAAGTGGAAATTTAACACGCGACCCAGAAGCAGGTCAAACAAATAGTGGAATTAGTTATTGCCGTTTTACAGTGGCAGTTCAACGCCGTTTTGCTAATGCAGACGGTGAACGCGAAGCAGATTTTTTAAATTGTACTGCTTGGCGTCAAACAGCAGAATTTATTTCTAAATACTTTAAAAAGGGAAGTAAAATTAGTATAGTTGGTTCAATTCAAACTCGCAGTTATGATGGTCAAGATGGCCAACGTAAATTTGCTACTGATATAGTTGTTGAAGAAGCAGAATTTGCAGGCGCTAAAGTTGATAATGGAAGTGATGGCATTTCAGCAGAACCAGCAAAAAAACAAGCTAAACTTGAACCTGTTGAAGAGGATGATTTACCATTTTAATTAAAAGGAGAAAAATATGGCAGATAAAAAAGTTACAACTCCAGTTGTTGAAGATAAAGCAGCTGTTGTAAATAAAGCTAAGTTTAAAAAACAAAAACGCAAAGTTTGTGTTTTCTGTGCAGATAAAAACGAAGTAATTGATTATAAAGATGTTGCTAAATTAAAAAAATATATTACAGAAAGCGGAAAAATTATTGCTCGTCGTCAAACTGGCCTTTGTGCAAAACACCAACGCGAGTTAACTCTTGCAATTAAACGTGCTAGAGTTATGGCGTTGTTACCATTTAAAGCCGACTAGGCGGAAAATTTTTGAACAATACGTTGTCAAACGGCGAAATCCGAACGGGGCATTTACAATTTAGTAAACTCCCTGTTCGGTTTTTTTTTTGCTTTGGTTTCAATAAAACAATTTGTGGCCTAATAAATTTAAAAACTAGTTAGCTCTTATAATAATGTTTTTTATTAAAATTGGGTATTGACTTTTGACCCCTTTAATGATAATATTTAAGTATCAAGGGGAGAAAGGTATGACAAGAAAAGAATTAGAACAAGACTTAGATTTTTCAATTCTTTGGAGTAAATATTATTTAAACAAAGACGAAAACGAGATTAAAAGAAAATTGCTTTTATTAGCTGAAGCTGGATGTGAGCGTGCAATTTGTTTTTATTGTGAATTGTTTCCTTTAGAAACAACTGAAACAATAGAAAAATATTTAAGAACAACTCAAGAAAAGAAGCCTTATAACTTATTGGTTGCCTATGCGTTAAAATGTAAGGGGGAGGGAGACTTTGATAATTATAAAGATCTATTAAAAATGGCAGAGCTTGGTTGCAGAGAAGTTATTTATAAAACATTGTCACCGTATGCAAGACAAGATTACTTAGAAATTAGAGAAATGTTAGCTGAAGATAATTTGAAAAATTGGGCAACAATGGAACGCGATGTGAAAAAAGTTAAACCTTTATTATATCAAAAGCTTTGGGAAGGTAGAGACCCTCGTGCAAACTTTCACATTTTACGTCACTTAGTTTTAAAAAATAGAATTTATCAAACTCGTGAAGATGAAGACATGTTAATTTATAAATTATCAGAAGAAATTTCTCAAGCTGAGTTTAATAGCGAATTTTTAAAAAATAAACCTATAAAAAAATAACATAAATAATATGTTATTTTTTTTAATCCTCTCTGCCAGCAATATAATCTAAACTTACATCAAAAAAGTCGGCAAGAATTATAGCTGAATCAAGTGTTGGAACGCGTGAGCTAATTTCCCATGCAGCAATGGCTGACTGCGAAACTTGATAATTTAATGCTTTTGCTAGTTTTTCTTGACTTAATCCTTTTTCTTCTCTTAAATATTTGAGCCTTTTAGCAAAATTTTCTTTCATAATTTTCCTATTCAATTGTATTACAAGTGTGGTTAAAAGACTTGACTAATTACTATGGTAGTTGTATTATATTTAAATTGTGTAATAAAAGGAGTATTCTATGAGAAAAGGATTAATAAACACAAATTTAATAAATTTTTACATAAAAGAAAAAGGTATAACAAAAAAAGCTTTTTGTGAAAGTTGTGATATAAGCACTAACACGCTAAATAATGTGCTAAAAAACGATAAAGATATTTTTATTGGTACTTTATTAAAAATCGTTAGAGTAATGAATATAAAACTTTGTGAAATATTTGCTTAATAAAAATTTGCTATTGACAAGATAAAACGGGTGTGATATAATTTGCTTACTTTGGAGGACAAATGTATACAATAAATAATGAAACACTAGAAAATGATTTTAAACAAATAAAATTGAAGTTGAAACAATTACCAAACGCTTGGCTAGCAGAAGAATATAATGCAGACACAATAGGGCACATGAAGGCTCGCATGCGCAGTTTGGAGAGTATTGGTAGAGATTTAGAAAGCATATATAATAAAATAAAAAAAGATGCAAAAGAAAATAAAATTGAACTTAGAAACCATCCAGCTTTTCAGGATTACAAAAATATCACAAAACTATTTAGAAAAATTGAAGATGCTAAAAGCACATGTAGTTACGAATATGCTTGTTATCTTAAACATTTATATTTGGTTGCAAAAGAAAGCAATGATTTATTTGCTAAGCCAGTTAATTTAGTTTTTGGAAAATTCAGTTTTTCACCAAAAGTAAAAGGCGAAAAAGCAAAAGAAATTTTAACAACTGAATTAACTGAGTTGTCTACTGATTTACATGAAAGTAAACATACCTTAATGTTTTCAAATAATAATGAATGCTTAAAAATATTAAATAAATGTAATAGAGTTTTAAATTTACAAATTCCTTATTTAGAAGTTAGTTCAACAACAATAAAAAAATAAAACGGTTTAACACCGTTTTTATTTTATATCAATTTCTTTAATAACATTATTAGCTAGTTGCGCATGTTCTAAAAAGCCAGATTTTGGAATGCCATCAATAACAGCATTTATTGCATAAGTTAAACAACTGTGACCAACTAAAATTACATTTTCGTTTTTATGTTTTGAATTAACTTCAAATATAAATTCTTTAATGCGTGAAACAAAATGTTTTGCAGTTTCAATTAAATTAGTTTCAAAATTTATGTTCAAATAGTTATCCCATAAATAGTTAAATTCTTTTTCATTTAAATGCCTAATGTGATTATAAGTTCCGCGCTCACTAAGCCTGTTATCTATAATTATTTTAGCATTAAGTTTTTTTGCTAAAATTTTTGCTGTTTGAACACATCTTAAAAATGGAGAAGTGTAAATTGTAACAATATTTTTATTTATAAAATCATTTGCAAGTTTTGCAGTGTCTTTTTTTCCTTTATAAGTTAACTTATCATTAAAGTTTCGTTGTTCAAGTTTCTTATAATATCTTTCGCGCTTTTTTACACTCATAATGCGAGTGTTTTTAAACTTTCTTTTTCTCTTTTGTCTAAAAACTTGTTCCTTGCGCTCCCCATGTCTAATAAAATAAATCATAAATAATCGTCCTCAATATGTTCAACGCTCATTAAACTAACAACTCGTCTGCAAATATCGCTTGAAAAGCCTTTGCCATATAAAAAATTGTTTAATTTATACATGTTTTCTTTAGAACGTTCTTTATTTTTAAGCCATTTGTTTGCCAAGCCAATAGCAGTGTTTAATTCAGCTTCACTTGAAAATTTAAGTTTACTTATTATATTTTCGCTTATACCTTTTTGTTTTAAATGTTGTTTAATATAAACTTTGCTTTTAGTGTGTTCATTAGCATTTTTATAATTAATTGCAAACTGTTCGTCATTAATGTAACCATATTTTTTTAACTTTGAAATAACTTCACTGCTAGCTTCACTGCTATAGCCTTTCTCAGTTAATTTTTGTTTAACTTCGTGTTCAGTTTTAATAAATTTAGAAAGCAACTTAATTGCATAACTTTCAGCCTTTGCAATTTCTTCAGCAAGAATAATTTGTTTCAAATTAGCTTCATTTATTTCAAGACCTGCTTTAATTTTATTTAAGTAACAAACTTCTAAAAAGGAAGACATAAAAAACTCGCCATCAACAAAAATGTTGACGCGATTTTTATTTTTTTTACAAACCTCTACTTTTGTTACAACACCCATTTAACAAAACCTTTGACTTAAAACTTTTATTTGTAGTTTTCTATTTAATTCATTAGCAAGTTTATCACTAAGTTTTTTTAAGTCTAAATTTGAAAAGCCTATTTTAAATATAACATCTTCTTGATAATCACTATCTATAATTTTTCCGTTATTTTCTTTTGTGAACATTTCTATTTTTTTAACTTCATTATACTCAACTTCAAACTCAAAAACTGTGCTATATTCAACTTGTTTAAGAGTGGCTGTTTTAATAGCTTTTTCGCCTGCATTTGCATAAGCTCTAGCAAGCCCCGCAGTGCCAAGCAAGGTTCCTCCAAAATATCTAACAACAGCTAAACAAGCATTTCCAATATTCTTTTGCTTTAATTGGTTTAAAAGTGGAAGCCCCGCAGTACCAGTTGGTTCTTTATCATCACTGTATTTTTGTTTTTGAATTTTATTTGTAGGGTTAAGCATGTAAGCGTAACAAATGTGTGTTGAATCAGGATAATTTGTTTTTAAAGAAGTTAAAAAAGTTTTAACCTCATCTTCTGTAAAAACAGGCTTTAAAAAACCTATAAATTTACTGCCTTGTTCAACATAAACATCTGCTTTTCCAGAAACAGAAACTTGATTAATACTATTAATTATCATACTAAACTCCTTAGTTAAATTTAATTTTTAAATGAACCTTTTTACCTTTTTGAACAATAATTTCAGTCTTATCAATAGTTTTATTTGCGTTATCTACAACAACACCATCTATTTTAATCCCTTTTTGCTCAATAAGACGGCGCGCTTCTCCTTTTGATGAAACAACTTTAGCATTAACTAGAGCATCAAGTAAAGTAGGGCAGTCATTCTTTTTTAAACTGATTTCTTCAATATTATTTCCACCAGCAAAAGCGTTTTTAACTTTTTCTAAAGTTTCATCTGCCACAGTTTTTCCATGCACTGTTTTAACTACTTCATAAGCTAAAATTTCTTTAGCTTTGTTCATGCGCTCATCTTTATATTTAACAAGTTCATCAACTTCTTTATTGCTAACAAGAGTTAAAAGTCTTAAACACATTTCAACTTCACTATCTTGAACGTTGCGTAAAAATTGAAACATTTCATAAGGACTAGTTCTGTTTGGGTCAAGATAAATTGCTCCTTTATCTGTTTTTCCCATTTTTTTGCCTTCACTAGTTAATAAAAGTTTTATGGTAAAAGCAAAAGCATCTTTGCCATTTTTGCGTCTAATTAAATCAGCCCCAGCAAGAATGTTTGCCCATTGGTCGCTTCCGCCAATTTCTAATGCACAGCCAAATTTATTAAATAAGTAATAAAAGTCATAACTTTGCATAGGCATATAGTTAAATTCTAAAAAGCTTAACCCTTTTTCCATTCTTGTTTTGAAGCAATCACAACTAAGCATTTTATTAACAGATAAGTTACCGCCTACTTCACGTAAAAAATCTACATAATTAAGTTTTAATAGCCAATCTGCATTATTAACTATAATTGCTTTATTTTTACCTTCAAAATCAATAAAATTTGCAATTTGTTTTTTAATGCAAGAAATGTTTTCTTCAATTTGTTCATGAGTAAGCATAGGGCGCATATCGCTTCTAAAACTTGGGTCACCAACCATGGCAGTTCCTCCGCCCATTAATAGAATTGGTTTGTGTCCAGCATCTTGCATACGTCTAACAAGCATTAAGCCTGCAAAATGTCCCAAATGTAAACTACTTCCAGTGGGGTCAATCCCTAAATAAAAAGTGGTTGGTTTTTCAAGTATTTTATTCAAGTCTTCTTCATAAATAATATCATTTATTATTTTTCTTTCTTTTAGTTCATCTAAAATTGTGCTCATGTAAATCTCCTTAAATCAAATTATACTAGCCTTTATGTTATTTGGCAAATTTTTTTGACTATCAATTAAAATTAGTTTGGAATAAATTTTAATTGTTATATAATTAGGTTAATAGAAGGAGAAATTATGCAAACAACAAGTGAAGTAAATAATATGTGTTGTGTTAAAAATTTAAACAATCATGGCCCTGCCCCAATCCCAGAAGAGGGCAAATGGGTTAAAGCAACTGATATTAAAGATATATCAGGGTTAACACATGGCGTTGGTGGCTGTGCACCTCAACAAGGAACTTGTAAATTAACTTTGAACGTAAAAAATGGAATTATAGAAGAAGCTCTTGTTGAAACCACGGGCTGTAGTGGTATGACTCAAAGCGCCGCAATGGCAGCTGAAATTTTACCTGGCAAAACTTTAATCGAGGCACTAAATACCGACCTTGTGTGTGATGCAATAAATGTTGCAATGCGTGAATTATTTTTACAAATTGTTTATGGTCGCACACAAAGTGCTTTTAGTGAAGATGGGCTTTTAATTGGAGCGGGGCTTGAAGATCTTGGAAGCAATTTAGAAAGTAAAACAGGAACAATTTATTCTACCAAACTTAAAGGTGTTAGATATTTACAAACAGCAGATGGATACATTACTAAAATGGGGCTAGGTAAAAATAACGAGGTGATAGGTTATGAATATGTTAACATTGGCAAATTTATGAGCATGATAAGAAAAGGTAAAGATGCAACAGAAAGTTTAAAAGCGTGCACAAAAACTTATGGCCGTTTTAAAGATGCAATTAAAGTAATAGACCCAAGAGTAGAATAAGGGAGAGTAATATGAAGAAGTTTGAAAATTATGATAGACGAATTGATAAAATTACTAAAGTGTTAAATAAATATAATATAAAAAATTTAGATGAAGCTGAAAAAATATGTGCTGAAAATAAATTAAATGTTGAAGAAGTTGTTAGAGGTGTTCAGCCACTTTGCTTTGATGATGCAGTTTATGCTTATACTATAGGAGCTGCAATAGCAATTAAGCAAAAGGCAAAGTCGGCTGAAGAAGCTAGTGTTTTAATTGGAGAAGGCTTAGAAAGTTTTTGTATTGATGGAAGTGTTGCTGATGAAAGAAAAATTGGGCTTGGGCACGGAAATCTTGCTGCAATGTTGCTTAGCGAAAATACAAAGTGTTTTTGTTTTTTAGCTGGACACGAAAGTTTTGCGGCGGCTGAAGGTGCTGTGGCAATTGCAGAAACAGCAAATAAAGTGAGAAAAACTCCTCTTAAAGTTATTTTAAACGGGTTAGGTAAAGATGCGGCTTATATTATTAGTAGAATCAAAGGTTTTACTTACGAGCAAACTGAATATAATTATGAAACTCACAAATTAGCTGTTAAAAAAGTTATTAAATTTAGCGATGGAGATGCTTCAAAAATTGTTTGTTATGGTGCAAATGATGTATTAGAAGGCGTTGCAATCATGGAAAAAAATGATGTAGATGTTTCAATTACCGGCAATAGCACAAATCCTGTACGTTTTCAACATTTAGTTGCTGGAACATATAAAAAACAATGCAATGAAAAAGGTAAAAAGTATTTCAGTGTTGCTTCTGGTGGCGGAACAGGAAGAACTCTTCATCCTGATAATGTTGCGGCAGGCCCTGCAAGTTATGGTTTAACAGATAGCATGGGAAGAATGCACAGTGATGCGCAGTTTGCTGGTTCAAGTTCAGTGCCAGCGCATGTTGAAATGATGGGCTTTATTGGAATGGGAAATAATCCAATAGTTGGAGCTACGGTGGCTATTGCCGTTAAAGTTAACGAAATTGTAAATAAATAAAAACAACCTTATTTTAGGTTGTTTTTTTATGTTTAAAATTTTATCTAGTTGTCAAAAATTTAAATATGAAAAAGTTATTAATTTTATCTAGTTTCATTTTAACTGTGTTTGTTCTTAACTTTGTTTCGCTTGATTTATTGTCTGAAATTAAAGAAAGAGGCACAGTGAACAAAGTTGAGGCTTATTCGCTAGAAAAGCCAAAAGAAGTTGATTCTATAGAATGCACGCCTTTTTACATTTATGATGGTTTAAAAGATGCAAAAGTGCAAGTTGTTGGAAAAACTTATTTTGTAACAATGCCAAAAAGTGAACTAATAAAAATGTTATATTCACTTAATGCAAAGTTAATCAGAGTGGAAAACTCTAATAAATTAATTTTTGATTATTATAGTTCTAGGCTTAATACTGTGAAGCCAATATTAATAAATAATCAAAAAGTAAACATGCAAATTCATGTGGATGGAAATACAGTTAAAATTGGCGCACCAAGCTTATGTGGATTTATTTAAAAAAAATTTAAATTTACAGGTTTAAAAAAAGTAATTAAAGAAACAATCTTAATAATCAAAAAGGAGATTAAAAATGAAGTTTAGTAAAGCAAATTATTCTAAAATGGAAAAGGTTAAAATGTTTCTAAAAAAATATGGATACATTTTAGGAATTGTTTTCGCCGCTCTTGTTATAACAACAGTAGGTTTAGTGGCAGGTTTAACAAAAGCGCCAACGGGAGGAAATATTGTAAATCCACCATCACAGGATGTAGAAGCACCAAAAGCCGTTTGGCATTTACCTGTTGACAAGGTTGATGTTTTAAAATTTTATAACGATAAAAAGTTGCAATATAATGAAACTTTAGATCATTGGAAAGTTCATAAAGCAGTTGACTTTAAACTAAATGAAGGGGATAAAGTATATGCTTGCTTTGATGGAAAAATTAGTAAAATTTATACAAACTTACTTGAAGGAACAGTTATTGTAATAGATCACGAGGGTGGCATTCAAACAACTTATAAAAGTTTAAACAAAGATTCAGTTACATTAAAAGTTGGCGACACCGTTAAAGGCGGAGATAAAATTGCTACTGCTGATGCTAGCGCAAGTTTTGAAAGTAAATCTGGACCTCACTTACATTTAGAAGTTTCTTTAAACGGTTCACTTGTTGACCCTGCAAACTATATTGACCTTGGCAATAAATAAAATACAATTTTTTAGCTAAGTGCATTTAAACTTAGTAAAAAGCGAACTTATTTTATAAGTTCGCTTTTTGTGTAGTTTTATAACAAAAATTATTTGACTGTTTATATTTAAACGGTGCCCGAAGTATAGTTGCCTGGTGGATGAGGGGTAACATCAATGTTATTTGCTTTTTGATATTTAATTAAATAGAAAGATCCCCATTGGAATAAATAAGGACTAGCTGTAATTATTAAAGTTGTTATTAAAGGCGCACCTAAAATTAAAAATAGTGAACCTAGAGATTTGCCTAAGTGAATACTAATTTCACGGTCGCACATATTGTTGAGTAACATATTGTTTCCGCTTGAAAATTTTATATATTCAGCCATAAATGGGTTGTTGTAAACAGGTAATAATAACCCTATAACAACACTATAAACAATCATAGTTGTAGAAGTTAGAATAAATGGCATAACAATTAAAAACGCGGCGCGCAAAAACATGCAAATTGAGCCTAATGTATACCATTTGTTTTTAGAGCCTAAATAACTTGCAAGGAATTGAGATACAAGTTCAGTTGCAAGAGCAATTGAACTAACAATACCAATTTGAGCTATGCTTACATCTTTTACAGCAAGAAGAAGCGGCCACATGCAACTTGTTGCAAAATCTACAACTCCCCATAAAAACCAATAGCCATCATACATAGCATTTTGTTTTTTTACAATAGAGTACATTGTTTCAGGTTGTTCAATTTCAATTTTTCTAAACGTTTGAGCAATAGATTTATAATGAATATATAAAGCAATTAAACTGCCCATATAAACAACAGTGCACAACACTAATGAAGCAATAGCATTTCCACTGTTTAATAGCACACCGCCAATGGCTGGTGCAACCATTTTTCCAAGAACAAAAGTACTTTCAAAAACTCTTAAACTTTTATTTGCGTTTTTACCTGATGTTGAAGCAAATAGAGTGTTAATAGGTGTCCAATAAAAACCATGAAAGATTCCGGTTGTAAGGGCTATTACAATAATTAATTCAGTTGTAAAAGCTATATTAATTGTAAAAATCAATTGAACAATAATTGTTGAAATCACGTTTACAGTTAAAAATATAAGCGCATTTTTATAAAACATTTTTTTAAAAAGAAAACATGAAATTGCTGTTGCCGTATATCTTATAATCATAAAAAGGGCAGCAAGCATTAAGGAACCTGTTGCATTATATATCAAAACAGGATAAAAAAGCTTGAATAGATTGTCTCCTATTCCAGCAAGCACACGGTGAATTGAAATGCAAGTTGTAACTTTTGGCTTTTTAAATGTTACTTTTGAATGCTTCATAATATCATAATTTTATTTTTTTTAAATTATTTTGTCAAATAAAAGTATTATGTTATAATAATTTTGAGGTACATAAAATGACAAATAAGCAAATTCTAGAGTACTTGAATGCTAAAAAAGAGAAGGATGCTTTTATTAATTTCACAAAAAAAATAGTTAATTCACAAAGTGAGATTATTGGAGTTAAAACTATAGAAATAAAAAAATTAGCAAAGTTGATTTCAAATCAAGATTATTTAACTTATTTAAAAACAGCAACGTTAAATTTTTATGAAGAAAAATTATTATATGGTTTTGTTCTTGGTTATTCAAAACTTAGTTTGCAAAACTTTTTGTTTTATTTAGAAAAGTATTTAAAAGTTATTGATAGTTGGGCATTAGTAGATAGTCCTATTACTGTAATGAAAATTATAGAAAAAAATAAAACTGAGTTATTTGAGTATCTTATAAAAAATTTAACACATGTAAACCCTTATGGTGTAAGGTTTTCTATTGTTGCTTTTTTTAAGTTTTATTTAACAGAGCAATATATAGCTGAGGTGCTAAAAATTTATGAGAGTATTCAAAGCAAAGAATATTATATTAACATAGCATTGGCATGGGGTATATGTGAAATTTTAATAAAGTTTTATAATAAAGGAATTAGTTTGCTTAAAAAGTTTACTTTAAATAAATGGGTACAAAACAAGGCAATTCAAAAAGCCTGTGAGAGTTTTAGAATCTCTAGCGAGCAAAAAGAATTTTTAAAGACATTAAAAAAAGCTAACGATTAAGTTAGTTTTTTATTTAATTAACAGCAGTTGCTGAACTTAAGGTTAAGTCAATGTTTCGTGTTATGTTGTTTCTTTCAATTGTGAGTCTTAAAGTTTTTCCAGATTCAAAATTGTAACTAAAATCACTTATTTGGAAAGTACGAGTTACATTATATGTTTTATTTTCATAAGTAAAACTTTTTATAATATCGCCAACTTGTAAATGATTGTAAGCAAGAGAGCCTGCTGCAACATCTGAAACTTGAACAGTTTCAATAATATCTACTTTTTTAGTTTCTTCATTATAAACAGCTTTACTAGTTTTAGCATTCATAGATATGCCAATTAAGCATTTTTGTGGATTAACAACAAGGGTTGCATTATTTGAATTTCTAACAATATTATTTGCAATGTTAACAGCTAAATTAATTGGAATGGCATAATTCATTCCCTCAATTTCAGTTGCAACTGTTTTTGCATTTACAACACCAATAAGGTTGCCGTTTTTATCAAATAATCCACCGCCACTATTTCCACCATTTATAGCAGCATCAATTCTCATAACACTAAAAGTCTCTTGGGTTAATCCATCTATACCTGTCATTTTTAAATTTTCTCTATCAACACTAATTATACCGCTAGTGGCAGATATTCCATCTCCGTCAGGATTGCCAATTGCAACTACAGTGTCGCCAACTCTAACATTATTAGAATCTTCAACTGTAGCAGTGGTTACACCAGCAGCTATCAATTTATCATAATCGTTACCAGTAACAGCTAACACTGCAATATCATTTGATTGCATTCCACCAATAAATTTAGCACTAATTGCTTTCGACATATTGTTGCGCGTTGGAGCTAAGTTTATTCCATAATAGAACAAAGATATTGTTTCAGGGAACATTGTATCGCCTGTGCCTTCAATTTCTTGAATATCCTCTGCTGATTGAGCTGTAGGAGCTTGAATTATTTTTAAATTAGGAACTTTTGAATAAACAACATGATAATTTGTTAAGAAATAAGCAATTTTATTTGTTGTGTCATTTTTAAATAAAATGCTTGCACCTGTGTAATAAGCCATATAATTACGATCTGTTTTGTAGGGTGTTCTATAATAAGCTGAGGAATAATAATAAGCTGTTGTTTTATATCCCGTATAAACTGCAGAAATACTAGTGATTGCTTTGTTTGTCGCGAAACTAACAGAACTATCTCCGCTTACACCCGTTTCGCCTTTAATTTCAGTTTTAAGTTGTTCAAACCATTCATCAAAAGATAAGGCATCATCTGGGTGAGCTTGTTTATAGGAATCATATAAACTTTGAATGGCCGACTGGTCTTCGCCTTTTTCGTCTTTCAAGCTTGCTAGCCATTCAACTTCACTGCCAACAAAACCATTTTTTACGGCAATTTCATAAGCTGATAAGCCATTGTCTGAATCACATGCTGCAAATAAAAGTAAGCAAGGAATAATAAGTATAGCAACAATAAAAACTTTTAAAATATTAAGTGTATTCTTTTTCAATTTTAACTCCTTTCTTTAGTGTATTTTGTGTCAAGTAACATATTTATATTATAATTATAACTAAATGTTTAAAACTTTGCAAAGTTTTTTAGTTATTTTATAAAAAAGATAATGTTTTAGCTCAAAAAAGTTATTTAAATTTTATTTGCTTGACTTTTGGCTCGGCGGTTGTATACTTAAAAAGTAAAATAAATTAGGGGACAATAAAATGGCAGAGCAAAAGTCAAAAAAATTAACAATAGTTATGTTTGCAGTGTTGGCAGCGATAATAGTGGGGTTAACAACAACATTAATAGTTTTAGCTGCAACAGGTCAAAACATAAGTTCAAGTATTAATGTAAGTTACACAGCAACAGGTATTTATGGCACAGCAAGTGCAACATATAAATTAGGAAATAGCAATGAAGAAATTTCTATGACAAACGATAGCGGAAACAAAATTACTTTTAAAGATACAATTATAGGTTCAAATTTGTTGTCCCCAGAAGCTGTTGTTTTAACTAATGACAATTCCTTTGTTGTTTTTAAATATACTTTTACTAATGAAAGAGAAGATGTTTATTATGCAGAAATGACCTATCAAGATACAAACGAGCAAGATAAAAATATATTAGTTACTTATAGTTTAGATGGGATTAACTTTAGTGAAGAACATAATTATGTTGAAGTTCCTGCTAAATCAAATGAAGTAGATGCAACTATTAATTATTATATAAAAGTAAGTGTTTTAAATCGCGCTAAAGATGCAATTTTTACAGGGACAATACAGTGGAACTTAACTGAAGATAAACCAACAAAGCTCTTTTTTAGCTACGACAATAGTTATTTAACTGCAACTGTAATAGGCGCAAAGGATGGATTGGAAAAATTAGTTATTCCAGAAACAACAAAATATAACGGGCAAACATATACCGTTGATTCAATAGGTAATAGCGACCATCTTGAAAACGGAACTTTTCCAAATTGTAAGACAACCTTAACAGCAGTAGAATTTCCAAAAACAATTAAAAGAGTTTATGGAACCGCATTTCTTAGTTGCAACAAAATAACTTCTGTAAACTTTCTTGGCACAATTGAAGAATGGCTTGGGATAGATTTTCAAACGGCAATGTTTGGCACTGATTATGGCTTTTTTTCAAATCCTGTTATATCTTCTCATAAGGTTTTGTTTAATGGAGAAGAAATCACAGAAGTAACAATACCCAATAATGTAATAGATCTAAGTAACGTATTTCCAAATTGCACTAGTATTAAGAAAGTAACTATTCCATCTACAGTAAAAACTGTTTCGCCTTATGCTTTTTATAAATGTGAAAATATAGAAGAAGTTATTTATTTGGGAACAATAAATGATTGGGCTTCAATTCATTTTTCTTCTGGATATATGTTTGATACCTTTTCGCAAGGTAGGGTAAATGGAAATCCTGTTCAATATTCAAAAAAATTAATTATTGATGGGCAAGATGTTACTGAGGTAGTAATAAATAATATTAAATCATATACAAATTGTTTGACTGGAACTTTTAAAGGCTTGCAAACATTAACAAAAGTAACGCTTGATAACCAAATAAGAGGATTTGATCTTCATACCTTTTATGATTGTATAAATTTAAAAGAAATAATTATAGAAAATACTAATAAAGTGATTGAAGTCGTTTCTATTGTATATGATTATGGTGGAAGTCCATTATCAGATTTATTCTTTAACTGTCCTGATGATATTCAAATAAAAGTTCCACAATCACTAGTAGAGGAATATAAAACAGCTAAATATTGGAAAAATTATGCTGATAACATTATTGGCTATTAATTAAAAAAACGGAAAATATTATTTTTCCGTTTTTATTTATAATAGTTTTCTATTGTTGAAAGCCTCACTTAAAGTTAGTTCATCGGCGTAGTCAAGGTCTGTTCCCATTGATAAACCTTGAGCTAGCTTTGAAACTTTAATATTAAGTGGTTTAAGCAGCCTACTTATATACATAGCAGTTGCTTCGCCCTCTACATCGGGGTTAAGGGCTAAAATAACTTCTTCAACATTGTTTTTTTCTATCCTAGTTAACAGTTCTTTAATTCTAATATCGTCGGGACCTCTTCCGTCTAAGGGGCTAATTGTACCATGTAAAACATGAAAGCCACCTTTAAAATCTTTAATTTTTTCAATTGTGAACACATCTTTAGGAAGAGTTACAACGCAGATGGTTTTTAAGTCAGTAACACTTTTGCAATTATCACAAGGTGAAACATCAGTAAAGTTTCCACATTCTTCACAATATTTAACATTGTTTTTAACATTTAAAATGCTTTCAATTAATTCATCAGCTTCACTTTTTTTCATGTCCACAACTTTATACGCAAAACGCTGAGCCGATTTAAATCCAACACCGGGTAATTTGGAAAATTGATTTGCTAGTTTGTTAATTAAATTAATAGCGTTTTTCAAAATTAAAACATTCCTCCAAATTGGCCAAGTTTTTCATTTCTTGCGGCTTCAACTTTTTCAGTTGCTTGAGTAAAAGCAGATACAATTAAATCTTCTAAAGTTTCAACATCATCACTGTCAACAACGGCTGGATTAATTTTAACTCCCATAAGTTTGAAATCGCCATTAAGAGTAATTTCAACCATGCCTCCGCCACTAGTTGCGCTAAAGTTTGTGTTAGTAAGTTCTTCTTTGCTTCTTTCTAATTTGGCTTGCATTTCGCGCGCTTGTTTCATCATTTGATTTAGGTTGCCCATGTTTCCAAAATTCATAATTTTTCTCCTTATAATTAAACTATATATAAATATATATCAAAATAAAAAAAATTGCAAACAAATATAAAAAATACTTTTATAATAAATCATAAAAGCATAAAAAATTTAGACACTTGTGATAAAATTGTAATATATATAACAAAAGGAGAAAAATTTTATGCCAAAAACTCGTAGAAATATTTATTTTCTTTTATTAATTGTAGCAACTATTGCTTCTATTGTTTTAGGAATTAATTACAGTAATCATTTACAAAAAATGGATATAATTAATAATGGAATAGAAACAATGGCTTATGTTGAGGATGGCTACTCAAACACAAGAATTAATGGAGTATATTATTATTATTTAAATTATATTTTCACAGATGAAAATGGTGTTGAGCATTATGGAAGAACTAGCGCAAAATATAGAGAAGCAGAAGCGAATTATTATGTAAATGAAGTAGAATATATTAAAATTAAATATAATTCTAAATTTGAGTCTATTGAAGCTGATTATAATGGAGGCAAAGGAGTTACAATTGCTTTCTTTATAGTAATAGGTGTTGATGCTCTTCTTGTTGCGTTAATTGTTGTGTCTAGCATAAAAGCTCAAAAACTTAGAAAAATAGGTAAAATAGGAACTTTAACTACAGCAACACTTGTTGATGCAAGAACAAATTTATCAGTTAATGGTGTGCCAAAATATTTTATGATTTATAATTATAAAGATGAAAATGGCAACTTAAAAACAGGAAAAACAGGGTCATCATATAACTATAATGAAATTGCATATTTTAGAGCAAAACAAATTTTTGATATTCGTTATCAAGGAGATAAATCTGTAGTTGTAGAAAAAGCATATTCTAAAGAATTAGGTAGACCATCACTAAATATAGATGAAGAATTTAATTTTGATGATCATAATGATCTTCCATCTACAAGAGAACAAGAGGGTCATATTGAAATTGATATAAGAAATGATATAGGTGGGCTTGACGAGTATGAACAAATTGGCCACGCAAGACTGGAAGAAAAAGAAACATTGTGTGAACATTGTGCTGCAAACATTCCAGCTGGAGCGCGTAAATGCCCTAATTGTGGTGCAAAAGTTCAAAAACACCATTAAATATAATTATATTAATCACAATAAACGACAAAATTTTTAAAAACTGTTTACAAAAATTAATTTTTTGTTTATAATGGAAGTATAAAGGAGAGTATATAAATGCATTGGTTAGACATTGTTGTTATAGTTCTTTTAGTTTTGTTTGCTTTATACGGTCTATCAAAGGGTTTTTTATCAAGTTTGCTTTCACTTGTAAATGTATTAGTTAGTTTTGTAGCGGCAATCTTTTTAGCAAAACCACTTGCAACTTTTATTAATGGGGCAACAAACTGGGGTGGAAAGTTATGTGAGTTAATTTCAAATAAACTTGCAGGAGTTGGAACACTTGGAACAGCGCTTGAAGTTGCAACACCAGCAAGCGAAGTTGTTGCAAATAGTGGTGGCTTCACAGGGTTCTTCAAATGGCTTGTGCCAAAATTAGTTGGAGATAATGTTATCGCGGCAGGTGTAACACCAGCTAGTTATTTTGGGAACTATCTTGGTTCACTTTGTTTAATTGTTATTTGTGGAATTATAGTATTTATTTTAATTAGAATAGTTGTAGCATTACTTCAATTATTGTTTAAAAAGTTACGTACAAATTCAATTATTGGAAGCATTGATAAACTACTTGGTTTCTTGTTTGGCGCAGTTAAAGGTTTTCTTGTAATATGTGTTTTAATATTTACAATTAACTTTATTCCTGTTGCAAATAATAAATTTCATGAGGCAGCCAGTCAAACAGTTCTAACGCGAGGCTTAAGTAATGGAATTGAATCTGCTACTGAGTGGATTAGTAAAAATGTTAATTTCAAAAAAATAATTGAAGGTTTACTTCCAGATAAGGGAGGAGAAGAAACACCTGATAATGGTGGAGAAGAAACTCCAACTTCAAAAAGTGATGTTGTTAAACCTCAAAACTCAGGGGTTATATTAACTTTTGGAAATGAAAGTATTCGGCTTGAAGAACTGCTTGCTTATTAAAAATTAAACAACCTTTTTAGGTTGTTTTTTTATATAAAAATTAATGGAAATGCTAAAATTAAAACAGCAATTAAGTTTCCAATAGTAATTGCAAGTAAGCTTAGTGGTTTATTTAGTTTTAAGCCGCTAGCAATTAAACTGCCAGTGTAAATGCCTGTTAGTGGGAGTGGAATTGCAACAAAAAGAGTTATTGCAAAAAGTTTTGCTAAAGTTGACTTATTTTTATTTTTGTTTTCAAAAGTTTTTATCTTTTTGTTTTGTCGGTCGGTAATTTTAATTGCTAACTTTTTAAACATTTTCGTGTTGGATAAAAATGCAATTAATGTATCGTAAAAAAATAAAAGAAGCAAAGAAATAAATGCTCCCGCAACAACAGTGGTTAAAATGCTAAGCCAAATTGGTAATCCAAGCGAATAACCCAAATAAAATCCGCCTTTTGCCTCAAAAAAAGGTAACATTGATGTAAAAAAAGTTGTTAAAATTTTAGATAAAATAATTTAAGTCCTTTTAAAAGTTTTATATTTAACTTTATGTATGTTATAATTTAGATATGCAAAAAGTATTATCTAAAATTAGACGTGGAGTTGAAAAATATAATTTAATAGAAGAGGGCGACAAAATCGCTGTTGGCGTTTCTGGTGGTAAAGATAGTATGTTGCTCGTGAGTGCTCTAAATGAATTGAGCAAATTTTATCCTAAAAAGTTTAGTGTAAAAGCTTTTACGTTAGATCCAACAAATGGTAAAACAGATTTTAGTGAAATGATAAATTATTTTACGGCAAAGCATATCGATTTTGAAATTGTTCCAACTGATATTTTCGACATCATTTTTGTTGAAAGGAAAGAGAAAAATCCATGTAGTTTATGTGCAAAATTAAGACGAGGTATTTTATGTACCACTATTGCAGAACAGGGTTATAATAAATTAGCACTTGGCCATCATGCAGATGATTTAATAGAAACCTTTTTTATGAGTATGTTTTATGAAGGGCGTCTATCAACCTTTATGCCAAAAACTTTGCTAACAAAAACAAATATTGTTCAAATTCGCCCAATGCTTTTTATGGAAGAATGTGAAGTTTCAGGCGCAGTTAAGCGTTTAAAAATTCCTGTTATATATAATTGTTGCGGAGCAAATAAACACACAGAAAGAGAATATTTTAAAAAACTCATTGCAGAGCAAACTAAACATATTAAAAACTTAAAAACAAAATTGTTTAATGCAATAACAAGTCCTGA
Organism: uncultured Clostridia bacterium; assembly: GCA_947089305.1. Lineage (GTDB taxonomy): Bacteria > Bacillota > Clostridia > Christensenellales > UBA1242 > CAMUJQ01. Next base: position 23,340 of record CAMUJQ010000005.1, read on the forward strand.
ACGCTATAATTTATTCGATAAAGAATTTTAAAAATATAACTTGAAAAAATTTTTTAGTATGTTATAATAATAATATGTATAGTTATCAACCAATTGAAAATTATAATTACAAAAAAACATCCTTGCTTTCTATGTTAAACAATAATATATTGCAAAAAAAACAAGGTTTTGAGCAAGATGTTTTTATGTCTGCATTAATTAGAACATGCGATTATTTTTCTAGAAAATATAAAAAAATCAGAATTCCAGCAGAAATGATTCCTGATTCAAAAAATTTTATGTGGCAAAAACAAAATTATACAATTCCAGAACTAATTATTTGTAGATTGGCAAATAATGTTGATTCTGTTGATATTGATGAGTCATATGATTATAATGCAAAAACTATAGCAAATTATATACCTCAACTGAAAAAAATTTTGATTTTTTCAAAAGGAATAGATGAAGCAGCTAGAATAAGTGAAATTAATAACCAATTATCAAATTTTTCAAGTATTGAAGAATTTAAAAAAATTGAAGCAGAACTTATAATTGTACACGAGATTATTCATGCGGTAAGTGATAACGGCAAGTTAATAGGATTAAGTGATAGGGAATTATATAGCCCTAGTGAAAAACATGTTAAATTAAATGAAGGTATAACTGAAAGTTTAGCTATTGATATTATGGGACTCGCTGATAATACTTGGAGAATAAGTTTTTGCCCAAAAGGTGGAATAGAGAGATTTTCATTATCAAGTCAAAGTTTTTCTAAATATATATTTGAAAGTAATATTGCAAGTTTAATGAGAATGAAAACTAAAGAAAATTTTGATTTACCATTCTTAATTGATAAAAATCTAATTATTTATGATGATGAAGTGGCTCATCAATATTATGGAACAAATTATTCAATGGATAAAATTTCTGCCACATTAGATGCACTTAAATTAGAAGAAAAAAGTAATTACACTTCAACAGAATTAAAAGAAGTTCAAAAACTGCAAGCAATAATCTTAAAAGATTTAATAAACACCAATCTAGAAAAATTTGAAAGAATAAAGAGTGAGGTGTATGGTAAACTTAATGAGGGACAATTTGAAAAGTTACGTGAGTTTAACAAAGATGTAAATATTGCTGCAAATTTAATTTTACCTTCTATAACTAGCGCAGATAAAAAAGCATTAGTGTATACAGGCGAGATAAATAAATATGGAAAAGTATTGCCTATTGATTATACAAGCACTAAGGCTATAACTGAAGCATTAGAAAAAGGAAAACTTAATTTATCTGAAAATCTAACAAGTTTAATGGCTTTACTAAATGCTAAAACAGAAATTAACAATTCGTTAAACACAACTAAACCATTCGTTTTAAAATAAAAAATGCCTAAAACTAGGCATTTTTTTATCTAATAATTAAATGTTCGCGGTCAGGGCCCGTTCCAATTAATTTAACGGGTACGCCAACAAAAGCTTCAATGGCTTTAATATAAAGTTTTGCATTTAAAGGAAGTTTGTTGAATTTCTTAGTGCCTTCAATATTAAAGTTTCCTTCAAAGGTTTGATAAACTGGCTTCATTTTTTCTAACTTATCTGTGTTTGTTGTGTAATTTGTTGAAACAACTCCATTTTCATCTTCATAGCCAACACAAAGTTTTATTTCATTTAATTTGCCAACTGTGTCAAGGTGGTTCATTGCAATGGCCGTAAAGCCATTAACTCTTGCAGCATATTTAAGTGCAACAAGGTCTAACCAACCACAACGGCGAGGACGTTTTGTTGTTGTGCCATATTCATGACCAAGTTCGCGGATTTGGTCACCAACTTCATTATTAAGTTCAGTAACATAAGGACCTTCCCCAACTCTAGAAGAATAGGCTTTAATAACACCGTAAACCTCTCCAATGCTTTTTGCATTTAAACTGCTTCCATTTAATATTCCCCCAATAGTTGTGTTTGAACTTGTTACAAATGGATAGGTTCCAAAATCAATATCAAGAAGCGTTGCTTGCGCTCCTTCAACAACAATTTTCTTATTGCTTTCAAGGGCATTGTGAATTAAACTTACAGTATCACAAACATAAGGTTTAATTGCATCGGCATAAGCTGTATATTCTTTTAAAGTTGCTTTGAAATCAATTTCAGCTTTGCCAAATAATTTAAATATTTTATTTTTATTTGTAATATTTGTCTTTAAAAGGTCTTTAAATTTTGGTGAAATAAAATCTTCAACTCTAATGCCAAAACGAGCCATTTTATCGCTATAGCATGGACCAATTCCTCTTTTTGTTGTTCCAATTTTATTCTTGCCGCGCATAGCCTCTTCAAGTAAGTCATATTCTTGATGATAATTAAATATTATGTGTGCCTTTTCACTTATTTTTAAATTATCAGTTTTAATGCCAGCATCATTCAACATCTTAATTTCTTCAAGCAAAACTTTAGGGTCAACAACAACTCCATTGCCAATAACAGCAATTGCTCCTGAAAAAATACCAGAAGGAATTAAATGCATTGCAAATTTTTGATTATTAATTACAATTGTGTGGCCGGCATTGTTACCGCCTTGTGCACGAATAGATACATCAGCTTTAGTAGACAAAAAATCAATAACTTTGCCTTTA
>CAMUJQ010000006.1 GCA_947089305.1 uncultured Clostridia bacterium
CTGGTTCTAAAGATTATGTATTCTTCGTATTTGCACCAAATGTTAAAACAATTGGTCAACGAACTTTTTATAAATCTAATGTTTGCTCACTTAACTTACCTAAGTTAGAAAAATTAGTTAAAGGCTCCATTATTGATTGTGAAAAACTAGAAACAATTTCTTTAAATGAAGTGTCAACAATAGAAGAAAAATCAGTGATTAATAATCCTAATCTTCATTCAATTTACGCACCTAAAGCAAAAGACGTTAATGTAAATGCAATTGAGGATTGTCATAAACTAAAAGTTTTATTAATTTCAGAAACTGCAAAGCGAAAGTTATCTTTAGATGATAAATCGCATTATTCTAATGAAAATATTCAATTAACAACCACTAGTGAATATTTTAAAAAAAGTAAAAGGTTTTTATAAATAAAAGTCACTTAATCACAAGTGACTTTTTTAAACTAAAAAATCGCCAAAAATTTGACGACTTCTTTTTCTTTTGTTTGTCTTTTGTATCAAGCAATGTTTCATGCTTGTAATTTTATTCTACATAATATGACATTATTTGTCAAATAAATTTAATAACTTTTTCACATTTTTATTTATTTTTTATAATTTTTTTACTTTCATTGTAAATATTTTTAAACTACACCAATTAATAATGTATATTTTAAAGATGCTATGTAAAAAAATGATTTTTTCTTAATCAATAATAACTTTAAAAAAATATAAGGTTGAATCAAATAAATTTTATATTTTTTAATTTTTATTTGTCAGAATTTATAATGAGTGATATACTAATATTAATGACTAAAGAAACAAAAAAATCAATTTTGAAGTTAATACTTGTTACACTAATTGTTGTTGCTATTTGTGTTGGTGCATATTTTCTTTTAAAACTTTTAGGGTTGGATAACTTAGAAACTTTGCGCAAAGTTTGTAACAACAATATTTGGGGTGCATTAATTTTTATTGTTCTTCAAATATTTCAAGTTGTTTTTTTGCCTATCGGTAATCTTGCTTTTACTATTCCAGGTGCAATTATTTTTGGCGCAACAAAAGGCTTTTTTATTACATGGTTTGGAGTTGCTGTAGGCTCTGTAATTATGTATTATGTTGGGCGCTATGGCGGCGGAAAACTTTTAGATTGGATTGTAGGAAAAGAAAAAGGCGAACATTATAAAAACATAATTAAGCAAGGAAAATACCTTCTTCCCGCTCTCCTTTTAATTCCAATTTTTCCAGATGATATTGTTTGTGCTAGTGCAGGCATGGCAAAAGTAAATGCAGTTTATTTTTGGATTTTAATTTTTATAACTCGTGGAATTGACACGTTTTGCACTTGTTTTATAGCTGTTGAAGCCGTTAAATCTCCCGCTGGAATAGCCGTGCTTGTGTTATTTTGTTTAATAATGGCTATTGTTGCGTTTTTCTTAACAAAATATAGAAACAAGATTGACGAATTCTTTGTTAAAACATTTACACGAAAAAAATGTAAACAAAAACAAATATTTATTAATAAAGAACCCATAAATGTATATTCAACTGAATATATTAAAACAACATTAACTAACAAAGATTTATTATCTATAAAAAAAGCGAAATTATTATAGTTTCGCTTTATTTTTTAAGTTTTGGTTTTGTCTCTAATAAACCTAAGTTTAAATCAATAACATTTTGTTCTTGTTGAACTTCTTCTCTACTGTTAACATTATTTGCAAAATTATTTGTAAAATTTATCATATCTTGATATTCTTTACTTGCAGTTTGTAAAACAATTGAATAAACCTTATAACCAATTAGTCATATAAAGTTTTTTTTAAATTAAACAGAACAAATAGCCAATAACGGGGCCTAAAAATATTGCTAAATATATTAAAGAAATCCAAGGTTGATATTCAATATAAAATTGCCTAAAAGTTAAACTCCAAGGATGTTTAATTATTACCCAACCAAATACATCAAACACAATGCAAATACTAGCCCAAATTGCACCCGTGATTAATGCTTCGCCTATTGTTGGGTTAGATAGCCCGCGCATATATAAAAATCCAAATAAGCTAAATAAAATTATGTTATAAAGCGGATGCCATGGCTTAGTTTTTTCGTAGCCCTCGCCCATTCCATTTTTATCCATAGGCTTCATTTTTAAAACATATATATTAAAAATTGTGTGAAGCATCCCAACTATTGTTACACCAATGTAACAAACCCAAAAATATAGCATGCTCATTCCAAAATTTTGCATATCGTTCCCTTTAAACTTTTAATGTATTTAATTGTTTTTGTAATTCATTAAATAGTAAACCAGCGCGTTGCCCATCAATTGTTGCATGATGAAAACGTAAAGATACTTTCAATTTAACCTTAAAGCCTTTTTTTATAAATTTACCCCACATAAAATAATGATCAGTAAAATCTTTTGTGATTCCAAGAGAAAATGATTCAAATGGAAAATTTATAACAGCCGAAGTTGAAAGCATTGCTCCTGTATCTTCAATAAACGAGCAATTATTTTTTTGACAATATTCATTTACTCTTTTATATTCTTTAAAAAAGTCCTTAAAATTATCAGCATATTTATAATCTGCAAAATAAAGTTGCTTATCATTTCCTTCCACAACAGAATTAACTTTTACATTCTTATAAAAATAAAGACCATCTTCTTTAGGCTGATAATGAAACTCTTTAATATTTTGACCTGCACACATAATTGCATAACACATTAACGCATTAAAGCCATAACCTTTCTTTTTCAACTTGTAAATATGAGTCACATCAAGTTCTCCAGTTACACAAACGCCAGGTTGATCAAATTTTATATATCGAGTATACATTGGCGCGCCTTCAAATGTTTTTAAATCTACTTTTTGCTTATAATCTTCCATAATTTCTCCTTTAAAAATTATAACACAAATACGCAAAAAGTGAAACAAAATTTGCTAAAATTTAATATACATAAAACATTCAATATTTAAATCAATCAAGTAAACCTGTAAATTAATGAAAAAATAAATTCCGAATAAATAAAAAAAAATCGCATTTTTGCGATTTGGTGATCCACATGAGGGATTCGCTTTATAGCCATAAGGCGTCAGCCGGGTTCCCGGGTTCGCTTGCACATGGGCAAGATGCAAACTTTAGTTTGCAAAATCCCGGGTGAATAAAAAAAATCGCATTTTTGCGATTTGGTGATCCACCCGGGATTCGAACCCGGGACCCCTTGATTAAAAGTCAAGTGCTCTACCGGCTGAGCTAGTGAATCATTTTTTGACGATAACTTTTTTAGTATATACAAATAATTACATAATGTCAAGCATTTTTTACGTATTTTTTATTAAAAATATTGTAAATAGTTGACAATATATAAAAAAACTGATAAAATATAATTCATATGGTGGCTATAGTTCAGCTGGTTAGAATGCCAGATTGTGACTCTGGAGGTCGGGGGTTCAAATCCCTTTAGCCACCCCATTAAGTCCTTTGGGACTTTTTTTTATTGCTAAAGGGATTTATGCAAACTTTTGTTTGCTGTGTGCTTCGCACACCGAACCCCCGACCGTCGGGGCTGACGCCTTCACTTTTATAAACTAGTTTATCCGTTTCGGCTATATTACAAATCCCTTTAGCCACCCCATTAAGTCCTTTGGGACTTTTTTTTATTTTATTTTGTTTTTCGATTAAAATATTTCATGCCTTAATAATATTAAATTTAGTGTGGTACTTTATATGCAAAACTAAACTTTTTTAGGTTTAGGCTGAGATTCTTCTCCGAATTTAGACGCAAACTGTACATTTATTTTAAGTAACTACAAAATGCCACTTACCGATGTTTGTTAAGACGCTCTCGAAAAATTGTATTCTCAAAGTGAAAAAATTTACGAGTGGAATTTAAATAAAATTTTATAAAAAACAAGTTTTAATCCTTGTTTTTTTCTTTGAAAAATTTTTATTTTAAGTTATAATAAAATGATTGCATATTTTGCAATACAACTTTTAAAGGAAGAATTTTATGGAAATTAAAGACGCATTAGCACTAGAATTTAATATTAAAAATGAATATTCACAAAACCTAATAAATTTACTTGATGAAGGTGGAACAATTCCCTTTATTGCTCGTTATCGTAAAGAAATGCACGGAAGTTTAGACGACCAAATAATAAGAGAATTTGCAGATAGACTTACCTACTTACGCAATTTTGAAGACCGCAAAAAAACAATTGTTAAAACAATTGACGAACAAGGTAAATTAACTGAAGACATAATTAAAAAACTAGATGAAGCAAAAACTTTAACTGAACTTGAAGATATTTATCGTCCATTCAAACCAAAACGCCAAACAAGAGCAACAATTGCAATTGCAAAAGGCTTAGAACCCCTTGCTATATTATTCATGGAACAAGCACAAACAGAAAAAACTCTTGAAGACCTAGCTGCTCCTTTTGTTGACGCAGAAAAAGGTGTAAACACAGTAGAAGAAGCAATTGCAGGAGCAAAAGATATTGTTGCTGAAAAAATAAGTGACGATAGTGATTTAAGAAAACAACTTCGCGAATTTTTACAAAAAACAGCTTATCTTGCTTCTGAACTTAAAAAAGAAAAAGTCCCAAAAAAAGAAAAAGTTATTGCCAATGTTGATAACAAATTTGCAGACAAAGAAGGTCATGAAAAAGGTTCTAATGCCGACACTTACGCAACTTATGATGCATTTAAACAAGAAGTTTATAAAATCCCATCTCACCGCATTTTAGCAATTAATCGCGGAGAAAAAGAAGGTTTTTTAAAAGTTAGTTTATTGTATAACACCGAAAAATGCTTGCAGATAATTGAAAGAAATTACAAAATTAAAAATCAAAAATTTGAAGAATTATTAAAAGAAGTGCAAACTGATGCATTTGACCGCCTAATCTTCCCTAGTTTAGAGCGTGAAATTAGAGCTGAACTTACTGACAAAGCAAATGAACAAGCAATTAAAAACTTTGAACTTAATTTAAAACCTCTTTTAATGGAAGCTCCATTAAAAGGCAAACGCATTTTAGGCTTTGACCCGGGTTACCGCATGGGTTGCAAGTTAGCAGTAATTGATGAAAACGGCACAGTATTAGATACTTCTGTAATATACCCTACTGAACCATTTAAAAAAATTGAAGAAAGTAATAAAATTTTAACTAACCTAATAACTAAACACAAAGTTGATGTTATATCAATTGGCAATGGCACAGCCAGCAAAGAAAGTGAAATATTTGTTGCAAACTTAATTAAAACATTAAATCAAAAAGTTAATTATGCTGTTGTTAGTGAAGCTGGAGCTTCAGTATACTCTGCAAGTAAACTTGGTGCAGAAGAATTTCCAGATTATAATGTAAACCTCAGAAGCGCAGTTTCAATTGCAAGACGTCTTCAAGACCCTCTTGCTGAACTTATTAAAATTGACGTTAAAAGTATAGGTGTTGGTCAATATCAACACGACATGCCACAAAAACGCTTAACTGAAGTGCTTGATGGTGTTGTTGAAGATTGTGTTAACGCAGTTGGCGTTGATGTAAACACTGCTAGCCCTAGTCTACTTAAACGTGTTGCAGGTTTAAATGACGGCATTGCAAAAAACATTGTGTCATTCCGCGAAAAAAATGGAGCTTTTAAAACAAGAGAAGATATTTTAAATGTTCCAAAACTTGGAGGAAAAGCTTATGAACAATGTGCAGGGTTCTTACGCATAGTTAACGGTCGTGAAATATTAGATAACACCTCTGTTCACCCAGAAAGTTATACCAGCGCTAAAAAGCTTTTAAAATTATTTAATTTAAGTGAAGTTGATGTTAAAAGCGGCAGTGTTGCCACTCTTCCATCTCTTATCGAAAAAGAAGGCGAAGAAAAAGTTGCAAAAGAAATTGGAGTTGGAGTGCCAACCTTAATTGACATTGCAAACGAATTAGTTAAACCAGGTCGTGATATTCGTGAAGAAGCAGAACATCTTGAACTTAGAACAGATGTGCTTAGTATTGAAGACCTTAAGCCAGACATGGTTTTAACTGGAACTGTAAGAAATGTTATCGACTTTGGTGCATTTATTGATATTGGCGTTCACCAAGACGGACTTGTTCATATTAGTGAAATTTGTGACCGCTATATCAAACATCCAAGTGAAGAACTTACAGTTGGTCAAATTGTTAAAGTTAAAGTTATCGGCATAGACCCAAATAAAAAACGTATTAGCCTATCCATTAAAAAAGCCGATAAAGAATAAAAAGTCAATAGAAATATTGATTTTTTTTATTTATTATGATACACTTAAAGCAAAGGAAAAAATAGAATGGAAATTACACCGATTAAATCAAAATATTAAAAAAATGGCAAAGTGCAATTATGCCATTATGATAGATATTCTTGAACTATATTTAATAAAGATGGATTTGTTCTTCCCTGCAAGGAATCTCAAAATTCTTTTAAAATATCAAATTATTATGTAGCTTATTACGATATAAATAAAATTTATTATTCATTAATGGAAAATGGAAATGGATACACCCCATGTTTCGGTGTATTCGTTAATCACAATAACAAAATTTATATGCTACAAGCAAGCAAACATGCCCTTCCTAATAAACGCATTGTAAAGCAATGCAATTTAGAAGAAAAAGAAAAAATTATAAATGGATTAAAACTTCCTAACAGTGTAGTCTTACGAGAAAATATAAGCAAACTTCATTATGTAAACTTACCTAACGCTGGTTTTATTGATGAATTTAATAATAAAACGGAGCAAGAAATAATACAAACAGAAGAAGCACAACAAAATTTAATGCGTGAAGCTTTTGGTGTCAACCCAAATCCTATTGTTATTGACCCCAAAAGAGTTAATATTCACGATATTTATGATGGCATTCCACTTGGCAGTTATAATTATGCAATTAACTTTTTATCAGATACTCAAGCAAAATATACAAAATTCGAAGTTGCAATGCACGGTGTTGATAATTATACAGTTACTCTTGATGAAGCACAAGTTGATATAGACTCTCTTCTAGCAAAGAGAGCATTAGACATTGACTATAAACAATACCCAAGAGACTTAACATCTGTAGAAGAAAAAGAAATTCAAAAGCATTTAAAAAAATAAAATAAAGCTTACAAAAAAACAAGGTTAACTGCCTTGTTTTATTTTTTACTATTTGTCTGCTTTTTTAGTTTCTTTGCGTTCTTTAAGTTTAGCAGCTTTACCTGTTAAATCACGTAAATAATAAAGTTTAGCTCTATTTGCTTTACCTTTTCTAACAACTTCAACATGGTCTATGCGTGGGCTGTGAACTGGAAAAGTTCTTTCAACACCAACACCAAAAGAAATACGTCTAACTGTAAAAGTTTCACGTACGCTACCATTGCGTCTTGCAATAACAACGCCTTCATAAGCTTGTAAACGTTCTTTATCGCCTTCAACAACTTTTACGAATACCTTAACTGTGTCCCCAATCTCAAACTTAGGAGCATCAGGACGAAGGTTTTCTTTTTCAATTTGGTCGATTATTGTGCTCATACTAATTTTCTCCCCTTCGAAAAATTTGTCGACTTTTCACTTTAAGTCGATCAGCGTTCACATAAAGTTTGTATATGGCGGACCACTGATGGAACAATTATACACTAAAAAATACTTTTTGGCAAGAGTTTTAACGAAATTAAAATAAAAATTTTTTGCCACAAAATTATGCGCAGCCACACAAAAAATTAAAAAGCATTTTTAATGTGCGTAACATTATCGCCTAAAACTTCAACAACATCAAATCGACAAGCGCAAGGATAGCATTTTTGTTCTAACATAAACATAGTTGCAACTTGGTGAATTTTATTTTGCTTATGCGCATTAACTGCTTCACGCGGTAAACCAAACTTTTCGCTTGAACGAGTTTTAACTTCAACAAAAACTAATAATTCTTTCTCTTTAAAAATTAAATCAATTTCACCCAATTTACATGAATAATTTTGTTTTATAAGTTTTAGCCCTTGATTTTTTAAATATTCACAGGCTTTTACTTCGCCTTTTTCTCCAAGTGGATTATGCCCCTTATACATCTAGTGTAATTCTCCCCAATTTACCTGCACGAAACTCATCTAAAATACATTTAGCTGCTTTTTCTAAATTTGCAATTCCTCCGCTTTCTAAAAATCCACGTTTCTTAGCAATTGTTTCAATTACTTCAATATTAGTTTCAGCCCCACTTAACTTAAAGCGATTAATAAACTCAAGTTTATTTAACTCTTGAAGTTTATCAACAAGAGACATTGCAACCTCAACTAAATTTAAAACATCATCTTTTATTGAACCAATAAAAGCTAAATTGTTTGCAACTTCAGGATTATCAAAACTTGGCCAAAGTGTTCCTGGAGTGTCTAAAAGTTCAAGTTTAGAACTAACTCTAACCCATTGCTTACCTTTAGTTACTCCTGGTTTGTTTCCTGTTGTTGTACGAGCTTGCCCACACATATTATTTATAAGTGTAGATTTTCCACAATTGGGAACACCAATAACCATTGCACGTAAACTTTTGTTTATACCTTTTTCTTTATATTTTTTTAATTTATCAGCCAATAATTGTTCAGCTATGCTATTTAAAAAATTTGCATTTTTACTTTTTGTACTTTCAGTTAAAACAGCGCGGTTATTGCCTTTGTTAAAAAACTCTTTCCATTTTTTGTTTAAACTCTCATCTGCAAGGTCGGCTTTATTTAAAATATAAATAATAGGCTTGTTACCAATAATGTTATTTAAACTAGGGTTAACACTGCTTAGTGGTGCTCGAGCATCTAACACATAAAAAATTAAGTCGCATAACGCAAGTTCTTTTTCTATTTCTCTAAGTGCTTTTGTCATATGCCCTGGAAACCATTGTATCGGCATAACTTTCTCCTTTTATTTCTTTAAAGTTTTTAACTGTTTTATGCTTTTAGAAAGTAAATTCCAATTTTCGTCAAATTCAAAATAGCCTTTAATTTTTTTACCATTTAAAACAAGTGGCAACCAATGTGGGTCGTCTGGGAACATTTTATCGTAAGGAATTTTGTCTATATCAAACCAACTTGGCTTCATTTCTTCACTTTCCTTCGGCTCACCTTGCCACTCATATTCAAAATAGACATATAAATAGTTATTTTCTTTTACACCTTTATAAAATTCATCAAATTCTACTTCGGCAACCTTTTCAAAATTTGTTGGCGTTACAAAAACTTCCTCTTGTGTTTCACGTATCATAGCTTGCTCTGGTGTTTCTCCACTTTCAATTTTTCCACCAACACCATTTAACTTGCCTTTACCAAATCCACGTTGTTTTTCAGCAAGCAAAATTTTTTTGTCTTTAATTAAATAGCATAAAGTTGTTCTCATTTGTTTTCCTTTTTTTCTTTCAAACTCTTTATTTTAGTTAACATTCTTGTATGATAATTGTATTTAGTATAAAAATCAATTGCATTTTGATTATATGCAAACACATCAACTAAAACATATTCACATTTTTGTTCTTTAAAGTAACTTTCTATTGTTTCAATTAATGCTTTGCCTATTCCCTTACCTCTAACATGTTTAGAAACAACAAATTCAGTAATTATACCTCGTTTTGGACATTTATAATCTAAGTAATCCCACTTATTATACTTTGGTATAATACCCATTATTAGTCCAACAACTGAATCGTTATCAACAGCCAAATAACATTTTCCACAATTGTTTTTAATTTCTTTTAAGGCTTTTTTAGTATATTTATCACGATAATCAGCATCAATTTTGTCTAAATTATCTTTATCGATTGTTAATACAAATTCTTCCAGTTCAACAAGTAAAGTTTTTACATTTTCCAAGTAACTCTTGGAGTATTCAATAATTTCCATAAATACCTCATTTTAAAATTACACTACCTTGTTTATTCCAATATTTCTCATTAAAATTTTTAGTGCGTTCTCGTGGCGTGTTTTCCCGTGTGTCGAAGCACAAAAATCTTTTAACACATAAACATCAAAATTGTTTTCAAACAAATCTAATGCAGTTTTTAAAACACAACATTCGGTATCAATTCCACATAAATAAATTTTAGTTATTTTGTTTTTTATAATATAGTTTTTAAGTTCATCATTCAAAGCAGAATAAATTGTTTTTTCAAAAATTTTACTTTTACCTGTATTAATTACAATTTCCCTACTTTCATTAGTTAAACAGCCTTTCCAATTTAATTTTTCACAAAACACACTATCAGTCGAATTTATAAATTTTGTAAACACAACAAACTCAAACTTGTTTTGTTTTATTATTTTATCAATTTTCGCTGGCAAAAAATTTGTATGTTTGTTGATAAATTGTTTTTGCAAATCTATAACTAACAAAAGTGAACTCATTTTAACTTCCTTTATCTACTTTAACCATATTTTCTTTTTTCCACTTTTCAATTTGGGCATGATTGCCACTAACTAAAACATTTGGAACTTTTAGCCCCATAAATTCTTGAGGGCGTGTATATTGAGGATATTCTAAATATCCGTTATAAAAACTTTCATTTTCAAAACAACTCTCACGACTTAAAACACCATCACAAAGACGTGCTACAGCGTCAACAACAACCATTGCGGGTATTTCTCCACCTGTAAGCACAAACTCGCCTATACTCAATTTTTCAAAGCCACAGATGGTTAACACACGTTCGTCAACGCCTTCATAGTGTCCACAAAGTATAATTATGTGGTCAAACTCACTTGCTAAGTTTTTTGCAATTTGCTCGTTAAAAATTTTACCCTTTGGGCACATATAAATTCGCTTAGCTTTATTCTCGGGATCTAGCGCTTGAACACAATCGTAAATTGGCTGACAAGTGAGTAACATTCCGTCACCACCCCCAAAAGGTTTATCATCAACCTTTTTATGTTTGTCCGCGCTATAATCTCTAAAATTAACAACATTGATTTCAATCAGTTTTTTTTCACGCGCGCGGCCAATAATGCTACTTTCAAGTGGTGTAAACATCTCGGGGAAAAGCGTTAAAATATCTAGTCGCATACACTAACCTCTTCAAACTTAGATTTTGATATAATTAGCTTTTCTCCGTCAAAATCAATAATTAAGCCATTTATATCTGGCGTCATATATTCTTTTTTTTGAGTGCGAATAACTAAAATATCACTAGCTCCATAATTAACAACATCGGTTAACCTTCCTAACTTTTCGCCATTTTCAAAGAAAACAAATTTACCAATAAGATCTGCAACATAAAATTCCCCGGCACCGAGAGGACTTGCGTCAACTCTATCAATTTCAAAGCGCGCATTTCTAAGTTCCTCAGCTTCTTCAACTGAATTGCATTCCTTAAATTTAACAAAAAATCCGTTACTTGCATTATAACTTTTTTCTATACTGTAAGGCTTTCCGTTAATATAGCATTTTTTCACTTTAAGTAAGTTTTCTACATCTGCACCATTTACATTAACTTTAACTTCGCCTTTAAGACCTTTGGGTTTTGTTACAACCCCAATAATAAATTTTTCCATAACCCAACCTTTAAAAATTTAAACTTCCTTTGTAAACATAAACCCATTTTAAGTTTTCACATATATTAGATATTGGAGATTTTACTTCAACTTTTTCTAGTTTATCCTTAACTGTTTCAAATTGAGATCGGCTTAAAATTCTTTCAATAATATCTCCACTCTCTCTAACTTCAAGTATACCGATGCCTGCCCAAAAATCTGTCATGCTAGATTTAGATGAGCCAATATGCAACCATGCCTCGCCGCCCGGTCCAAGACCAAAAGAAAATAAAAGTGGAATATTGTTTTCTTTTTCAAAAAAATCATTTCCACGCACTTCATAATCTGCATCTAAAAATGCCTCATTAAATATACGAGAATGTTTAAATAACTTCTCTTTTTCGCTTTCACTTAAATTTGTGTAATTAACTACTCCGTCCAATTTGAAATTTGTTCGTGCTTTTTGAATACGGCGCGCTTTATCTTCTTCATCGTAGCCATCAAAGCGAGCTGTATATTCTGGCATTATTTCTTCGATTCTATTTAGCAATTTTTGTTTGTCAAAATTATAGTTTTTATATTGGTCACGTGCCAAGCTTAATTTCATTTCAATTGATTTTTGTTGTTTGTTAAAAAACTCTAATGCTTTTCTAAAAGTTTTTGTATATTCGTCTAATCCACTCTGTGGAACATTGTTTAATTCACTTAAAATTATTTCTTCACTCTCATATTCTATTGTAGTTTTATTTACTTTATAGTTTGCAGAAATTGGAGTTAAATATTCTAGTAAAAATTTCATATTAAAAATTTCGGCCCAATCAATTGCAGGATACGTTGGGCTCCACCAATGCTTATATCCACCAAAACTTGGCACAAAATTTAAAGGCAACTTTTTATTGATAATATGATATAATTTTGCTTCAACATCAATTTTAACTTGCGGATCAATTTTATATTTTCTATATTTTTTTGCGAAAAGTCTATCGAGCATAGTTGTTTCTAGACTGGTTGGCAAGTTAGAGCAATTTAACAAATTGTTGTTTATATAATTATTTACTAACTCTTTCATAAATATTCCTTTAGTTTTATTATACAAAAAAACTTGCTTTTTAGCAAGTTAATTTTGTTAGTTAAATTTAACTATAATTTTTTTGCGACTATCGCTAAGTGCACGAACTAATGTTCTAATTGCATTTGCAGTTCTACCTTCGCGACCTATAACTCTGCCAATATCAGCTTCTGCAACACTTACTTTGAAAACAATTGCATTTTCTTCTTCAACTGTTTCAATTTTAACTTCGTCCTTGTTGCTAACAAGTTCTTTAACTAAAAACATGCATAATTCTTGTTCTTTCATAAATCACCTCTTATGCTTTTTTAGTTTCAGTTTTTGTTGCAGTTTTTTTAGCAGGTGCTTTTTTTGCAGCAGGTTTTTTAGCGGCTTTCTTTTCAAAGTTATAACCAGCTTGAACTAAAACAGATTTAGCTGTATCAGTAGGTTTCGCTCCGTTTTTAATCCATTGTTCAGCTTTTGTTAAATCTACTTTAACTTCTGCTGGAGTTTTAAGCGGATTGTAAGTTCCAATCGCTTCAATATAACCTCCATCACGTGGTTGACGAGAATCAGTAACAACAACTCTATAAAATGGGCTGTGTTTATCTCCTAATCTTGTAAGTCTAATTTTTACTGCCATAATATTTTTCTCCTTTATTTTTTATTTTTTCTTATGTAGTGCTTTTAGCACTATTGAAACATAAATTTAAAACTGGCTATTTTAAACTTATGAATTTTCAACAACATTTTGCTTACTTTTTTAAAGTAAGTCGTTTGTAGGGGTGCGGAGAGAATCGAAACTCCCCGCATTCTTTTGCTAACTTTTCTTAATTAAGAAAAGTGAAAAGATTTTTTTCCTTTTTTAAAAAGGAAACTTACTAAACTTATTATTTTTCATCTTTTTCATCATGTCTTTTGTTTGCTCAAATTGATTTAAAAGTCTGTTAACATCGCTAACTTGCACACCTGCACCTTTAGCAATTCTAATTTTGTGCGACGCTTTAATAACGCTTGGATCTGTTCGTTCTCGTGGAGTCATACTTTGAATAACAGCTTTTACTCTAGCAAGGTCTTTATCATTAACATTTAAATTTGCACCTTTAAGTTTATTTCCCATGCCTGGTATCATGTTAATAATATCCCCTAAATTACCCATTTTTTTAATTTGGTCCATTTGAACGAGATAATCTTCTAAAGTAAAACTATTCTTTCTAAACTTTTCTTCTAATTTTTTTGCTTCTTCTTCACTAAACGCATTCTGAGCTTTTTCAACTAAAGTTAGAACATCCCCCATGTTTAAAATGCGACTTGCAATTCTATCTGGATGAAATGGTTCAATGTCGTTAAGTTTTTCTCCAACTCCGCAAAATTTAATTGGCTTTCCAGTAATTTCACGAATTGTTAATGCAGCTCCACCACGCGTGTCACCATCCAACTTAGTTAAAACAACACCTGTTATATCAAGCCTATCGTTAAAAGTTTTAGATACATTCGCAGCTTCCTGTCCAGTCATAGCATCAACCGTTAACAATATATCACTTGGATTAACAACTTTTTTTATGTTCTCAAGTTCAACCATTAACTCTTCATTAATTTGAAGTCGACCAGCGGTATCAATTATAACTACATTATAAAGTTCTTTTTCAGCCATTTTAATGGCATCTTTTGCAATTTTAACTGGGTCATTTTTACCATCGCTGTAAACATACACACCAGCCTTGCCTCCAACAACTTTAAGTTGCTCAATTGCTGCAGGTCTATAAATATCATCAGCAACAAGCATAACTTTTTTTTGTTGGCCTTTTAGCATGGCACCTAGTTTTCCACACATAGTGGTTTTACCAGCACCTTGAAGCCCGCACATTAATACAACTTGCATACGGCTGTTGTTTTGAGGCGGATTAAGTTTAACGTTTTCTTTACCCATTAATTCAGTAAGTTCATCGTAAACTATTTTAACAATTTGTTGTCCCGGCGTTACACTTTTTAAAACTTGCTCGCCAACTGCTTTTTCACTAATACGTGCAATAACGTCTTTAACAATTAAAACGTTAACATCAGCTTCAAGAAGAGCAATTTTTATTTCACGCATAGCATTCTTAACTTCAAGTTCAGTTAATGCACCTTTGTTTTTCATTTTAGAAAATATGTGATTTAATCTATCTCCTAATCCTGAAAATAATCCCAAAATCTAGCCTCCTTTTAATTATTAATTATATCTATAATTTCCTCTCTAAGTTTTCCATTTGTAATATTAGTTAATTTACTATACTTTTCTTTAAGATGTAATTTATTCTCAAAATTGTTTAACTCAGTATTAACCTTTTTAATTGTATCCAAAACAGCCTGCCTTGTAATTCCAATCTCGCTTGCAATTTCAGTTAACCCTAAGTTGTCTACATAAAATAATTCGCATATTTGTTTTTGTTTTAAAGTCAACAGTTCCTTATAAAGCAAAAATAAATCTGCCATATAAATTGTTTTTTGTAGTTCCATTTTCGACCTCAAATTTTAATAAGTTTGTAAAGTAAAATAACTTTACAAATATTATATACTGTATTTATATTTTTGTCAACAGTTTTTATCAAAAAATGCAAATTATACAACAAATAAAAAATAAATTATTATTTGATATAAAAACAAAATAAACAACAATCAAAGAAATGTAATATTTAAAAATTAAAAAAAATAAGTTACAATTAGTAACTTACTTTTTCTTTTTAAAAATTGCATTCATAGGTTTATACAAAATATCAAGTGCTTTGTTTTTTAAGCCTATTTTTTTACGATATAATATAAAGTAACAAACTACATAAGTTAGAATTACTACAAAACAAATAGAACCTATTGATATTCCTACTATTGCCCCTACACTCAAGCTATTTTTTGGTGAAGGTAAAATAGGTTCTGGTATTGGATCTGGGTTTGTTATTATTTTATCCTCAAACACTGCAACAAAAGTTAAGTTTTCAGTTGCTATAAAAGTATATGTTGAAAGAGTGCTTAAAATTGTTTTTCCCCCATCAACACTCCAACCCTTAAATATTTTGTCTTTAATTTCTGTAACTGTGATTGTTACACTTTCATTTTTAGCTAATTTGATAGAATGTTCGTTAGTACCTTCAATTACACCATTTTCAACCATTATAATAACTTCTTCATCTTCATGTTCTATGTTTTCGTTTAACGATGTAAAGGCTTTAATTCTTGGCGTATAATTGTTTGTGGATTGCCAATAGTTTTTATATACAAAAGCATTATTTCCATTTTTGCCTGCCATGTTACATATAACTACCGAATTATCAGAATTATTTAACTCTACAACACATGCAAATCTCTGTCCTTTATTTAAAACAACAGGAGTTGTAAGTTTAATTGTTCGAAAACCACCATAATCAAACGTTGCATTTCCTTCCCCGACCTTTTTTCCACTTTCGGGATTTAATTCACTTTCCATATCAACATAGATTTCTACTTTTGCCAAAACATTTTTTCCAATAAACCCAACATTAATGGCTTTTAAATACTCTGTTTTTTCATCAATACCTTTTTTTGCCTCGTATATTTCACAAGCTTTTTTAACATTTAATGAATAGTTAAGGCTATCATCAAATTTATAATCATAAAAATAGTTATTATCATAAGTTTCTTTTGCAGTAAAATCAAAAGCAAAAACTGAATCGCTAGTTACATCGTATGAAAGCCAAAAATATGGAAGTGAATTATAACTGTTTTTTACTAGCCACCCACCGTTTTTATTGGCACCATTCGGCTTAAAATCTGATGCTAAAATATTATCATTCCACCCAATAAGTGTACATGCATGAGGATAAGATGCCGTTCCTTGTTCTTTTTGTGGATTATAATATTCATATTCATGCACATTATTATACGAAAATGTAACAGCCCCATATTTTGCTATTGCAAGTTTTATTTCAGAAACTAATGTGCTTTTTATTTGTACCGCATTATCGCAATGAAATAACGTGTTTTCAAATGGATTGGCATTTGCTGGCTTTGTCTTGTCGATAGGACCTGTCCACCACGACAACATAGGCGCACAGTATGAAACATTACCTGATAACTTGCTCCAATTTGAACCTTCAGGATCATAAACAGTTTGTGTATTTTCTAATGGATCCATTGGACGAAAGTATCTTGCATATCCCAATGCTTCAGGCGAAAGAGATAAATTATCCTTAGTATAACTTGGGTCTATACCACTTCTAAGTATTGAAGTTTCAGAAGCTGAAATGGATGCGTAAGCCCAGCAAAGATTGGAATCGCCTTGATCTCGAACAGGCGTAACTATTCCATATTCACGACTATCATATTCTGACAATGCAGCAATATCTCCAATATCAGTATTTCTTAATTGTTCTAAAGTTTCTATTTTTTCAGTTTCTTTTGCATAGATATTAGAATTAATGATAGAAAACTTATCAAAAGCTACAAAAAAAATTGCAATTAAAATAATGAATGTTATAAACATTATAATTTTCTGCAAATTTTTTTTAAATAAAAGTTCAAATCTCATATATGTATTTTATCATATATAAAAAATTTAAGCAACTTTACTAAATATTTTTTAAGAATTAAATTATATACACATTCTTAGCTTGAGTATCTAATAACTTTCAACCCTAAAATTAAAAAACCAGCATCCGCTTTTTATTTTTTTAATACAACTGGAATGTTGCCAGCTTTTTTCATGACATTTAATTTATCTATCATAGGTTCATTATTTAATATAATTTCACTGATTTTAGCTAGTTTTTCATTCACATCACTCGCTCTGTTTAAAATTTGTTTTATGCGAGAATTGTTTTGTTTTAGTGCTTCCACAATATCAACTAATCTTTTGCCGTTTTCGTCAAAAAACTGCACTTCTCCAGAGGCTGTTGTTACTTTAAAACTATTTACAAAATCGTTTCCGCCGTTAAAATAATCTATATTTACATATTTACAAGGCAAAATATTTTTTCCTTGCCTATCAAATACTCCAAGTTTTTGCGGATTATTATTTTCGCCCAAAATTAAATATTTTGAGCTTGTATATTTTCCATAATATGTGCATGGTAAAATCTCGTTTCCATTTTTATCAATTATACCACAATTGGTATTAATTGATTCTAAGTCACCTCTGTTTCGCTTACTTTCATTATTAGGTTTATAAACCACTGCTGTTCCATCGCGAAACGTGTCAGCGAGTGCATATTGGCAAGGTGTAATTTCGTTTCCTTTTTCATCTATATAACCAAAACCTCTGCCATAATAACCCACAACAACACGGTTTTCACTTGCACCTTCAAAACGAGTATATTTTTTGCCCGTTATAAAACTTTTTGTATTTAAATTAAAAATTAAATACTCACTATCCACTCTTTTTTCTGTCACGCCAAAAAAAACCGAATCATCCAATTTTCGTATATGATAATATTTAAACGGTAAAATAACTTCACCTGTTTTTACATTTATAATACCGTAACCTTTTCTTGTTTCAAAAATCCAATTATCTATGTCTATCATCTCATAACTAATAGCTTTAATATGATTCTTTTTGCATGCTCTTCTAATAAATTCTTCCTCTAATGTCATAACTGCTCCTTAAAATATTAATCCAATTATAACTATAACTAACAAAATTGTCAACCTCAAATAAAAAACTAAAGCGTTTGCTTTAGTTTAATTTTTGCGTTTTGGTTGTTTAGCTGTTGGATTTTTACTTGCTAGCTCTTCTACTTTTTCTAGCTTATATGTGCTTGTGCCAATTAATTTTTCAATTTCAGCAAGTTTTTGTTCAGCGGTTTGCGCAGTTTGTAAAATTTGTGAAATTTGTTGTAACTTTTCGTTTTCTTTTAAAACTAGAGATACTTTATTTCCACGTTTGTCAAAAATTTCTATTTCATCGTTATATTTTGTGGCTTGAATATAACCAGATTTATGTTTATATGTAATTTTTTTATATTCACAAGGAATAACATTTTCACCTTTTCTATTAAATACGCCATACAATGTGTCACCTTCTGGCATGTGACTTCCAAAAACTATTAAATCTTTGTCAATATAAAAATCATAACAACTATATTGCAAAGGCAATAATTCATTTCCATTTTTATCTATTAATCCACTTTCGCGTAACCAATCATTAAATACAACAGCAGAACCCTTTCTAAAATCCAACGCACTACGATATTTACAAGGAACAACCTCTTCTCCATCCGAATTAATAAATCCATAAAGCACACTTTTGCTACCTGCATTATAGTTAGCAACTTTTATTCTATCTTCATGTTTTTCATAAACATGGCAATAACGAAAATCTGTAATAAATTTCTTTTTATCTACATCGTATATTGCTCCATATAAACCCAAATTAAAATCATTAAAATTTCCACGATTACTATCGTCCTTAAAAGCAAGAAAACAATTACCGCAACTTTCATCACATTCTGTTATTTCATAATATTCACATTTTAATAATTCTTCACAAGTTTTAAAGTCTACTAAACCAACTCTTTCTAGCGTACTAATTAAAGCTAAATCGTGTTCTTTTTCATTTTTATCAATATAGTGCAAGGTATATTCGCCATATTTTTTTCTCAACGAATCTTTAAATTCAGCCACTACTAATTCATGCATAATTTTATCATCTGCTGCCATAAATTTTCTCCCATTTAGTTTTGTAAATTTATTGTATCAAAAACATTGACTAAAGTCAATATAAAAAAAACTAGATAGTTAAAATTCTAGTTTTTCACAATTAATAATTCTTGATATGTCTAATTTCTAAGCTAGGAATTGTTATTTCGTGTGGTAATTCTAGCAAATATTTTATAGCACTAGCAACATCTTTAGGATTAAGCCCTTGAGTTTCCATAACTTCATTTGGCAATGGGTCACCCGCGTTTTTAAATAAGTTTGTATTCATAAGTCCGGGGCAAACATCTGTTATTTTTACATTGTGTTTAGCAAGATCTCGTTGAACTGCTTTGCGATAATTATATTCTCCGTGTTTGCTAGCGTTATATACTGGGCAAAATTCCTCAGTTTCTACCGCACTTTGTGAACTAATGTTTATAATATATCCACTGCCATTTTTTATTAAAATTGGTGAAAGAACTGTTGTTGTTGCAATAACACCAAAAGTGTTTGTGTCAATTACATTTTTTATAACTTCTAATTTATTTAGTTTTGCAAAATGTTTATCTTCTAATTTTGATAAATCACCTTTATTCCAAACACCCGCGCAATTAATAAGCACATTAATATTAGAAAAGTTTTTTTCTACATACTTTTTTAATTTTTCAACATCGCTTGCGCTTGCAACATCACAAACATAATATTTTTGATTTAAACTCTTTGCAACTTTTTCTAAAGCCTTTTCATTTTTATCTACTAATAAAAGATTATTTTCACTACTGCAAATTTCTTTGGCAATAGCTTTTCCTAATCCACTTGCCGCTCCTGTAATTAATATATTTTTCATAAAACCTTTCATCTCCTTTTATTCCTACACGAAATTTTCTGCGAACGACTTCGCAGCAAACACTTCGAGGTCGTCTAAGCCTTCGCCAACGCCAACAAACACAACGGGAACATTATATTTTTCCATAATATTAATTACAACACCGCCTTTTGCCGTGCCATCAAGTTTGGTTAAAATTATGCCATCAATTCCAACTGCGTTATTAAAATATTCAACTTGGCTAAGTGCATTTTGACCCGTTGTTGCGTCAATTACAAGCAAATTTTTGTGAGTGGCTTCGCTATATTCGCGGTCAACTATGCGGTTTATTTTTTTAAGCTCTTCCATTAAATTTACATTATTGTGAAGTCTGCCCGCCGTATCAATTATTAAGCAATCGGCGTTTTTAGATTTTGCACTTTTTATTGCGTCAAACACAACAGCAGCTGGGTCAGCGCCCTCGTTATGTTTTACAATTTTAACTTTTGCACGTTCACTCCATTCAGTTAATTGTGCACTGGCAGCCGCACGGAAAGTGTCTCCTGCACATAAAACAACGTCTTTCCCATTGTCTTTAAAGTAATGTGCCATTTTACCAATATTTGTGGTTTTTCCAACTCCATTAACACCAACAACTGTTAACACGAGTGGATAATCAAGTTCGCAAGTTGCTTCACTTAAAATGTTTGCAATGCTACAACGTAAACTTGCTTTAACATCTTCACAAGTTTTTAGTTTTTGTTTTTTTGCAGTTGTTTTTAAATCTTCAATAATTTTTTCAGTTGCTTCGTAGCCAACATCACCAGAAAGCAAAAGTGTTTCAAGGTCTTCATAAAATTCGTCAGTAAGTTCACCTGGTTTAAAAATTGCTTCAAGACCTTTTGAAATAGCATCTTTTGTTTTTTTTAAGCCACTAAATATTTTAGAGAAAAATCCCATATTTTTTTCCTTTTAAAACTATTTTATTACTTTAAAACATCTCCGCCAGTGACTTTCAAATTTTCGCCATTAATATAATCAGCCTTATCTGAAAGCAAAAATAAAACTGCATTTGATATATCAGTAACCCGCCCAAGTCTGTGACGCGGATTGCGCTCTTCCATTGCCTCAATTTCTTCTTTTTTCCACCCAGCAAGAGAAAGTGGTGTTGGTGTAAATGCTGGGCTAACTGCGTTAACCCTTATGCTATAATCTGCAAGTTCAAGTGCAAGGCATTCAGTTAAAGTAACAATTGCGGAGGCTGAGCAACAATAGGCTGAGCATTCAGTATCTGGTCTAATGGCAAGTCTAGACGCAATATTTACAATACTTGCGTTATCTTGATTTTTTAAAAGTGGAATTGCATGCTTACAGCATAGCATTTTACCAATATAGTTTGTGTTAACAACTTTCATATAATTTTCAAGTTTGCAATTTTCCACAAACTCATCTACATTTGTGCCAGCATTATTTACAAGACCGTTAAGTTTTCCGTATTGTTTTTTTACATAACTAAACATTTCTTTCACTTGCTTTTCGTTTGAAATGTCAGCTTTAAATATAGAAAACTTATAGCCTTTTTGCTCGAACTCTTTTTTAACTTGTTCAGCTTGTTTATCATTACTTCCATAGTTCAAAATAACATCATTGCCTTCTTTAAGCAAATCTTCAGCAATCTGCTTTCCTATTCCACTTGTTGAACCCGTAACTAAAACTACTTTTTTCATACTATTCCTTTTTTACTCAATATCAGTTAGTTTAACACTTACTAGTTTACTTACACCCTTCTCTTCCATTGTAACGCCGTATAAACTATCTGCAAGTTCCATTGTTGGTTTGCGGTGAGTTATTACAATAAATTGTGTAACTTCGCTAAAACGTTTTAAATAAGTTGCAAAACGCGTTACGTTTGCTTCGTCGAGTGCCGCTTCAATTTCGTCAAGCAAACAGAATGGCATTGGTCGAAGTTTTAAAATTGCAAACAAAATTGCAATAGCCGTTAACGCTTTTTCACCACCACTAAGTAGCGTTATGCTTTGAAGTTTTTTGCCTGGTGGTTCGGCAACAATTTCAATACCATTTTGAAGAGGATCATCTTCATTTTTAATTTCAATAAGTTTTGCGTTTCCACCACCAAAAAGTTCTTTAAATATCTTAGAGAAATTCTCTTTAATAACAGCAAACTCAGTGTCAAACTTTGTTATCATTTCAGCTGAAAGTTCTTTAATAGCTTTTGTTAAATCTGCTTTTGCTTTTAATAAATCTTCTTCTTGTGTACGATATTCATTTAAACGCTCTTCCATTTCTTTAATATCTTCAATCGCATTTACATTAACACTACCAAGTCTAGAAATATCGCGCTTAATTTTAATAATATCTTTTTCGCCTGCCTCAAAATCATAATTTTCTTCTTTATACTTTAAGGCATCATTGTAAGTTAACTCATATTCATTTGTAACTCTATCTTGCAAAAATTCCATATCAGTATCAACTTTAGTAAGACTTAATTCTTCATTAAACTTTTTCTCTTTAACGCGTTCTATTTCATTTGCTATGGATTCGCGCTCATGTTCAAGATTAGATAGTTCAGTTTGCTTCGTAAGTTTATAATTATCAAAACTTGCAAGTTTAGTTTTAATTTTATCTAATCTATCCTTATTTTGCTTTAAAATTTCAGTATCTGTTCCAGCAAATTTAATTTGACTTGAAGCATAAATACCTTTTTCAACTTTTTTAGAATTGTCAATAGCTATATTGTATTTTTGTGTTAAATTTTCAATTTCTCCACTTAAACGTTCGCTATCTGCGTTAAGTGCAGCAACTTCACTTTCAGTTGCACCAATTTTTACTTTAATTAAAGTAATATTTTCATTATAAGAATCTCTTTGCTTTTTAAGGTTTTCAAATTGTTTTTGTCGTTTTTCAATACTAGAGTTTGCTTCACTCTTTGCATCACTTGCAGCAGATTTATTACTTTCTAAGAACTTAACTTTGCCCTCAATACTTTTAATTTCAATGGCTTTTTGTTCGCATTCAAATTTATTTTCACTTAAATATTGCTCAGTTTCTTTTATGCGAGTTTCAATAAGTTTTTCATTATCTTCAGCTTTTGAAAAATCCATTTTAGCATCATTAAATTTATTTAAAAATTCAGTTTGTTGTTTTTTAAGTTCATTAATTAAATCGTTTTGTTTAATTAAGAATTTTTCATTTTTGTCTACTAATGCATAAACTTGTTTGATTTCATCAGCAAGAGCTTGAATTTCACGAGCACGACTAATAATGCTAGTTCCCTCATTCTTCCTACTTCCACCACTAATAGAACCCGTATTATTTAAAATTTCTCCACTAAGAGTAACAATCTTAAAAGCATATCCAGTTTGTTTTGCAAGTCTTATAGCTTCATCAATATTTTCACATACAACCGTTGCTCCAAGTAAACACTCAAATACAGGTTTAAACTTTGGTTCATAAGTTATTAAATCGCTAGCAACTCCAAGAGAATTTTGTTTAACAATTAAATTATATTTAGGGTCAATGCTTCTAGGTTTAACACTTGTTAAAGGAAGCATAGTTGCTCTGCCATAATTATTTTGTTTTAAATATGCAATAATTTCTTTTGCTTTATCTTCATTATCAACAATAACATTAGATAATGCTGCGGCAAGTGCCATTTCCATTGCAACTTCATATTTTTGCTCAGTTTTAAATTTTTCAGCAACTGTACCTAAAAATAAACCTTTTAACCTAGGATTAATTTTACTTTCTTGCAAAAGTTTTTTAACTGAAAAAGCATAACCTTCACTATCTTGCTCAAGGTTAACAAGCATTTTATGTTTATTTTGAATTGTTGATAATTTAGATTTGTTGTTATAAGTTTCAGCTTCTGTTTGTTTATAAACTAATTCAGCTTTATTTAATTCGTTAGTAATTGCACTATATCTATTTTCCAAATAACTTAAATTAGTTTTTAATTTAGAAACTTTATCATTTAATTCATCTTTTTCAATTTTAAGTGACTCTAACTTATCACTTAATTCACCTCTTCTAACTTCTCCATCTTTAATATCAGCCTCAAGCCCTGCCTTAAGTGCATTTAACCTTGCAACTTCAATATTAATTTCACTTAAAGAGTTTAAACTTTCAAGCATTTTCTTTTGACTGTTTTCAACCTCGTCTTCACCCGTTGCTAACTCGTCAACAATTTTTAAATATGTTTCTTGAACAATTTTTTGTTGACTTTCTAAACTTTCTAATTCTTTTTGTTTTTCAATAATAACTGCTTGATTATTTTCTAAACTAGCTGTAGCCGTTTTAATTTCATCATTTAAATTTTCTGCTTCTTCATCAAACTTATCTTTTTGTTGTTTTAAAAAGTTAAGACGTTCTTCAAATAAACGGCTTTCTCCCTGACTTTTTTCTATTGCAATAGTAAGGTTTAAAACTTCTTCATTATGTTTTTTTAAATTAAGGTCAATTTCATTAATTTCTTGCATGCAAAGCGCATAGTTTCTTCCAATATCATCACTTTGCTTTTGCTTTAATTCTAATTCTTCAACAATTTCATTAATTCGATTGTTAATTTTACTTTTAATATCACTTGCTTTTTCAAATTGATATAAATAACTATTTACTTCAAGATTTTTAAGTTTTTCTTTCAAGTCCAAATAAACTTTAGCATTTTCAGCTTGTTTTTTAAGTGGATTAAATTGACGCTCAATTTCAGTTTTAATATCATGGATACGAGTTAAATTATCTTCCGTTCTCTCTAGTTTACGTTCACTTTCTTGTTTTATGCTTTTATGTTTTGCAATACCAATTGCTTCTTCAAAAATTGCACGGCGGTCTTCTGGTTTAGATGAAAGAATTTTTTCAACTTGCCCTTGACCAATAATTGAATAACCTTCTTTTCCAATATGTGCATCATGAAGTAAATTTACTATATCTTTAAGTCTACATTCCTCACGGTTGATTGCATATTCACTATCTCCACTTCTAAATAACTTACGAGAAATAACAACTTCATTATAATCAATTGGAAACAATCTTGTTGTGTTATCAAAAAAGATAGAAACTTCACAATAACTTAAACTTTTACGTTTTTCTGTTCCATTAAAAATAACATCTTGCATGTGAGAACCACGTAAAAGCTTACTAGATTGCTCACCTTGCACCCAACGAATTGCATCTGCAACATTACTTTTACCGCAACCATTAGGACCAACAATTGCTGTTATTCCTCCTTCAAAAGAAATAACTTGTCTATCTGCAAAACTTTTAAATCCATATAACTCAATTTTTTTTAATATCAAAACAGTAGTTTCCTTTTATTATTTATTATTTAGTTTTAACATAGCTTGCTTGGCTGCTTCTTGCTCTGCCTCTTTTTTACTAGTACCTTTACCTTCACCTAAAAATTTTCCCGCACAAGTTATTTCAACTTTAAATTCATTGCCAATTGGTGTAGCGCTGTATATAATTTCTCCTGCGTGTTGTTTTTGAATATGTTCTTGTAACTCTGACTTATAATCAACCATGTTCGTTAAAGAATGGTTTAAAACAAAATCTTTTACAAAAGATTTAATATCTTCTTCTCTATTACTATTTTTAAAAACGTTATAAACACATGCAACCACAGCTTCAACTGTATTCGCTTCAATTTTTTTACTTATAGGCCCAATAATTTTTAAATATTTTTTCAAGCCAAAATATCTAAATATAACACTTAAACTATCGCTAGAAACCATTCTTGCTCTAACTTTAGTTAACTCACCCTCATCAACTTCTTTATATTTGTTCATAATTTCAAGAGTAGTAAAAAAATTTATTATACTGTCTCCTAAAAATTCAAGACGTTCATTACTTTTAAGACCATTTAAATTAGCATAACTAATATGTAAAAAAGCTGGTTCAAGTTCGTTAATTGTTAATTTATATTTTTTT
>CAMUJQ010000007.1 GCA_947089305.1 uncultured Clostridia bacterium
CTTCGCCTTCCCATATTGCATATAAGGTTCCGCCATACAACGGCATATTATAACTTATTTGACCGTTTTCTATTTCTCTACTGATTATTCCTGTCTCATCTCTGGTTGTACTCCACCCCTTAAACGTTACTAAATCACTATAGTTATATTGATTAATTGTTAATGTTATTGGATTATTATATTTTTCATAATTTTGTAATCCGCCTGTATATAATACTCCTAATTCATCTACATAATTTACTGTGTATGTACTCGCTTTCCATTGTGCATACAACACTTGGTCCTTTCCATATTTTGTATCCTTGTTCACCATTACTGACCCATTTGGTGTTAAACTCCAGCCCAAAAATTTATACCCAGCTCTTACGGGCGTTGGTAAATCTGCTTTCCCACCTTTCTTTACTGTTATATCTTTATACTCTATTCCACTATCTTGCGTGTTAAAACTTAGAGTGACTTTCGCTGTTCCTGCTAGTATCCCTGCTGTTATTCCACCTGCCGCTATTCCTACTGCAAGTACGCTCCCTGCTATTATCCCTGCTTTCTTCTTTTTCTTGTTAGTAAGGTTTGTGTTATTTGATAATTTATTTTCATTTTTATCTTGCATTTTTAATACTCCCTTCCTCTGTTTAATTTTTATAAATTTTTTAACCTTAATATTATACAATTTTCTACTTCTTTCTACAAATGTTTTAACCAATTTTACGATAAAAATTACATTATATTTATAAAAAAACAAGGACTCACCTTGTTTCTTTTTCTTTTACTAAATCTTTTTTTAATCTATCAATTATTTTCTTTTCTAACCTTGAAATATAACTTTGTGAAATATTTAATTTATCTGCTACATCTTTTTGAGTTTGTTCTTCACCATCCATAAGCCCAAAACGCATTATCATAATTTCTTTTTCACGTGGCGAAAGTTTTTTTATGCTCTCCATTAAAAGTTTATGTTCAATATTATCTTCAATTGCCTTTAACATTGTTTCACTATCTGCGCCACAAATCACATCACTTAAATATAGTTCTGTCCCTTCACTACTTTTTTTTATAGGTTCATCTAAACTGACTTCATTTTTTTGTTTATTTGTTTTTCTTAAATACATTAAAATTTCATTTTCAATACACCTAGTTGCATAAGTAGCCAACTTAATATTTTTATCTAGTTTATAACTGTTTACAGCTTTAATAAGTCCGATTGAACCTATAGAAATTAAATCATCAATACTATGTCCAGTAGGAATAAATTTTTTTGCAACAAAAACTACAAGTCTTAAATTATGCTCAATTAAATCTGTTTTAACAGATTCATCTCCAAGTTCAAGTAATTTCAAAAGTTCAATTTCACGTTCAGGTTCTAACGGGCTTTTTAAATTTTCGCCCATTCCAATAAAGTTAATTAGTTCATCTTCACTTAAAATATCATCACCTATTGAAAAAAAGTTTTTAATTTTTAAAATAATATTTTTCAATAACCCCATAATTATTTCCCTCCTTAAATTTTATTAGCTATTTCACTTGATAGTAAAATATCATAATCAATGCTATCAGCAAATTTTTTAAACACAACACCGAGCATTGGACTATCTAATTTTTTTGAATTTTTACCACTATTAATTTCAATTGAATTTGCATTAAAAACTAACATTTTTTGTTTGCTCGCGCCAACACTTGAAAATTCAACAAAGTGTGCATTTGTCAGTCCCAAATTTTCTTTTGAATGCTCAGCTAACTTTAATAACGTTTCTGGTGGTAAAAACTTAGATAAAAAAGTAAATGTAATAATATTAATTCCTTCCCCTGAAATTGTATCTTTTAATCTATTCCCACTATCTAAAAAAGCATTTGTAGAATAAGTTTTATTGTTAATTGTAACTTTAACTGTATATAAAAATGTTGCAACTTTTCTTTGTTTATTTAATATTTTTATTAGCTTAATCACATTAAAAACAAACACAAAAAGTAATACATAAATTGTTATTATTGCTATTATAAAAGGCGAGTTTACAAATGCTACTTCAGCTAACTTAATTTTAAATAATTCAAAAGAAGCATAAACAACGCCCCCAAATGCAAGCGTTAAACCTAAATATACTAAAAAATACTTTAAAAGTTTTTTTATGTTTTCAGTTTTAAATGCAATTGCAACGCATAAAAAACCTATCAATATTTTTATAAATAGAATTAAAATTGCATGCAAAATAATAAGGGGCAAAATTAAACTTATCAAACTAGAAAAAAGACTAGACAATATAAGT
Source organism: uncultured Clostridia bacterium (assembly GCA_947089305.1). Taxonomy (GTDB): domain Bacteria; phylum Bacillota; class Clostridia; order Christensenellales; family UBA1242; genus CAMUJQ01. Next base: position 2,259 of record CAMUJQ010000007.1, read on the forward strand.
CTATAATTTTTGCCTTTAATTATGCATGTTATTTTTGTTAAAAATAACAATACAAAACTTATTATAAAATTGTTTAAAACTGCAAGTTCAACATAAACAACCATATAAAAATTTTAATCAATAAAAATGCAAAAAAAAGAACAAAATTAAATTTATTTTGTTCTTTTTTGTAAACTAATCTTTTTTATTTCTTGCTTTTTCAAGTGCTTTTAAAAATGGAGGAGTATCATCATCAATAGTTAAATCATCATTAACATCTTCAACTTCACTTTTTTCTTGCATTTCATTATATTCAGCTTCAGCGCGTTTAATATTATTAAACAATTTAGCAGTAATTTCTTCTTTAGGTGTAAATATTTCTTGTTGATAAGGTTGACTTGCAACTTCGCTTGTATAGTTAAATGGATCATCATTAGCTACTTTTTCACCAACTTCTTGCAAACCTGTTGCAATTAAAGTAATTTCAACTTCATCACCCATAGATTCATCAATACCTTGCCCAAAAATGATTTCACAATCTTTTGAAACAACTCCACGAACTAAATTTGTTGCTTTTGAAATTTCTCTAATTGTTTCATTTGCATTAGTATGATAATAAATTAATAAGCCACTTGCTCCTTCAATTGAAGTTTCAAGTAATGGACTAGAAACAGCTTGTTGTAAAGCTTGAATAACTTTATTGTCCCCTTTAGCGCGACCAATACCCATGTGAGCACGACGACCAGGTCCAACTGCTTCATTATTTTTTAATATTTTTCTAACATCAGCAAAGTCTACATTTATATAACCAGGGCGCAAAATAACTTCTGTTACTCCCTTGATGGCTTGACGAAGTGCTTCATCGGCATACATATAACATTGAACAATGCTTGCACTTTCTGGTAAAACATCTAGAAGTTTTTCGTTAGGAATAATAATAATAGTATCAACAAATTTTCTTAAATTTCTAATACCTTCTTCAGCATGACGCATTCTTACAGGACCTTCAAATTCAAAAGGTTTTGTAACAACACCAACTGTTAAAATTCCCATTTCTTTTGCAATTTGAGCTATAACAGGAGCTGCACCTGTTCCAGTGCCTCCTCCCATTCCTGCTGTGATAAATAACAAATCAGCATCTTGTAAAGCTTCCATAATAGACGGCTTACTTTCTTCAGCTGAAATTCTACCAATTTCAGGATCATCTCCTGCACCGTGACCTTTTGTACGTTTAATTCCAATTTGCAATCTTGTTGGAGCTTTATTTATTAACAACACTTGCTTATCTGTGTTAACTGCAATAAATTGCACTCCTTGTAAATTTGAATTAATCATTCTATTGACAGCATTGTTACCGCCACCACCAACACCAATAACTTTAATGTTTACTACTGGATTGTTTTCTGTTGTACTAAATTCCATTTTTAAACTCCTCTTCCCTCACTTATTAATATCGCAAAATTTAACAAACTTATCGCAGCTGCATTATCTGGCTCACGATATTCCAAACTTGAACCTTTTGCAACAATTATTTTTCGTGCTATAAGTTTACTTAAATAATCCTTTGCCCCTTTAAATTTTGTTATGCCACCGCCAGTTAAGTAAATTGGCGTTTGCGGTGAAATATTTTCAAAACCATTAATACATTTTGTAATAAAACTTGCAATTTGTTCAATTCGTTTTTCAACAACTTCATTTGCTGTTTTTGCTTTAATAGGTTTTGCACCGCTACTTGTTTCAATAGTGTAAACTTCTGTTTCAGTTGGTTCTAAACTTAACACCATGTTTGTTTTAAGTTTTTCAGCCTCAGCAAATTTTAGCTTTAGCACTTCACTTAAATCTGCTGTTATATTACCGCCACCCAAACTAAATGCTTTTAATGCTTGAATTCCATCCCCTTTAACTTGCATTACTCCCGTTGTGATGTAACCGCAATCAATTAAGATTGCTCCCATTTCACGAGTTTCATAATTAAGTAAATATAAGCTTTCAGCAAGTGGTTCACTTAAAAATTCAAATCCATTAAAGCCAACATCTTTAAGCACATTAGATACAATTTTAATAAAACTAGTTTTAGCAAAAATAAAACTAATTTCTCCAGCAAGTTTTGTTGCTTTTCTTCCTTCTGGATTTAAAATTTTTCTGCCATCTTCGCACGCAAAGTATATTGGTGCTTTATTGATTAAAGAATATTCTTTTTTACTAGCACATTTATAAGCAGCTTGTTTACAAATATCTTGAACAATATCACTAGATATTTTTGTAGGCTTTTCAAAAGTTAAAACAGCATCTTGTGTATCTACTAAACAAAATTCGCTTGGAACGCCAACAAAGCACATATTAACGGGCTTTTTTGTTGCAGACTCTAATCTAGTAACAAGTTCTCCGATTGCAAATTTTAAACTAATAGGATCAATAAATTCTCCATTTAAAAAACCAGCATAAGGTACGCTATCAAAACTAGCTATATTAAAAGAATTGTTCACGCCGTTAGTTCCACAAATGGCTGAAACTTTTTCACTTCCAATTTCAATTATAACATTAAATTTGTTTGCCATAACGCCTTTTAACTTACCTTAATAGTAATATTATAATATTTTATATAAGCTTTGTCAAACTATATAATCGACATAAAAATAGGTTTTTTTTGTAAAAAAAAAGCTAGATTAATAGCTTAATTTTTAATTTATTGGTTTTGTAACTTCAAAACTCTCTTTATATATTTCTCCTGATTTCCAAAAAATACTTAAAGCCGTTTGAATTTTTCCATTTTTTTCATCGGCAATATTTTTTATTGTTATTGTTGTGTTTATATTCGTTGTAATAATAAGATCAGTTTCAGTTTTATTGATGTTTTTGAAATATTCTTTAACTTTATTTGCATCAAAAGTATAACTTTCAAAAATGCTAATAATTTCTAACATAAAGCCGTTATCTAAAAAGGCTGCAATGTCAGTTGAGCTCGGATTGATTTTAAGTTCACACAAACCTTGTGGTTCTTCAGTTGTTTCTCGCAAGATTTTAAGATCACTATCGCAAACTAAAAATTTTCTTTCAACATCATTTTCAAATTTAACATAAAATTCTTCTATTCTATTTTTAACGCTTATAATAATTTTATTTGGAAACTTTGATGTAATTTTTTCAACTTTAGCTGTTGGAATGGCTTTTTCAATATTATTTATTGCTTTATTTTTACCAACTAAAAATATTGAACCACCCATTTTAATTTTGCTTGCATCTTTAACTTCATCACTAGTAAATACAGTTTCAACTTCTGTGTCTAAAAAAATCACATCTATAGTTTTTATTTTAAAAACCAAACTTGAAACTAACATTAATATTGCAACAACAGCAAGTATGCTTAAAACTATTATAACGCGCTTATTGGTCATAAATATTTCCTATTCCACTTTTTTTATATCTGCGCCAAGTATAGTTAAAGTTTTCTCAAGTTCAAAATATCCACGTTCAATATGTTCAATGTCATGCACTGTTGTATAGCCTTCAGCCTTTAAACCTGCAAGAACAAGTCCAACACCTCCACGCAAATCAGTTGCATAAACATCAGAACCATAAAGTTTGTTAACACCTTCAACAATAGCACTCTTGCCTTTTACAACAATCTTTGCTCCCATTTTTGTAAGTTCAGGAACTGTTTTAAAACGCATTTCAAATAGATTTTCAGTAATAACACTATTTCCATTTGATACACAAGCCAAAACTAACATTTGACTTTGCAAATCAGTTGGAAAACCTGGATATACTTGAGTTTCTATTTGCGAGTTTGCTTTAAGCCTACCTTGACTAGATATATATATTATATCATCTAAACATACAATATGGCAAGAATTTTGACGCAGTTTGCTTATTAAACTAGATAAGTGCTCGCTATTAACATCATGTAATTCGACACGGCCTCCTGTTATAGCAGTTGCAATTAAAAATGTGCCTGCAATAATTCTATCTGGCATAATTTTGTATGTAGCACCGCCAAGTTCACTAACTCCATCAATTTTAATTACACTTGTTCCCCCTCCACTAATATTTGCACCAACTGAATTCAAAAAGTTTATAAGGTCTTCAATTTCAGGTTCTTTTGCTGCATTAATTATTGTTGTAGTTCCTTCTGTTAACACACTTGCTAAAATTAAATTTTCAGTTGTTCCCACACTAGGAAAATCTAACACAACAGTTCCAGCATGTAGTTTTTCTGCATTACATTTTATTTGACCATGTTTTTCAAGTATATCTACTCCAAGTTCTCTAAGCCCTTTAATATGTAAATTTATTGGTCGCGTACCAATATCACAACCTCCTGGGTAAGCAATGCTAGCTTCCTTAAACCTACTTAATATGCTGCCTAACATAAAAATACTACTTCTAATATGACGCGATAAATCGCTTTTAATCGCTTGAAATTTTGCGTTTTTAGCATTAATTTTAAGCGTATGTTCATCTATAAAAACAGTTTCAACATTAAGTGCGTTTAAAATTTTAAGCATGTTAAAAACATCCCTAAAACGTGGCACATTAGTTAATGTAACTTCATCGTTACATAAAATAGAAGCAGCTAAAATTGGTAGAGTTGCATTCTTGCTTCCATCAACTTTAATTGCTCCGTTTAGAGTTTTTCCACCTCTGATAATATATTTTGCCATAGTTTCTCCTAATCTTTTATATATAATTAGTTTATTTTTATTTTTAATTATTGTTAATTAGAAGAAACTTTTTTTAACAATTTGCGTTTTTCTCCTTTTTTTAAAAAATTAAAAATTTCTTTATTTTCAATGTCGTAGCGATAAACTCCTAACACCATTCCTATTGCACCAAAAAACACAACTAAACTTGTAGACCCTGCACTAATAAAAGGAAGAGGTAAACCTGTAGGAGGAATTGCGCCGCTAACAACAGCAATGTTTACTAATACTTGAACTGCAATAACTGCTGCGATTCCAAAACAGAGATAACATGAATGACGCGTTTTTGCGTTAAGTGCAATTTTAATAATTGAAACCACTAAAACTAAAAACACAATCATTAAGGCAAGCATACCAAAAAGACCAAATTCCTCGCCAATTATTGAAAATATAAAATCACTTTCACTAAAAGGTAAAAATAAATATTTTTGTCTACTTTGCAAATAGCCTAATCCAAATAATCCGCCTGAAGCTAATGAATATAAACTTTGAATTAATTGGAAGCCTTCAGCGAGAGGTGCTTGCCATGGATCTAAAAATGCAGTTAATCGCTTTAATCTATATGGCTCAGCAAAAAGTAATGCAATTGCAGCAGCCCCCGCCCCACTGCCTAAAAGTAAAAATTGTTTTATTTGTAATCCGCCAACAAAAAGCATCAATATAAATATAAACCCAAGACACATTACAGTAGAAAAATTTGGTTGAAACATAATAAGAGCAGCATATGCACCAAAAAGAACAAGAGGCATAATTATGTTTAATATGGTTTTCTTCTTTTCTTTAATATTTGTTAATGCCATGGCCACAAAGATAACAAAACAAAATTTTGCAACTTCACCTGGCGCAAGTGTGCCTAGAAAAGGTATTTTGATCCAACGGCGAGCACCATAGTTTTCTACGCTTAGTGCGGGAATTAAAACTATAATTAAAAGTATAAGTCCTATTCCTGCAAAAAGATATGCATATTTTTTGTAAAACTTTGGAGGGATAAAAGAAATGATTATCATTAAAACAGCACCAATAACAACGCCAATTATTTGCTTTTTTGCAAAATAAAAAGCATCTCCATAATTTTTTGCTGCTGCATAATATGAAGCTGAGTACACCATGAAAATTCCAAAAATTGCAAGTAAAATTGTTAAAACTATAACTTTAGTTGCTGTTTTTTTCAAAATAATCTCCCATAAAAATTATATGAGCGCCCCAACAGCATTTATGCGAATAAAAAAATAAAAAGCAAGACTAGTCTTGCTTTTTATTTTTTTTTGCGAGTTTAACTCGCTCTTTTATTAATTGTAAATTTTCATTACTTATTTCACTTTTCAAAATAGGATGTGCAATCAAACTATTAGGATAAATAAAAAAGTAGTTTTTTGTTTCTTTTGTTTTTACAATATCTTTATAATAAATTTTAGCATTTGCAACTTGTTCTTCGTGTTTATTTTCTATTATTATATAAAACTCTTCATCAAACTGCATTGTTAGCTCTGCCCTATTCAAAATTGCTTTTTTATTTACATTTTTTAAATTAATAATTCCAATAACTCCAATAACAAAAAACATAGCAAAACATATTAATAAACTAAAATCAATTAATTCTGAAAATATTACATCTTTAATGGCAGTTAAAATTATTAACGCTAAAATTCCAACAATACCAATTATCAACATAATAAGTGAAATTATAAAGGCTCTAAAATTAAGTTCCTTTTGAAGTTTTTCATCTACAACAGCTTTTGTTTCTATCATATTAAACCACCTAAAATAATTATAGCATATATTTTTATATTACAAAATAATTTTTAAATAATTTAAAATTTTCTTATTTGTTCTTTAAAAAACTCTCCGCGTTCTTCATAACTTTTAAATTCATCAAAACTTGCACAAGCAGGCGCTAATACAATAGCAAGCTTATTTGTTTTAGCAATTTGAACAGCATTGTTAATTGCCTCATTTAAATTTTCTGCTTTTAATAACATAGTTTCTTTTAAAGTTGAGTTTTTAAATTTTGCTGCCGCACTAAAAATTTTATTTTTTGTTTTACCGTAACACACAATAGCCTTAACATTTTTTAAAGGTTTTTTAAATAAAAGTTTAAAATTTTCACCTTTATCGCTTCCACCTAAAAGAACAATTTTTTCGTCTTCAATTGCATTAATGTCAACAATACTAGATGCAATATTAGTAGCCTTTGAAGAATTATAAAAAACAAGCCCATTTTTTGATACAACTTTTTCTAGCCTATGTGGTAGCCCTTCAAATGAATTTATAATTTTTTCTATAATTTCATTGTCAATTTCTAAAAACTTAGCTACTGCAACACTTGCTAAGATATTTGATAAATTGTGCTCTCCAATTAATTTAACCTTATCTAAAGCACAAATTTTTTCATCATTAAAATAACATGCATTATCAATAATGCAAACACCAAAATCCAGTTTTGTTTTATTAGAGAAAAATACATAGGGACATTTTAATGAATTGGCTAAATTTCTAATTCTTTCGTCATCATAATTTAAAACAGCAAAATCATTTTCTTTCATATTTTTAAATACCTTACATTTTGCATTAAAGTATTCTGTCATATTTTTATGATAATTTAAATGGTCACTGCTAAAATTTAAAAAAACTGCAATATGTGGCGCATAATTTTCTATTTTTTCTAGCATAAAACTACTGGCTTCAACAACATAATAACTTTCTTCATTATCTTCATTTAAGCAAAGTGCTATGCTATTACCTATATTTCCTATTGCCTTAGTTTGCTTACCGCTTTCCTTTAAAATGGCTTCAATTAAACTTGTTGAAGTGGTTTTACCATTTGTGCCAGTAACAGCTACTTGCACACCTTTTAATTGAGTACCAAAATATTCTAATTCACTTGTAGGCTTAAGGTTAAATTTTTTAAGGTTCTTATACACTTTATTATGTAAACTTATTCCCGGAGAAACAATGGCCATGGAACCCGCTAATGTTTTATCTAGCTTTTTTAAAGCTTTTACTCCATCAATATCTTCTTTTCCATTAAGTAAAAAAATGTTGTTAGATTTGTTTTTAAGGTAATCTATAACGCCATGGCTAGACACCCCATCTCCAACAACAATAAAGTTTTGTTCTAACATAAACTTGTCCTTTTAAGCGCGGCTAAATTACACACAAAGTTATTGCAACTGTGAGCGCTGACACCGCAGCCGTTATAACAAAATATATTACAACAATTTTATTTTCATTCACACCTTTTTTTTCAAAATGATGATGCAAAGGCGCCATCAAAAAAACTCTTTTTTTAGTTTTCTTAAAATAAAGAACTTGAATTATAACACTAACTACAGAGCACACAAACATCAATCCAAAAATAGGAATAAACAAAGTTAGTTTGCTAAAAATGCAAATTGCCGAAAGCAGTGCGCCTAAAGCTAGGCTTCCCACATCTCCCATAAATATACTCGCTTTATTTGCGTTAAATACAAAAAAGCCTAAAACCCCACCAATTGATATTGCAGTTAAAAGTTGCAAATTTTTCAATTCAGTTAAATAATTTAAAGCTGTTCCCGCATTTGTTAAAACTTGTATTTCAATATGTAAAATTGTAAATATAGCTATTAAAAATGCAATGGTTACTGCGCTTGCTAATCCATCTAACCCATCTGTTAAATTTACTGCATTTGTACTTGCTAAAAAAACAAAAATAGTTATTGGAATTATCCACCAACCAACATTAATTGTTTTCATAACAAAAGGCAAAACAAGTTCCGTACCAATAAAAGGATTTAAATAACTATAAACTGTAAACACAATAGCAAGCAAAAGTTGACCAAAGGCTTTTTGATAGGCCTTTAATCCTAAGTTATCTTTATGTCTTATTTTTAAAAAGTCATCTAAAAATCCAAGTAAACTAAAAGCTACAAAGGTAGCAACACACATGTATCCCAAACTAGAATTTTGATTAATTGAAAAAATAGTAAAAACAACTGAAATTACAAAAACAAAAACAATTCCTCCCATTGTAGGCGTGCCTTGTTTTGTTGCATGTGCTTCTACATAATGCAAAATATTTTGCCCAACTTTAAGTCTCTTTAATAGTTTAATTGAAATAGGCATAAGTAAAATTACACTTATGAGCGCTGCGATTGCTCCAAAAAGAATTTTTATCATATTTATTTAGCCCTTTTTGTTTTAGTGGATTTTTCCAACTTAATATTCTTTGCAATATCTAAAACTACTTCTTCATCTAAAAAATGATGTTTTATTCCATTGATTTCTTGATAATCTTCACAACCTTTACCTGCAATAACAATAATATCTTTTGGTTCTGCCATTCTCATTGCTTTTTCAATTGCCAATCTTCTATCAGGCTCAGTTTCAAAATTTTGTTTATCAATTCCAACAACAATTTGCTTAATTATTTCTTCAGGTTTTTCAAAACGTGGATTGTCACTTGTTACAACAACATAATCACATTTTTCGCTTGCTATTTTACCCATAACTTTGCGCTTTGATGAGTCACGATTACCCCCGCAACCAAACACTAAAATAACTTTTCCCGTTTTAACAGCATTAACGGCAGAAACAATGTTATCAATTCCATCTGGAGTATGTGCATAATCAACCACAACATCAAAGTCTAGACCCGTGTCAATAATGTTAAAACGCCCTTTAACTTGTTCAATTGAATTTAGTCCTTTTTCAATTTGACTAGGTGTTAATCCAACTTGCGTGCAGGCAGCCGCGGCTTGAAGCGCGTTACTTATGTTAAACTTCCCCGGAAGAGGCAAATTAACGTTAATTTCTTCTCCTAAAATATTAAGTGAAAAATTATTTCCTTTTATTGTTGAACTAATTTCTTTAGCCTCTAAATCAGCTTCTTTATTTTTAGATAAACTTAAATATGGCACATTGCAATGCTTTACAGCATCACTAAAACTAGGGTCATCCATATTAAAGCATGCAGACTTAGTGTGATTATTATTAAAAAAACTTAACTTTGTATTTTTATAGTTTTCAAAAGTTTTAAAAAAATCTAAATGATCTTGAGTTATATTAGAAAGAACAACTGTTTCAAATAATAGATTGTCTAATTTTTTATGATGAATGGCATGTGCAGAAACCTCCATAACAACATATTCACAATTTGCTCGTGCCATTTGGTCAAATAATTTATAAAGATCAATTGGATCGGGTGTGGTTAGTTTTGGCGGAAGCATAACTGCCCCTATATAATTTGCACTTGTACCTATTAAGCCTACTTTTTTTCCACTTTCTTCTAATAATTTTTTTATAATATAAGTTGTTGTGGTTTTACCATTTGTTCCCGTTATACCTATTAACTTTATTTTACTTTCTGGATGGTTATAAAAAGTTGAAGCAAGTTGCCCCATAACTTGGCGGGGATTATCAACTACAATTTGTGGAAAATTTCCATTTAACTCATGCTCGCAAACAACAGCCACTGCGCCGTTATCAACAGCCTCGCTTACATATCCGTGGCCGTCAAAATTATCTCCCCTTAAACATATAAATAAACTACCTTCACGCGCTTCCCTACTATTAATAACTAAGTTTTTAATTTCAACTCCTTTTTTATTGTTTATAACCTTTGCATCTATATTTTCTATCAATTTGTTTAAAAGCATAAAAACCTCCCTTTTAATAAATTGTAGCAAATTAGATGCATCAAAAAAACACTTAGGCGAAAAAAGTGTTTTTTTTACATTTATTTACATTTACTTAATAATATTTAAAATTTCACGAATTAAACAACCAATTGCACTATCTAAACTAATTTTGCCAGACTTAAACATATGTTCATAACTTAAAATTAAATCGCATATTTTTTTAAGTTCTTTTTGCGTGAAGGAAGCAGCCATTTCTTTAGCTTTTATTATTGCAAATTCTTTTACTTTAAGTTCACTGCTTACAAGTTTAGTGTCATTATTTAGCTTAGAGTGAAGTGCCCTATTAAATTGACCTCCTAACACTGGAATAATTGCGTCTTTCGTTTCTTTATTTAACATAAGTTTATTTACAATTGTTAAAACCTTTTCTTTCTGACGCTTAGATATAGCATCGCTAAGTTCAAAAACTTGATATTCAAAAGTTTTTTCAGTATTTTTTTCAACTAAATTCACATCAATTATACCCTTACTTAAAGCAATCAACTTTTTACTTTCTTGCATAAGTTCACTAAGTAAACCATCACAATTATCATACAAAAGTTCAAAGGCATCATCAGTTATTGTTTTATTTGCAGTTGAGAGTTCTTTTAACAAAAATTGTTTTGCTAAAGTCTTTGGTAGTTTTGAACAATCTACAACTTCAAAAAAGCTTTTATAGGCTAAAAATAAATCGTTTGGTGTTGTATCAAAATATACAAAACAACAATTAGGATTTGGCATTTTCAAATAAGCTTCTAAAGCTTTTGCATTTGCTTGATTTTTTTTAAGTGGACTACCCTTTAAAACAACAAGCCTCCTATCATCCATTAGTGGCATACCATTTAAAGTATCAACAATGTCATCAATAGTATTTTTACTATCCATGTTAAAGGTTGTATAATTTAAATCTTTATAGTTTGGCACACATTTATCTTCTAAAAAACTCAATGCGCGATACATTAAAAAAATATCTTCTCCTGTAATAAAATAAGCTGGTTTTATTTCTACCTCTAAACTCTTTTTAAAATTTTCAAACTTCATAAATCCTCCTAACCTTTAATATTTAATTTTTAATGGCTTATAAAAAAGTGTGTTCAAGTTATTTGATACTTCAACATTAGATAAACTTATAACTGTAGTATAATCATAAAATTCGTAATTTACATAATAACTAATATAACCTGCATAAACAATGTTAGGATTTAAATACCGTAAATCACTTAATGCTTTATTACTTCTTATTGCAGAAGTAAAAACAATTCTACTTTCTTTAATATCAAACACAATTGCATTTACATTTTTTGTAACATAAGAGTAAATTATAAAATCATTAACAATTACACATTCTTCGTGTGATAACCCAGCAATATAAAAATTATCATACTCAAAAAGTTTTGTAACCTCAGGATCAATGCAATCAACTATAATTATTGGAATGTTAGAATTATCTAAAAAGTATTTTATATAATTTAAATTAAAATCGCCCGTGTAAATTAATGCATGTAGCTTATTAGTTCTTAGCGATGCCATTCGCTTTTTTAAATTCATGGGAGTATCTTTATCTATTTCTTCAGTTATTGCAATAGCCGTGCTATCTTCACTAACTATCACACTTATTTGATTTCTTTCAAAATAAATTTCATTATTTTTAGGAGTAATAGGGACATTTATTAATATAAAATTTACAACAATTGCCACACATAAAACACTGGCTAAAATAGCTTTTATTTTGGGGCTAACCATAACAAATTTGCCAAGTAAAAATATTAACAACATAGTGCAAATTACAAGAAGAATACTGCTGTTTGCAACTAGTGGCGGAATGTGTGAAAATAAACCTTGAGTTACGCTAAAAATATAATAAAATGGAATAACAGCATTTAAAACAATAGACGTAAACGGCATAAAGACCGTTAATAAAACAAGAATAAACATAACCATATAAAACACACTAAATAGCGGAATTAAAAATATATTACTTATTAACCCAATTAAATTTATTTCTTGATTCATTAAAGATACAACAAAAACAGTGGCAAAATTAACACAGAAGATTGTAGCGATTGTTGCTGCCATTTTTTTACCCATTTTCATTCTTATGAGCAAATTAGTTACGGGAGTTGCAAGACATAGTATGCTAAACACACATGCAAAACTTAGAATAAAACTATATTTATAAACTACAAACGGGTCAAACAAAATAATCATGATTGCCGCAAAACTCAATGTAGAAAGTGAATCTTTTTCTTTTCCAAAATACTCTGCTAAAAGATAAATTATTGCAACCAAACTTGCTCTTACAACACTAGGAGTAAATGCGCAAAGAATCATTAACAAAATTAAAAAAATGCTTGGCACAATTAACTTAATTTTTCTGTTGGCATGACAAATTTTTAAAATGAAAACAAGGAGTGCAATCAAAAATCCTACATGCAATCCACTAACGGCAAGTAAATGTGCAGTTCCTGAAATTTTAAAGTTAGCTTGCATGTCTAATGATAAATCACTTTTATTTCCAAACAACACAGCAAAACATAAGCCTGCCACTTCAGGATTTTTAATTTTAGACAAATTATTTTTTATATATCCCCTAATTGCTTCAGGAATTGTTTTTCTTGCCTTAGATATTTCAACATTTTCATACTTTGTTGATATGTAACCTACCTTGCCAGTGTTGAGTGTTTTAAACTCTCCTTGCTTTTTAAAATTACCTATAAAAGTTAATTTTGTTCCCGCCTCCAATTCTTTTACATCTACACCATCTATATATAAAGTAACTTTACTTGGAAGCTTTTTATTATTTACCACAACATTTCTAACAACGATTGAATTATAATTAGAGTTATATGTATCAGTACAAACTACTTCAATTTTTGCATTATAAACGGTATCCATAATATTAGATGTTATATTAGCTTTTATGCCACCAATACACAACACTAACACAAGTGGTACAATAATGAATGCAGCATGTTTAAAATATTTTTTTGCTTTTGGAAGTAAAAACAACGCAAGAGTAACAAGAGGTAACACTAAAATTAAAGCCCTAGCCCACACAGGAAAGTTACAAAAATACTGTAGACATAGTCCACTAATTAACATTACAACAAACGCTAAAAACAAGGGTCTAAAATTTATAATTTTTTTCATTCGCGTTTTATAAGCCTCAATTTATTGACAACCAAGTAAAAGTATGATAAAATTTACTTGCTATTTTAATTTTACATAAAAACAAAAATTTTGCAAGTTAAATTGCATAGGCTTGAAACTTGATAAAATTTCTTGTGACATCTTGGTCCTATAGTTTAGTGGTTAGAACGATGGCCTCTCACGCCGTAGACGCGAGTTCGATTCTCGCTAGGATCACCATACAAGCCACAAGCGAACTTTGAAATAATATATCTTGATAACTATTCGTTTTTAGTTACATTCAAAAAAAATAGCAAGTAATAAACTTACTATTTTTATTGCAACTGCCAATCCTTTGTTCGTTTGCTATATTTAACTTTTTTTCGTCTAGTGGGCTCTTTATCTAAATTAATCAAACTCCCACCCATATCAAACTTAATTTCCAAACACTTCTCTACATTGTTTAATGAATTTGCGGTTTTTTGTTGAATACATTAAGCTTGTTTTTAGTGCGTTAAAAAGTTTCATGTTATTTTGTTTTGCGGCGTCTAACATGGCAATTAAAATTGGTTCACAATTTTCACATCTAGGTAACATTTTAGATAATGAGATAAGCTGTTTTGCAACTGGCAAAAACTTTTCATAAAAAGTTGGTTCGCGAGGAGCTTCAGGTTCTTCTTCCTTCTCAGGTTCGCTACAAAGAACAATAACACAATTTTTAAATGGGATTATAACTTTTTCATTAAAAAGTCTAAAACTATCTTCAACATCTTTAGAATTAAAATAAAGTTTTAAGAATTTGTAAAAATCTAATTTTTTATTATCTGCCTCAACTAAAAGGCAAAATACAAAGGCAACAATTTTTTCAGCTTTACTTGGTAAAACAAGTTCTTCTCCTTCTGTCGCTGCTTTAAATTCAGCTTCAAAATTAAAATCTTTTAAACAAACCTCAATTAATGCATACAAAAGTTTATTTTTAGCTATATTTGATAAAAACTTGCTTAATTTGCTTTCAACAAGTAAAAATTTGCTATTAATAAAATCATCTACATTTTTAGAAAAATTTTCTAGATAAAAATCATTATTCATATCTACTCTCCACTAATTGATTTTAGCACATCAAATAAAATTCGTAAAGCAATTATGGCATATTTTTCTTTTCCAATAATTGTATAATTAATTTGTGTTATTTAAAAATATGTGCTATAATCTTATGTAAGAAAAAATAAAAAGGTAGACTAAAGTGGCAACATTTAATTTTGACCCAGTTGTAAATAAACTGATACTTTTATATGTATTTGATAAAATGGAAATTCCTTTAACGGAAGCAAGTGTAATTGATATTTGCACACAAAAGAATGACTGGATAAATTACATGGATTGCAAGGATATATTATGGCAACTTGTTGAATGCAAATTTATTTATAGAAATGGTCCAGATACAAAAGAAAGTAGATATGTACTCAGTTATGACGGTCGCAGTTGTTTAAGCCATTACTTTCAAAGAATTCCATCTAGTTTACGTGAAAATATCACAAAATTTGCTAAAGAAGAGCGCATGAAAATTAAACGCAATCAAGAATATGTTGCTGATTTCTTTAGACATGATGATGGTTCTTATACCGCTGTTTTACAAATTAAAGAAAGTGCTGTTAACGAAAACATTTTAGACATAACCATTAAAACGCGTGACCGCGCCGAAGCAACAAGCGCGTGCATTAAATGGAAAGAAGTTGCCCCACGTGCCTATGAATTTATTGTGGAAAATTTATTAACAGACAACAATTAGCGTTGTCTTTTTTTTTATTAAGTATTGACTTTCACTCCCCTTTTAATGTATAATACTAGAAAAGAAGGTCGTTTTTTATGCTTGAAAATAATATAGATTTAGAAATTTTAAAACAGGAATACAGCGAAGATTTTAGTGCACTTTGCCAAGAACTTTTTCCTAATTTACTTGAAAGACAGGGAATTTTAACAAAAACCATTCTTAAACGTTTTGCTCCAAACAAAATTTTATTTAAATGTGTAAAAAACAAAAAAGAACTTTTTAAAGAATATATTAATAACTTAGCCGAAATTGAAAATGACTTAAATGATGAAGAACAACTTATTTATCCGTTCTACTCTGCTAAAATTAATGTGCAAAATAATTTGGGTATGCCTATAACTCATTTAAAGCAAGTAGCCGGATTTCAAATACTTATACACACTCAACAAGATTTACCTAAAAATCTTTTTGAAAATGCTGGTTACAATTTTTATGAATGTGAAAATTTTAGCGATTTAGAAAAGTTTAAAAAATATACACCAATTATGCATGATGGCTTTAATGAAGAAAAATTCAAAAATTATAAAGTTTGGTTTGCTGTTAAAAAAAATGTTGATGACATTAATATACTAGACCCTTCTAATAATAGTAAAAATGACGAATATGCAAAAAGTGTTATACAAATTATATACTCATGCGAAACTAATAACAGCCTAGAAATATATAATAGATATGGAAACACTTATAACGGAACTCCATTCGATAGTTTGAAAATGTCATATAAAGCACAACTAGATAACATTATTCCCGGCTTAGCAAAAGCGTTTGCAAATGCATATAATTTAGATTTAGCCCAAAAAACTTTTTTATCACGCATTAACTTCCATATGTTAGGACAAGGAATGGATGGTCAACACCATAAATACAATGTTGAGGTTGGCGGATTTTTTAACATTCCTCTTCAATATTATTGTGCAGATAATTGCATAATTGTTGACGGCGTTGTTTACCAATTTGACGAGGATAGATATTTACTAATAGATAATCACCTTATTGATTTAGAAGAAAAAACTGTTAAGTCGTTTTGTGGCGATAGTTTTGCAAAAACTATTAGCAAAATTGACCATATAAATATTATTAGGGATAAAAAAGGACAAAAGCTTATAACAATAACTCCAGTTGAGGGCGAAGATATTAAAATTGCCACCAACCCACAAAATCAAATGGTTGGTTACGACAACCCAAATGTTACAACAATAGAAAAGAATTTTTTAGAATATGCAAATGCTTTACAATATTTAAATTTGCAAAATGTAGTTTCAATACAAAAAGGTTTTTTAAATTTACTACATGACAATCAAAAAACTCTAAAAATGAATTTACCAAAACTTCAATACATAGATAATTCGTCCTATGAGCGACTAAAAGAAGCCTTTAAAAATAGCCCAACTAGTCACAAACTAAACAAAACTTTTTCAGATAAAAAGGTAATAAAATTTTAGACAATTTTTAACACAAAAAAAGCACTCAATGGTGCTTTTATTTTTTTAAGCCGTTTGTTATGGCTTCTCTTCTAAGTTTTAGTCCAAGTTCAATGCCAGCGTTTATCTCTTCGTCCGTCATTGGCGCTCTTGCTCGATTATTTATCTTAAACCCATCTTTATTTATTGATGTTTTGTTAAATTCTTTTTTAATAGTTTCTATATATTCTTCTAGCGAGCATTTTATTTTGTTTCTACATGCAATTAAGTATAAGCTTTCTAGAGCGTTCTCTATTGTTGGTTGCCCTTTCTCCCAACCTTTTTTTAACATAAAATCTCCGCCACCAAGTTTTGCGCATGCAATGCCTTCC
The DNA here is from genome assembly GCA_947089305.1 of uncultured Clostridia bacterium. Lineage (GTDB taxonomy): Bacteria > Bacillota > Clostridia > Christensenellales > UBA1242 > CAMUJQ01. The sequence continues at coordinate 19,344 of CAMUJQ010000007.1, forward strand.
GATGTTGTCGCATTAAATAGTGACACAAGCTTTGCAATCATACACGTGTTAACCACTTTTCGCTGAGGATCGCTAAAAGTTTGAAATCTATAATTAGGCTCTGGTATATAAATTCCCCACTCGCCGTCACTTGATGCCACACATCTAGTTTGATAAATATATGGCGTTACAAAAAGTTCGTGCTCGCCATCGGTAAAATAATCTATTGGTGCAACAACGCTGTTATCTACTTTTTTTAACTCTTTTAAATATTGGGCCTCCCTTTTTACATCGCCATACTTAAGAGAAGGTTGCCCAACTAAGCAAGTGTATTTTGGAATGTCATCTATTTTTAAAACAAAAACAAGTTCTGTGCTACCATAATTAATAAATTCCAATTTTAGATCATTGTTTTTTAAATCCTTTTCATTATGAAATTTATTTAAAAAAGTTTGTAAAAAGTTTGTAAAAAGTCATAAATTTTTTTCGTTTCTTTGTTTGTATTTTGTCCGTCCTTAAGTGATAAATAATATTTTGTAAAATTCGGTATGCCTAAATTATTTTTCATAAATTCTCTTCCTAATGGAATATAGCATGTCAAATATTAAATTTCAAACCTCTATTGATTTTAGGTAATTAAAATTATATAATTTCACAAGGAAAACACATGACCAGATTTAGAGTTTATAAAAAAATATTATGGAGAAAAATTCTCTCACTTTTGCAGAGATAATTTTTCAACTATTTTAGAAACTCCAGGGAAACTTTCTAAATTAATTTTTGACCACTTTGCCCCAACACGTTCTTTACTAGACGATTTAATGATAAGAGATAAAGAAGATGGAAATGTTGCTTGGGACGAAATGTTTATAAATTATATAAATAACTTAGCAAATCCATCTAAGGAACGTGATATTTTAAAAACTAATAAAACTCCTTTTGAATTAATGAATGAAGCAGGCTATATTTTATACCCCGAATGTCAAACAGAATCCGATGTTCAAAGCTTTAAAAAATATTATAAAGAAGGTGAAGAACTTTGCACCTTTAACGGCGACAGAACAGCGTCTCACAGAGTGTGGTTTGCAGTAAAAAAAGACGTTGATAATATTAAACGAGAAAATTTTTTAAAACCACAACGCCAAGACGAATATGGAACAAGTGTAATAAGCATACAAATTAACAGAGTATCAAACAATATTTCAATTAAAAACAGATATAATCACAAAGTTAAAAATCCCGATGCAACTTTTTCAAATGATCTAGAAAAAATAATTCCAGGTTTAACATATGCTTTTGAACAATATTTTAAACTTAAGGAAATTAAATCTAGTAAAGATTTTGACTATTATCGCTATGTGCTTGGTGGCGACCACAAATTTTATAGGTGGAATATAGAAAGCAACAATAATTACTATTGTGAAAACAACTGTATTCTCTATGGACCAACTTGTAAACCGCTAATTTTAGATAAAAGTAGATTTTTAGTTATGGATAGATACATTTTAGATAAAAAACAAAAAAAATTTAAAATGCTAAATAACGAAGAAGATGAAGATTGCTTTATTAAAACTATTGGCACAATTGAAAATATAAATGTTATAAACAATAAGGACGAAAATAAGATTGTTATAATTACGCCTTCAAAAGGTAAACCCATTTACATTGGTTTAAATAAATATGGTGACATAACTAAATATATAAACGAAAATGTTCAAATTATCGAAAACGATTTTATGATGTATAACTATGCTCTTGATTGCCTAAGTTTACCTAATGTTTTAATTATTGGAGACAACTTCTTAGATAGTAACGATAGTTTAACACAACTTTATTTACCAAGAGTGAAAAAAATTGGAAATAATCTTTTATGTTGTAACGAAAAATTAAAAAAATTGGTTGCACCAAAATTAGAGTATCTTGATAACGATTCGTTATATTTTAACAAAGTTTTAGAAGTAGTTAATGCTCCCAAACTTTTGCATGTTCAACCAAATAACAAAGATAACACCGTTAGAGTGAGTATAATAACTGAAAAATTAGTTGACAATAATTTAAGAAACAATAAACCAATTCACCTTTAAATATTAACAAAACTTGAGTGATGCCCATAAACTGAAAGTATGACCTACTCTCAAATTTTTTTAATGAGTTTACTTGTTTCACTAGACGCATTGTTTGTAGGCATTGCCATTGGCAACTCACAAAAGTTTAAAATAAGTAAATTCTTAATTTCAATTTTAACAATCACAATACTTGTTTTTATGGGTTACTCTATTGCCCTAATTTTAAGGCGATATATTGAGATAGACTTAAAATACTTTTCCATTATTGTGTTTTTAATTATAGGAATAAAAAATTTATTTGAAAAAGAAAAAGACAAAGAAAAAACTCTTTCAATTAAAGAACTTTTAATTTTAAATTTTACACTAAGTTTAGACGGAACTATACTTGCCTTTTCAACTGTTTTTAGTGACACTCGCATTATAATTCCAATTGTAATTTGCTTAATTCATTTTATTTTACTTTTTGTTGGTTGGATTTTAGCTTCAATAATATCAAATAAATTTAAATATTCTAATATAATATCAGGATTTGCATTAATTACTCTCGCCATTCTCAAAATTTTTAATGTTATATAAATCTTTAACTCTTTTTGCAACCCCTGTGTGAGAAGCATAAAAAGTTGCATTTTTAAAAATAACTTTAAGTTCGTTAAGTCTAAAAATATAGTGCGTGCAACCTAAAACAACAGCATCATAAATTAATGGATCAATACCCATAAACATTTTTTTATAGTTTATAGTTTTCCCATTATCTATAGCTTTTGCAAAATTTTTTAGAGGATAAACTAAAACATTATTTGGTGCATTTTTTAAATGTTCACAATGTTTTTTTGTTGCACTTGTACATAAAACTAAAATATTTTGTTTTTCGTCACGAATAGGCGAATTTATATTTGGTTCTGTTCCAACAAAAGTTACATCTTTAAATTTACTTCTAAGTTTAGTTATACAAACAGCTGTTGCTGTGTTACAGGCAATAACAATTATTTTACAACCTATGCCTATTAAGTCTTTTACATCACTTTCTATAATTCTATAAATTTTTTTATAACTTTTGTTTCCGTATGGCGAATTTTTGGAGTCCTTTAAATAAATTAGCGACTCACCTAAATTTAATTTTTCAACTTCCTTTAAAACAGAAAGTCCCCCAATACCACTATCAATAAAACCTATCATAAAATTAGTTATGATTGTTAATAAAAAGTTGTGAAAATACTTGCAAAATTAAAAATAGTGTGCTATACTATGCAAAGTTACAATAGAAAATAGGAGTTAAGAGAAAGTATGGCAAACATTAAATCAGCTAAAAAACGTATTTTAGTTAATGAGAAAAAACATGAGCAAAATGTTTCTATTAAAACAAGTGTTAAAACTTATACAAAAAAAGTAAAAACTCTTGTAGCAGAAGGCAAAAAAGATGAAGCTAAATTAATGCTTAATGAAGCTTTTGCTAAAATTGACCATGCAGCAAGCGAAAATGTTCTTCATAAAAATGCTGCTGCTAGAAAAAAAGCTCAACTTGCAAAACTTGTTGACAGCATGAAGTAATTTAAATTAAAAACAAAAAACTAAACATTTTTGTTTAGTTTTTTTTGTAGCAGGCTATTAAAATAACGGCGTCATTAATCTCATAATTTTTTCTAAGAACTTCTCTACTCGTGGACGTTTTTTTACATATTCCTCAGTTAAAATAATTGAGTTACTTTTATCTTTTTCAAAAGTTTCTATCATTTCATTAGTAAAAGTTTTATCATAAATAAATAAAGTATCTTCAAAGTGTAAGTTAAATGAGCGCATATCAAGATTAAATGTTCCAACACTAGAAATTTCATCATCAACAACAAGCGTTTTAGAATGGATGAATCCTTTGTATAAATAAACTTTTATTCCAGCTTTTAATAGTTGTTTTGCATAACTCATAGTAGCATAATAAACATATTTTTTATCGGGTACTTTTGGAATTATTAATTCAACTTTAACTCCACTTAAACTAGCATTTATTAATGCATCGAAAAAGACACTATCAGGTATAAAATATGGAGTTTGAAGTAACACATGCTTTTTAGCCAAATAAATTGCTTTTATATAAGAAGATTTTATTTCATCGTTAGGTGTATCAGGTCCGCTAACTACAAGTTGCATAGGTTTATAAGCTTCGGGTGAAACATAATCATCTTGTTCATCCTTTTTCTTAAATTCGCGTTGAATTGTTTTGGCAATATCTTTTTTATTTTTTGCTCTTTCTTCTTCATTAGTGCTTGGGAAAATTAAATAATCTTTATTTGCAGCAAACGAAAAATCTGAAATAAATCTAATATTTAAAATTTTTGCAATATCACCTGTAACTCTAACTTGAGTATCTCTCCAAGGTTTTATGCGTTTATGCTTGCCCAAATATTCAACGCCAATATTTGAACCTCCAGTGTAACCAATTTCATTATCTATTACAATAATTTTTCTATGATTTCTATAATTCATATTAATATTTACAAGTCGAATTTTACTTGCAAAAAAACGCTCAACTTGACCACCTGCTTTTATTAAGGGTTTAAAAAATGTTTTTTTAGTTTTCAATGCGCCTAAATCGTCATATAGAACTTTTACACGCACCCCTTCTTTAGCCTTTTTAGTTAAAGCATTAAGCAACTTTTTTCCCAATGCATCATTTCTAAAAATAAAATATTCTATGTGTATTGTATCTTTCGCATTTTCTATATCAGTAAAAATTTGATTAAAAAGTTCATTCATATCAGTATATAATTGAGCTGAATTTTCTATTGTACATAAAGCTTTGCTTTGGTGTAAATTATAATGTATCATTTGCGAACTTTGTGAATCATTTGCCTGAAGTGTAGAAAGTAATGAAATTTGCTTATCAAATTCTTTCTTATAATCTTCATCATCAAGCGCTTTTTGTAAATACTGCTTATGCCTACCAAATCTAGCACCATTACCAAAAAACAAATAAATAAAGAAACCTAAAATGGGAAGAGCAATAAATGTTAAAACCCATAAAAGAGTTGATTGTGGCGTTTTTCGTTCCCAAAAAATCATCACCACAACGGCAACAAAGTTTAACGATGCAATAATTAAAGCTATTAATGCTCCCATTGTTTTTCCTCTTAAAATTTATTTTATCATTAAAGAAAAATTTTTACAAGAAATTCTAATAAAAAAGTAGTTAAATAAAACTACTTTTATTTTTCGTAAAAAAATTTAAATTAA
>CAMUJQ010000008.1 GCA_947089305.1 uncultured Clostridia bacterium
GATTGTTTGTATTTTTTGTTCATAACTTTAATTCTTGCAAATTCTATAATTGAACCAATCAGAATAGATGCAATAACTAATAAACCAACATATGGGCTTAAAATTGTTACATACACAATAATTATAGCATCAGTTAAACAGGAGATAATAAGATCTGCAAAGTCAACAAGTAGTCCTGTTATTGTTTGGGGGTCATTTAATATTCGTTGAGTAAATATACCTGTAGAGTGGGTTGTATATGTGATTGAATTTAATTTAAAGGCTTGTTTTGCTAAATCCCAACTTAAGGTGGTTGATATAGAACTTGAAGCTTTATAGTAAGCATAATAGGATAGATAAAAAGCAATACGCTTAACCGTCATTGCAACAATAATAAAAATAATTGAATAAATAGCACTTTTATATTGTGCATGCGAAATAAACTCTATTGCCTTTGCTGAAGCAAGGGTAGTTAATATAATGCAAGTGCTTGAAACTATATTAAAAAACAATATAAGAAAAATCTTAAATTTATGTTCTGAAAAATATTTACTTAACTTAAAGTTTTCCATAAAAAAACTCCTTTTTTTATTTAAATCGGAGCTTTTTTAAAATTAGTTTATATGATTAATTAATTTTAAAAAAGAGGCCGATTTGTATTTTATCTTTATTTATTTTGTTCATTTTATATTTAGCCTCCTTTTATATTTTTTAAGAGTTTAGCAAATATTAAAAAGTTTGTCAACTCTTAATAAAAATTTTTGTTATTAATTAACACTTAAATTAGTATATAAGCTTGTTTTTTACGTTGTTTTCTCTTTGAATACGTTAATAAAATACATTTTAAATAATAAAGAATAATTTAAAATAGGAGATTTTTTATTGCCTAGCGGTTAATTGAATTTTGGATATAACACATTGTTTTTCATTTAGCAGTTAGCCTTGGCATAATGTAAAATTATTTTTTATAGCATCTTCAAACTTTTGTTCATAAATTTGTATTTTTAAAATTATTATTTATTATAACTGAGTTAAAAAGTTGATTGTCAATTTTTTATTTAACAAATTTAACTTTTTAGAAGTATATAATTTAACATAAGGATTTTAAATTTACCTTTATTTTTCTTTGCTAAAAAACTTTTAATATGTTAAAATGTTTTAAGTATTAATTTAAGGGGAAAAATTATGATAAACGAACAAGCTCAAAATTTTATAAATACATTCAAAGCAGATAGTGAAAAATGTTTAAATTTTTTGCAATCTGAACTTAATAGTTTTAGAGCAGGTAGAGCTAATCCACATGTTCTAGATAAGGTTATGGTAGACTATTATGGCGTTCCAACTCCAATTAGTCAAATGGGTAACATTGCTGTAACAGAAGCACGAGTATTAACAATTTCTGTTTGGGATCAAAGTGCGTTAAAGAGTATCTCAAAAGCAATTATGGCTAGTGATGTAGGAATTACACCTAATGATGACGGAAAGGTTATAAGACTTGTATTTCCTAGTTTAACAGAAGAGAGAAGAAAAGAACTTTGCAAACAAGTGCGCGCTAGTGGAGAAAATGCAAAAGTTACACTTAGAAATTCGAGACGTGATTGTTTAGAAAGTTTTAAAAAATTAGAAAAAGAAAAACTAATTAGTGAAGATGAATTAAGCACTTTAGAAAAAGATGTTCAAAAACAAATTGAACAGTTAAACGCAAAAGTTGACAAAATGGTGAGCGAAAAAGAGAGCGAGGTAATGAGCGTTTAATGCTAAAAAAAAATAAGCAAGAATTAAAAATTCCTAATCATATTGGTTTTATTATGGACGGCAATGGCAGGTGGGCAACTAAAAAAGGCTTACCTAGAACAATTGGCTATAAGCACGGAGTTGAAGCCTTAAAAAGAACTGTTGAAGGTTGTTTAAAATATGATATAAAAGTAATTTCAATCTTTGCTTTTTCTACTGAAAATTGGGGTCGTCCACAAGAAGAAATTGATGAAATTTTTAAATTAATTAGAAATCTTGTAACAACTGACTTACAATTCTTTTTAGAAAGAGATATTAGACTTGTGCATATGGGTAATAGAGATAAAGTGCCTGATGACATTTTAAAAGCTGTAGATGAAGCAATAGAAAAAACAAAAAAATGTAAAAAGTGTATTTTAAATATTGGTTTTGATTATGGCGGCAGAGATGAAATTGTTCGTGCATATAATAAATTAATTAGTGATAAAAAAACTAATGTAACTGAAAAAGATGTTAACGATGCTTTGCAAACTGCTTATCTTGGAGACTTGGATATTTTGGTTAGAACAAGTGGAGAGCAAAGAGTTTCTAATTTTATGCTTTGGCAAATGGCATATAGTGAAATATATTTTACTAAAATATATTGGCCAGATTTTAAAGCAAAAAACGTTGATGAAATAATAAAGTTCTATAATAGTAGAAATAGAAGATTCGGAAAAATTTAAGGAGATAACAGTGAAAAAGCGTGTAATCACGGGGGCAATTATTGTAGCAGTGTTGGTGCTAGCCTTGGTTTTAAGGCAAGTTAATGCATATATTTTTGATGCTTTAATTTTAATATTAAGCATTGCGGCTACTATAGAAATATCTAAATGTGTAACTATAGGAGAAGATAAAACTAACAAATTAACAACTCTTATATGTTCAATTTGCAATACAGTTTTAACATTTGGAATATTTTTAGCTTTATTGTTAACAGACACTATTATGTATTTGCCTGAATTTATTTTATTATCGCTTTTTGTTTGTTTCTCTGTTTTAATTATTGTTAGTTTAATTAAATATAAAAAATTTGTTAATTTAAAATTTTTCTTTCCACTAGTATATCCAACATATTTATTTTTATTTTTCTATTTAATTAATCATTTAGATGTGTTTAATGCTGGATTAAATTCTAATGTTTCGTTATATATTTTAGTTAGTATTTTTATTATCAGTATGCTTACTGATACTTTTGCGATGCTTACAGGGATGATGTTTAAAGGACCAAAATTATGTCCTAAAATTAGCCCTAATAAAACAATCTCAGGGGCAATTGGCGGATTATTATTTGGAACAGGTGGAGGTATTGCTGTTTATGCAATTTTTAGTGTAATCAAACCATTTACTCAAATTTTCGCTAATGCAAATGTTGTAATTGGTTTTGTTTTATTGTTTAGCTTTTTGGCAAGTTTGTTTTGCCAAATCGGCGATATTTTTGAAAGTCTATTTAAACGAAAAATTGGCATTAAAGATACAGGAACAATTCTTGCAGGGCACGGTGGACTTATGGATAGATTAGATGGAATTAGTTTTGCAACAGTTATTATGTTTATTGGAGCAGTTGTACTTTTTGTTTAAATTTGGTTTTGATTCATGTGAACTTGGCATATAATTAAAAATAAGATAAAAGGAGCAGAATATGAAAGTCTTAATGTATATTGGCTATATCGCTATTGCAATAGTTATTTTAATGCTCCTTGTTTTAATACATGAACTTGGTCATTATGTGGCTGGTAAAATTTTTAAATTTAAAATAAATGAATTTTCAATAGGTTTTGGTAAAGCTATTTATAAACATAAAAGTAAAAAAACGGGCGAGCAATTTTCAATTAGATTAATTCCACTTGGGGGTTATTGTGCTTTTGAGGGAGAAGATGAAGATGGTTTAACTCCTGATAGTTTTAATTCACAAAAATGGTGGAAAAGGTTAATTGTTTTATTTGCTGGAGCATTTTTTAATATCTTATTTGGGTTATTTACTGTAATTTTTATGCTTATGATTTTAGGCTATGATAAAGTAGTTGTGCAGGAAGTTACAGAACTTAATGCAGCAACATTAAAAAAAGGCGACATTATTTGTGAAGTTGATGGCAGTTACGTATCCATGTTTTCAACAGTTAGTCAAAAAATTCAAAGTTATGATGAAGGTGCAACGGCTACATTAACTATTATTAGAGATGGTAAAAAAGAAAAAGTTCAAGTTGTTATTGATAAAGTTTCAACCGTTGATGAAGAAGGAAAAGAAATCTCTTCTAATATAATTGGAATTTCAACAACAATGTATAAATATAAATTCTTTGAAGCACTTGGACAAACTTGGGTTGTAACGGGTAATATTATATGGGAAACTCTTAAAGCTTTTGGAATGCTAATTGTTGGCAAACTTGGAATAGAAAATATTAGCGGGCCTTTTGGAATAATTGGGGGCATAGCAACAGGAGTTAAATTAAATTGGCTTATTTTATTTGCATTTATTCCTATTATTTCAATAAACTTGGGGGTATTTAATTTGTTGCCAATTCCAGCTTTGGACGGCGCGCGGATGGTGTTTGTTGGCATTGAAGCAATTAGGAAAAAACCTATTAGTAGGAAGATTGAGGGTCGAATACATACAGTTGGATTAATTGTGTTGTTTACTTTAGTTATTTTAGTTGATGTTGTGAAGTTTTTTATAGGATTATTCTAATAAAAACAAAAGATAAAAGGATGGGGAAAAATGAATAAGTGGAACAAAAGATTTATGGATATGGCTGAACTAGTTGGTTCTTGGTCAAGCTGTGTTAGAAGAAAAGTTGGTGCTGTAATTGTAAAAGATAAATTAATTATGGCAATTGGGTATAATGGTGCACCAGCTGGAGTTAAAAATTGTGTAGAGCGTGATTATTGTTTGCGCAATAAATTGAATATTAAAAGTGGAACTCATGCTGAAACTTGTTATGCTGTTCATGCTGAGCAAAATGCAATAGTATATGCGGCTAAAGAGGGGATTAGTTTAAAAGGTTGTACTTTATATTGCACACATCAACCTTGTGTGGTTTGTGCTAAAATAATAATTAATACGGGCATTAAAGAAATAATATTCAAAGAGGGTTATCCTGATGATTTTTCTCTTGAAATTTTAAAAGAAGCGGGTATAAAATTAACTAAATTTTCAGATTTGAAATAAAAAAAGAGCTAAGCTCTTTTTTTGTATATTAAAAATACAAATTTTTTATTGATGTTTTGATAATATATTAGAAATAGTTTCTTCAGCGATTTTGTTTGCGTCTTTTAGTTCGTAATACATCTCCTCACTCATAGAATTAATTGTATCTAAAATTTCTTGATCAGCAATTGTTAGTTTATTAATATTACCGCGAAGCAATTTAATTTTTGCAAGAACATTTGCACATTCTTTTATAAATTGTTCTCGATAAACAATGTCCACGTGTTTTCCAGTATAAGTTTTAACAAGTTTTTCAAGTACATATTGATGCTTTATCCACCCTTGAAGGTTTTCTAATTGAATTTTTTCACTTAAAGCACAATGCATATTTTGAGCAGGCTTTAAAATTGCCCCTAAACTTGGTCTATCCTCAAGTGAGTAAGAACAACCTTTGGCAGTTAACATTTTGCATTGTGAACTAGCTGAAAATAAATCAACTATTCCTTTATCAATACTTCTAGCTTTTAACACTAAAATTTTTTTAAGTTTGTCATTAATTGATTTCTTATATAAAACGGCTTTTATTGAAATGTTACCTTCGTCGATTTTCGCTTTTATATCAGGGTAGGTAAAAGAAGGAAAGTCGCTTACCAAATAACCACAACCGCTTTTTTTACAACAAGCGCCACCGCATTTAGCACAAATATTTTTATCTTCAATTTTATTTTCCGTATTAGACATTTAAAACTCTTTTTATTTTTTGTAATGTTACCACATGTTCGCAATAATGTCAATAGCAAATTTTATATTAATATCATTTAAAATTTTAACTTGACTTAAAGCAAAAATTTAATTACAATATTGTTAATGGAAGAACTTTTAGAAGAAATTAAACAAAAGTTTAATTTAGAAAAAATTAGAATTATAGATATAATATACAATAAAAACAACCAAACTTTGTTTTTAACTTTTTTAAGTGACACAAATTTAGATCAAAGCGTTAAAGAACAAATTATTGCAATTTGTAAAAAACGTTTAATAGATAAAATAGTTGTTAAATTTTCAAAAAATGTTATTGATGATTTTGTAATATTACATTTTATAAAAGATTTTTTAATGAAAAATTATAAAACATTTGCAACACTTTTTGATTTTAATAATATAAAAATTGAAATTTCTCAGGGCGATTTGCAGAGACCTTATGTAATTTTTTCATTAACTAAAGAACTATTTGAAATTTTTACAAGCACATGTAAAACTCCCTTGGTAAAATATTTAAATGAACAATTTTTTGCTGAATTTATTATTAAAGAACAAATTGTAGAAGATAAAGTTAATGCAGATGAATTTTTATTTGCGAGATTAAAAAAAGTTTATACAGAGCCTCAAATAGAGGAAAAAGATACAATTATTTTTAATGATGTGTGTGATTTAATAGGTTCAAATAAAGCAAAGGTTGCTAAGCCAATTAAAGATATTAAAGGTGAAATGGAAGGCATTAATGTTTGTGGAACAATTAGTTTTTTTAAAGAACGAACATTTAAAAAAGATAGGAAAGGTGTTGAAGTGGAAAAGAAATTTTATACTTTTACACTTAATGATGGAACTGGAAAAATTGGCGTAACAATTTTTGCAACAGTGGCTAACACTCCAAAGCTCCAAAAATTAGCAGATCAAATCAAAATTTTAATTTATGGCAATGTTGAAATTTATAATGACAGGCTTAGTTTAAGGGTAAAAAGTTTGGCTATTATTGGAGATTATAAACTTAAAAAAGCTGAAATAAAATATAAAGCTGTTCCAAGCGAATATAAATTAATTACTCCTAAAAAATATGAAAAATTTACACAAATAAACTGGCTTGAAGAAGAAAAGAAAAAAGAAGAAGTAGTTATAGATGATTATTTCATGGAGCACGATGTTGTTGTTTTTGACCTTGAAACAACAGGCTTAAATGCTTTAAATGAAACAATAATTGAAATTGGGGCCGTAAGGCTTGTTAAAGGCAAAATTGTTGATTATTTTTCAACTTTTATAAATCCACAAAAAAAACTTGATGAAAAAATTGTTAAATTAACAGGTATTACAGATTTAGAACTTTCAACAGCGCCATTGATTCATGAGGTAATGGGAGATTTTTATAAATATTGCTATAATACAGTTTTGATTGCTTATAATTCAGATTTTGACATAGGCTTCTTACAAAATGAAGCGAAAAAGTGCGGTTATTATTTTGATAATAAAGTAATTGATGCTATGAAAATCCCATTTAAGGCCAATTTGCAAGTTCATAACTATACACTTGCAGCAGTTCTTGCAAAAGTTGGAATAGTAAACCAAGGTGCGCATAGAGCCTATAACGATGCAGAGGCAACTGCTGAACTTTGTTTAAAGTTCGGAAAATATTTAAAAGAACTATAAAATTCGTAGAATTAAATATATAATTATGTTGTGGAAATTATTTAGGTAATAAAATATATAAAAAAATAGTAATTTAATTTGAAAACAAATTTTGCGCTAGATAAAATAAAACTAATGTTAAATTTAATGAGAAGTTTGAATAAAAAAGTTTCTTGTATGTAAAAAATAATTATTTTTGTTAAAAAGGCTTGTAAAAATTTTTAAATTGTGATATACTAAGTGTAACTAATAAAATAACACTAGATGGGAGGCGAAATTCGCCACCCATTTTTATTAGAGGAGGGATTAGATGTCTAAAGTTTGTGATCTTGTGGAAAGTCAAGGACGTCCACTTGCTGAAAAATTAGGCTATTATTTTGTAGATGTTGAATATGTTAAAAAACATGAAGGCTATAGCTTGACAATATTTTTAGACAAAGATGGTGGAATAAGTTTAGATGACCTTGAAAAATTTTCTAAAGAAATTGAACCGATTTTAGATGAAAATGAAGGGATTTTTCATGAGGGTTACACACTTAATTGTTCATCTCCTGGGCTAGATAGAAAGTTTAAAACAGATATGGATTTTAAACTTGCTTTAAATAAAGAAGTTGTGGTTAAACTTTATAAGCCTTTAAAACCATACAATAAAAAAGAATTGATTGGTATTTTAGAAGATTTTAACAAGGATAGCATAACAATTTCTTATGGAGAAGAAAAAGCTAGCATATTAATTCCAAGAGAAATAATTGCAACTATAACAAAAAATATTAAATTTTAAAAAGAGGATAAATTAAAATGGTAAACAAAGATTTCTTTATTGCATTAGATTTACTTGAAAAAGAGCGTAACATTAAAAAAGAAGATTTTATAGCACTGCTTGAAACTGCTTTAACTAGCGCATATAAAAAGAATTTTGGGGAAGCTAAAAGTGCTTTTGTAAAACTTTCACCAGAACGCAACACAATTAAGGTGTATAGTTATAAAACAGTTGTTAGCGTTGTTGAAGATGAAGATAAACAAATTTCTTTGGCTGATGCAAAATTGATTAAAAAAACTAGTAAGGTTGGAGATCAAATTATGGAGGAAGTGACTCCAAAAGATTTTGGTCGTATTGCTGCTCAAACTGCTCGTCAAGTTGTTATGCAAAAAATTCGCGAAGCTGAAAAAAATAATATGTTACAAGGCTTAGAAGAAAAGGCCGGAGAAATTATTACAGGTATTGTAAGACGAATTGATGATAGAGCTGTTTATCTTGAAATTGGACTTGATCAAGCTGAAGGTGTTTTAGCAACAAAAGATCAAATACCAGGAGAAAAATTTCAAATTGGAGATAAGGTTCGCGTTTATGCTGAAAGTGCAAGAGATGACTTTAGGGGAGCAACTTTAAATGTGTCTAGAACAAGTATGAACTTTATTCGTAAACTTTTTGAATATGAAGTTCCTGAAATTGAAAATGGTACAGTTGTAATTAAAAATGTTGCCCGTGAAGCGGGTTTAAGAACAAAAATTTCAGTTTATGCAACTGATCCTAATTTAGATGCAATTGGAGCTTGTGTGGGAAATCGTGGTGCACGTGTAAATGCAATTTCAGCTGAACTTGGAACTGAAAAAATTGACATTATACCTTATTCAGATATTCCAGAAGAATATATTGCTGCAGCACTTAGTCCAACTAAAATTATATCAATTGAAGTTGATGAATTTTCAAAACAAGCAAAAGTAAAAGTTGCACCAGATAAATTAAGTTTAGCTATTGGTAAACAAGGTCACAATGTTAGACTTGCAGCTAAATTAACAGGCTTTAAAATTGATGTAAAAGCATATGATGAAAATGAAACTGAAAAGGCATCTAAGCCAATAAAAAATATTGTTGTAGATGATTCTATTGACGATAATGATGCTTTTGCTGACTTAGAGTTATAAGGAGAATAAATGAGAAATCCTTCATATACAAGACAGTGTGTTATTTGTAAGAATAGACAGCTAAAAAATGAGTTGATAAGACTTGTTAGAATTGATGGGATTGTCTATATTGATAAAACAAATAAAATGTTTGGAAGGGGGGTATATATTTGCAATTGTTGCGAATGTATTGACAAGGCTGATGCTAAAAATTTATTAAATCGAGCTTTTAAAGCTCAGATTTCAATGGATAATAAGGAAATTATTTTTAAGGAGTTAAGGGAATTTGGCAGAAAATAAGCAAAATAATCAACAAAATTCTAAATTTGGTGGGATTGATGCGTTAAAAAATATTAAAAGGTCTTTTGGACAAGAAATTGAAGGCTTAAAGGGATTAAAACAATCTCTTATTTCAACACGCGCAAAAATTGAAAAAGTTTATGCAAATAAAGTTGTGGTTGAAGAACAACCTAAAATTGAAAAAGTTGAAGTGGCGCCAGTTGAAGTTAAGCCTGTTGTGCCTGAAAAAAATAGACCACAAAATAATAATAGGAATGAAAGACCTAATTTTAATAATAGAAATAATCAGAATAATCAATTCCAACAAAGACCAAATTTCCGTCAAAATAACAATAATAACAACAATAATAATTTTAATAGAAATGGGAATTGTCAAAAACAAAATCAATTTGGGAATAGACCACAAGGTCAAAACCAAAATAATAGGCCAAATTTTCAAAATAATAATCAAAAATTCAACCGTCCATTTAACGCAAAGCCTGTTTTAGAACCATTGCCAGATGCTCTTAAAGTTAGAGAATATAATAATAACAATAACAAGAAAAAATTTGACCAAGATCATGAAAAAAGAGTGTTAAATAAGCGACAAAAAATGAAGATCTTTGGTTATGATGATGAATCTGATGTAAGAATGGGTAGTAGAAAGCTTAAAGTTAAAAAAGAAAAAGAACCAATTAATATAGTTAATATTGATTCGGCTGTTTTAACTCAAGAAAATATTACTGTAAAAGAGTTATCAGAAAAAATTAGTAAACCAGTAAGTGAAATTCTTAAAAAATTAATTGAACTAGGAATGATGCTAACAATTAATAGCACAATTAATTTTGATACCGCTGAGCTTGTAAGTGGGGAATTTGGAATTAAACTTACCAAGAAAATTGAGCAAACTATTGAGGAAAAAATTAAAGAGGAACATCAAAATGAAAATGATGAAGATTTAGTTAAACGTCCTCCAGTTGTTGCTGTGTTAGGCCATGTTGACCATGGTAAAACATCTTTACTTGATGCAATTAGAAAATCTGATATTGCTGCTCATGAAAGTGGTGGTATTACTCAACATATTGGCGCATATTCAATTTTAACTAATAATGGTAGAATTACTTTTATTGATACTCCTGGTCATGCTGCATTTACACAAATAAGAGCGCGCGGAGCAAAAGCAACAGATGTTGCAATTTTGGTTGTTGCCGCAGATGATGGTGTTAAACCTCAAACAATTGAAGCAATTAAACATATTAAAGATGCTGGGGTTCCTATGATTGTTGCTGTTAATAAAATGGATGTTGTGGGAGCAAATGTAGACCGCGTTAAACAGCAATTGAGCGAGCATAATGTTTTACCTGAAGATTGGGGTGGAGATGCTATTATTGTGCCAATATCGGCTAAAACAGGCCTTAATATTGATAAATTACTTGATGCTATAATTTTAGTTGCTGAAATGTGTGATTTGAAGGCAAATCCTAATAAACATGCAAGCGGAACTGTTCTTGAAGCAAGACTTGATAAAAACCGCGGTGCAGTTGCAACGCTTCTTGTTCAAAATGGTACATTAAAAGTTGGCGATACTGTTGTTGCTGGAACTGCCTTTGGTAAAGTACGTTCTATTGCAGATGAAAAAGGAACAGTATTAAAAGAAGTTACACCAAGTTTCCCTGCTTTTGTTATTGGTTTAGATGAAGTTCCAAGTGCAGGAGATTTCTTCTATGTTGTTGATGCTAATATAAGTAGAAAGCTTATTGAAGAGCGTAAAAACAAAATTAAAGAAGAAAGAATACAAAAAGTTAATTTATCTGCTGATGATTTCTTGGCAAGAGTTGATGAAACAAAACTTCATGTTTTAAAATTAATTATTAAGACTGATGTTCAAGGTAGTGTTGAAGCATTAAAGTATACTTTAGAAGCGCTTTCAAATGAAGAAGTAAAAGTACACTGTATTAGTGCATCAGCTGGTTTAATTACTGAAAATGATATTGTTTTAGCACAAACAAGCGGAGCAATTTTAATTGCATTCAACTTAAAAACCGATGCAAAAACATCTTTAATTGCAAAACAACATTCAGTTGAAATTAAAAACTTTAAAATTATTTATGAAGCAGAAGATTTTATTAAACGTGAAGTAAGAAAATTGAAAGCACCAACATATCAAGAAGAAGTTCTTGGAAAAGCTGAAGTTAGATTTGTATTTAAATTATCTAGTGTTGGCTTTGTTGCAGGTTGTATGGTTAAAGATGGTAGAATTAGACGTAATGGAAAAATTCGTGTTATAAGAAATGGGGAAGTTATTGCAACAGATGAAGTTGATAGCTTGAAAATTCAAAAAGACGATCAAAAAGAAGTTACTGAAGGATATGAATGCGGTATCAAATTAAATCACTTTAATGGTTATAAAGAAGGTGATATTTTAGAATGCTTTGTTTTAAATGAAATAAAAGATTAGGAGGTTGTTTATGGACGCAAAACGTAAAAATAGAATAAACAGCGAACTACAAAAACAAATATATAAAGCTATAAAAAAATATGTCGGTGATTTTTATGAAGGATCGTTAATAAGTGTATCTAGAGTAGATGTTACTGATGATTTAGTTGAATGTAAAGTTTATATTAGCATATTTAGCTTAAATAAAAAGTTTGGTTCTGATGAAATCTTTAAAGAAATAAAAAATAAAAATAAAGAGATACGTGAGTATGTAGCGCATAATATCAAATTAAGATTTATGCCAAAGCTTATCTTTGTTAAAGATGAAGGAAATGAAAATGCTGCTAAAGTAGACGATATATTATCAAATTTAAAAAAGCAGGACAATAAATAATGAAGTCCGCTTTTTTTGCAGTAAATAAACCACGTGGAATCAGTAGTGCTATGGTAACAAATAAAGTTAAATGGCTTTATAGACAAACTGGTCAAAAAGTGAAAGTGGGAAATATGGGAACATTAGATGTTGATGCTAGTGGTGTACTTGTTATTGCTTTAGAAAAGGCAACGAGAATGTTTCAATATTATAGTGTAATGCCTAAAACTTATGAAACTATAATTAAGTTTGGTGTTGAAACTGATACGCTTGATTCAACTGGAACTGTGTTGAAAACAAGCGAAAAAATCCCTTCAATAAAAGAATTAAATGAATGTCTGTCTAGTTTTATTGGAGCTCAAATGCAGTTGCCTCCAAAATACTCGGCAAAAAAAATTAATGGAGAGCGGGCATATAATATAATGCGCAATAATTTAGATGTGGATTTTGAATTAAAGCCAAAAGAAATAAAGATTTATGATATTAAGTTAATTGAACAAGTGGATGAAGAATCGTTTAAATTTGAAATTATATGTTCAACTGGAACATATATACGTTCAATTGCTCGTGATATTGCAAAATATAATACTACATACGGTATTACAACAAGTATAATACGTACAAAGTCTAGTATTTTTACGTTAGAACATGCTTTAAATTTTGAGACATTAAATATTGATGATATTAATAAAAATTTATGTAGTTTAAATGAGGTTGTGCTTTTTGATGTAATTAAACTTTCAAAAGAAGATAATAGAAAATTATTAAATGGCATTAAATTAGAAACTGATTTTAAAACGGGTTTTTATTATATTATGGTTGAAGATGAGTTGACAATGTTGGTTGAAAGCGCTAATAATAAATTAAATATTGTTTTAAACTTGGAGGAAAAAATTAATGGTTAGAATTGGACCATCTGGGATTGATCCCCTTTTTATTGAGGAAGGTCATGTTAATTATATAGAAATGCCAAAATGGTTGCATGAAAAGTTTGGTTTAAATTTGGGAGAATATCCTTTTACTCATGGAGTAATGGTTTCTGATGAGATAGCTACAAAGATTGGAGAAGAATCAAAAAAATATAATATTGAAATTACTGCGCATGCACCTTTTTATATTAATTATGGAAATCCTGAAGCAGGTTTTGATTATAAAGGAAATGCTTATATTATTTCATCTTTAAAAAAGCTTGCATTAATGGGTGGAAAGAAACTTTGTATACATCTTGGGTCTCAAGGGAAATTGGAACGTATAGATGTTTTAAAGTTGATTAAAGATAGATTAAAAAAACTCATAAAAGTGTTAGATGAGAACAAGATTAATGATGTAATTTTATGTTTTGAAGTTATGGGTAAATATTCTCAAATTGGTAATTTGGAAGAAATTGTTGAATTTGCTAAACTTGATAAGCGTTTTAACTTAACACTAGATGTGGGCCATTTGAATTGTCTTATGCAAGGCGGGCTAAAAACACAGGAAGATTTCTTAAAAGTTTTTAAATATATTAAAGAAAATTTACCTGATAAATACAATGATATGCATATTCATTATTCAAAAATTATGTTTAATGCAAAAGGCGAAATGAAGCATTTGACGCTTGAAGATAGTGAGTATGGTCCTGATTTTGAAGGAATGGCAAAAGCTTTAAAGAAGCTTAATATGGCACCAACTATTGTGTGTGAAAGTAAAAATAAAATGGCGCAAGATGCTTATGAATTAAAAAATATTTGGAACAAATTGTAGAAAAATACTTTAAAAATTTTATTTAGTATGTTATAATATATTGAATATTAAAAAGAGGAGTTTATATTAATGATTTCAGCTGGAGAATTTAGAAAAGGAACAACATTTGAGTTTGAAGGAAATATTTTTGTTGTTGTAGATTTTCAACATGTAAAACCTGGAAAAGGTTCTGCATTTGTAAGGGTTAAAATGAAAAATATTGTTACAGGTCAAGTTTTAGATCGTACATTTAACCCAACTGATAAAGTGCAAAAAGCTACAATCGAATTTAAAGAAATGCAATATCTTTATAATGATGGTGGTTTATATTATTTTATGGATATGGAAACTTATGAGCAAATTCCATTGAATAAAGATCAAATTGAAGATGCTTTACCATTTATTATGGAAAATAGTATGGTTAAAATTAATTTTTATAAAGGTAACGCATTTAGAGTAGAACCTGAAATGTTTGTTGAATTTCAAATTATTGAATGTGATCCTGCCGTTCAAGGAGATACAAGTAAAGCTGCTTATAAACCTGCAAAAATTGAAACTGGTTATACACTTCAAGTGCCTATGTTTGTAAATAATGGGGATAGGATTCGTATTGATACTAGAACTGGTGAATATATGGAGCGCGTTTAATTAAAAAAATCTTGGTTTCAAGATTTTTTTTACTGCAATAACTTAAAGGAAAGGAGAAATAAATGCATTTTAAAGAAAAGAAATTTAATAATGGAGCAATTTTAATTTATTCTAAAGTGAAAAGAAAGCACACAGCGATTAATGCTGGATTTGTGTTTGGTGATGCACGTCAAAATTATTCAAATGCAATTCCTCATTTTTGTGAGCAAATGTTATTTAATGGAACTCAAAAACATAATAAAGAGGAATTGACGCAAATAATTGATCAAACATTTTCTTTCAAACTAAATGCTATTACAACATTATTTTATTTGTATGTTACTTTTTGTAGGTCTAATAGAGTTTTAAAGCCATGTTGTGAAGTTGTAAGTGAAATGTTGTTGAATACTAAGTTTGTTGAAGAAACTCTTGAAAAAGAAAAAGGTGTTATTAAAGAAGAGTCGCGAACTATTTTAAATTCGCCAATCGAGCTTTTGAGTTATGCAAAGGATAGAACGTATTATAATAAATATACTGAAAATATGGTAGAGATTGGTACAGAGGAAGAAATTAATGCTGTAACTGTTGAAGCTTTGCAAAAATTTGTTGATGATATTTTTATTTCAGGTAATTTTATAATTTCAATTCAAGGGGGAATTTCCTTTTTTAAAGCAAAGCAATTGGCTAAAAAATATTTTGTAAACAAATTAAGAAATGATAATAAAGCGGTATGTGAAAAAAATATCGTTAGAGAACTTGATAAACCAGGTAATCTTAATGTTGAATATGGTGAGACTAAAAATGCTATGTGTGTTTTAATGTTTAAAATTGATAAAGAGTTTGAAAATATGAAAACTAAAAAAATTTTGCAAATGCTTACAAGAATATATTCAGGTATTAATAGTGGTCTTCTAGGTAAACTTAGGGACGAGGGGCTTGTTTATAATTTAAACATTTCATATACTGCTAGCGAGAAAAGTTTCTATAGATTTTATATTAATTGGCAATGTTCTGAGAGCAACGTTAATAGATGTATAGATTTAATTGGAAAATTCTTTAGAGAATTAAGAACATCAAATATTATCACAGATGAAGTTTTGAAACAAGAGAGGGAAAAGATGAAAATAGAAAAAGATGAAGCTTCTTCTGTTGATATTTTTCCGTCATTTTGTATTAGTGATTATCTATTTTTTGGAAATCAAAATAAAAATTATTATAAAAAATTAAATAAAGCCTTAAAAAATCTTAAGGCTCAAGAAATATTAGATTTTTGCCAAAAAGCATTTGTAAAAAAAGAAAATATTTATATGACAATTTTATGTAAAGATAAAACTCAGAAATTTTATAGTTATGAGGAAATTCAAGATATTTTAACTAAAGATTAATAAATTATTTATATATGAAAAGCACATAGTTTTTGTGCTTTTTTTGTTGTGAATAGCATAAAATTTTTTAAAGGAGGTGTTTAATTGTTAGAAAAGGTTTTAACTAGAGATTTATATGAACTTGTTAGCAAAAAAATTGAATTTGAAAAACTTTATGAACTCCGTTTGCGTGTAAATTCGCCAATTACAATAAATTATGGTGGAAAATATTATTATTTAACAACAAATGGGATTAGTGCGAGTGAAAGCGATGCCTTGGTTGCAGATAGTAGTTTAATTGAGACGATTGTATTTAATGCAAGCAATTTTAGTATATATGCAGTAAATTATATGTTGCAGCATTGTTATATTTCGTGCCAGGGAGGTATTAGAATAGGTGTTTGTGGGGAAGTGGTTATTGAGAATGGAAAAATAATTACTTTAAAAAATTTTTCACAATTAAATATTCGTATACCACATCAAGTAAAAAATTGTTCGCTAAATGCAATTAAATATTTAATTGATGAAACAGGTTTTAAAAATACATTAATTATTTCGCCTCCAGGGGCTGGAAAAACCACGTTTATACGAGATATAGCTTATCAGCTATCAAATTTAAATTTAGCTTATAATTTATTAATATTAGATGAAAGATTTGAAATAGCTAGTGCGGTAAATGGTGTTAATATGCATGATGTGGGGAAGTTTACAGATGTTTTATCTGGATGTAAAAAAAGTTTTGGCTTTTTAGAAGGTATTAGAAGTATGAGACCAGATATTATTTTTTGTGATGAAATTGCTGACTTAGATGATGTTGAGGCTGTAAGATTTGCTGTAAATAGCGGTGTTAAAGTTGTTGCAACTACACATGCTTTTAATTTATCTGATTTTAGAGCTAAAAAAAGTTTTCAAGATTTAATAGAGGGGCAATTTTTTGATAGATATATAGTTTTATCTTCAAGTGAAGGACCGGGAACCTATGAAGGTATTTTTGATAAAAAGTTTATATGCTTATATTGTAGGTAAACTATGTTTTTAGGATTAATATTATTTGGTTGTGTTGTAGGCGGGGGAATATATCTTAGAAAGTTCAATCAAAACAAAATAAAATTTAAATTAGACATTTTAAATTTTTGCGATTATTTAAAAACACAAATTTCATTTAATAAGGGACTATTAAAGGATATTTTAATTGATTATGCCAATCAGTCAAAAACTAAGTTGAAAAATATTATTTTAGAATATTTGGAAAATATAGGTGGAGATAAAGAATTTAAAATAACCTGTAATGATTTAACTTTTGAAGAAATAGAAGTCCTAGAAATGCTTTTTGGTGGGCTAGGAAAAAGTGATATTAATAATCAACTTATTTTAATTGAAAATGTAAGGGGATTTTTAAGTAAAAATTATGAAATTTACAAGGAAAAACGCCAGAAAATAGGCGATTTAAGTCTGAAATTAAGTGTTTGCTTAGGATTATTAATAATGATTTTAATTATTTAAGTGTGTATTATTCTATATATAATACTATATATAGTGTATTATATATTAAATAATACATTGGAGTGTATATGTATGGGCATAGAAATTATATTTAAAATTGCTGGAATAGGTATTATTACAGCTGTTGTAAATCAAATATTAAAATATATGAATAAAGATGAGATTGCTACTTTGGTTACATTGACGGGGGTTATATTAGTATTAATTATGGTATTAAATATGATAACTGATCTTTTCTCTCAAGTAAAATCTTTATTTTCATTATATTAAAGGATTGATGTGGGTGAAATTTTTAGAATTATTGGAGCAGGTTTAATTATATCTATATTAATTTTGATGGTTAAACAATATAAGCCTGAGTTTGCCATTCTTATTTCTGCTGTAGGCGGAATGTTATTATTAATAATGATAATTAACCTATTTGGCAATGTTTTTACTTCTTTATTGCAAATTGTTGAAAAGACTGGAATTGATACAAGTTTGTTTGGCACGTTATTAAAAATTATTGGGGTAGGTTATATTGCAGAATTTGCTTCTAATATATGTGTTGATATGCAGTGTAATTCTATAGCGGATAAAATTTTGCTTGGTGGTAAATTGATTATATTGGCTTTGTCAATGCCTATATTAAAGGGGATTGTTGACCTTATTGCGAGGTTGGTTGCTTGAAAAAAGTTAGTTTATTTATTTTATTGTGTTGTTTTATTGTGTGTTTGGGCTTTTGTTTTGGTTCAAATTTTTTACATGTGTATGCCGCGGATAATCAATTGTCACAGGAAGAAATTGAGGATATGCTAGAAAATGGTGTAAATGATCAACTTGGTAAAATTGATTTATCTGAATTGGATAAAATTATAAATAGCTTTACGTCTGATCAACAAGGTTTATTTGGTTCTAATAGCTTTTTGGGCAAAGTCAAAATGTTATTAACTGGAGAACTTGGGGAGAATTATAATTCAATTTTTTCAGTCTTGTTATCCATAATTTTTGATGGATGTTTGAAGTATTTGCCTCTTTTGGCTTCTATTGTGGCTGTTGCTGTATTGTCGAGTATTTTTAATGGGACTAGTTCTGCTCATAATAAAGGCATTGGAGAAGTTGTACATTTTGTATGTTATGGAATTATAGTAATACTTTTAACCACAATGTGTGTTGGAATAATTAAAAGTGTTACAAATGTATTATCTTTAATTCGTTCTCAATCTGAAATTATTTTCCCTGTGTTGTTAACTTTAATTGCAGCTATGGGTGGGTCGGTATCCGTAAAATTATTTCAACCCATTGTGCTTATTATATCAAATATAATACTTAATGTTGTGTATTCTATATTGGTTCCTATGCTTATATTGGTGTTTATTTTTACTATTTTAGGTAATTTGACTAAGGCTATAAAGTTTGAAAAATTTGCTTTATTTTTAACAAGTTCATTTAAATGGGTGTTAGGTTTTGTATTTACGATATTTTCTGCTTTTTTAGGTGTAAAGGGAATAATGGCATCTACTTTTGATGGCATATCAATAAAAACGGCAAAATATGCTGTTAAAAGTTATGTTCCAATATTGGGTGGATATTTAAGTGAAGGTTTTGATATTATATTAACTAGTAGTTTATTAATAAAAAATGCAGTTGGTGCTGCAGGAATTTTAATGCTTTTATCTACAATAGCTATTCCAATTGTTAATTTAGTTGTTTTTAATTTATTTCTAAAACTTTCGGCAGCTATATGTGAACCTATTTGTGATTCGCGAATTTCTAACTTTTTGTATGGCATAAGTAAAATTATACCTTATTTAATTGCATGTATTTTTGCTTGCGCCTTTATGTATTTATTGACGCTTGGTTTTGCTATGCTTACTGCATCAACAATATTATAAAAGGGGATTAGTTTGACGTTTTCAGCTTATATAATTATGCTTGGCGGAATATGCTCATTAATTGTTATAATTGAGTTAATTTTACCTCAATCATCTACAAATAAATATATTAAAAGTATTGCAGCTGTTTTTATGGTTATTGCTATAATTTCACCAATTCCAAGCTTAATTAAAAATATTAAGTTTAGTATTGATTCAAATAACTCATTAATTTTAGATGAAAATTTTTTGATTGACATAAATGATCAAAAAAGAAAACTTTTAGAAAAAAATATACTGTCTACCTTGAAGATTAAGGATATAAATGTTGATGTAACTTTATCGGTTATAGTTACATCTGGCGAACCTAAATATGTGTATGCAACTTTATATGTAAATTCATTTAGCGGGGATGAGGTTGAAGTAGTTGGTATCATAAAAAATGTTGTAAAACAATATGTTTCAATAGATTCTGATAATATTAGTGTTATATTTGGAGGTAAAAATGAGTAAGATTTCAGATTTAGTTGATAAATTAAAGCAAAATAAAAAATTACAGTTTATTGTTGTCGGTTTGCTTGTTGTTATTTTGTTTTTAATTTTTGGTAGTACCTTAATTCCAAAAGGAAATTCATCTAATTCATCAACAAACACAGGTTCTACTACAAATCAATATGATTATGCAAATTTGCTTGAAAATAAACTTGCGTCAACTTTGTCCTCAATTAAAGATGCAGGAAAAGTTAGTGTAATGATTACATTGGAAGGTGGGGTAGAAATTGAAATTGCTTACACTATTGAAGAACGTATTAATAATTCAACTGGATCATCAAATTCGCAAGAAAGTTCTACAATAATTAAAACACCTGTTTTAATAACTCAAAATGGGGTTACAAAACCTGTTATTCTTAATGAAAAGAACCCTGCAATTCAAGGTGTGGTTATTGTTGCTAGTGGGGCAAATAATACGCGTGTAAAGCTTGATATTTTGCGTGCTGCTGTTGCTGTATTAAATATTGAACCTTCAATTATTGAAATTTTTGCAGGAGAAGCATAAAAATATTGAAAAAAAGTTCTATTACTTGAAAATAGTAAATATAATTTAACAGTTAATTAGTTAAAGGAGGAAAGATGTTTTCTAAAAAGAAAAAATTTATTTTATTATCAGTTATGGTGTGCTTACTAATTGCAACTGGAGTTTTAAATTTAGTTTTAAACAGAAATGTTGTTGATACTGGTAGTGAGGTTCAAACTTCGGCACAATTCTTTGCATCACAAAGGCAGGATAGAGCGTTGGCTAGAGAACAGGAGTTGTTATATTTAAAATCAATTATTAACGACGAATCAAGTTCTGAAGAAGCTAAAAAGAATGCCGAAGCTAAAAGAGCAAATTTACTTGAAACAATTGAGATTGAACTTGCTTGCGAAGGCTTAATTAAATCTAAAGGTTTTAACGATTGCTTTATTACATCAGGAAATAATATGTTTAATGTTATTGTAGATTCAGCTAATTTAACTGATGATGATGTTGCAAAAATTGCAGATATAATTGTTGGACAAGGTGCAGCTGAACTTGATAATATAATTGTAAATTCAGCTCGATAAATTTATAAAAATCTTCTTAATTTAAGTTTTGAATATAAAATTCAGGTCTTAAAAGTTATGGAGATTTTTTTATAATTACATATGATTAAAGTTGCTAAAAGTTTTTATTTGTGATATACTTAAATAGTATAAAAGGAGTTTTTTGCATATGGCTCAAGTTGGGGGAGATATCGGATACACAAATGAACAAGGAAAGGTTTTTTGCAATCGTTCTATTTTGTTGTCTGTGATTAATTTGGCAACGCGAGAGATTAAAGGTGTTGCTGATATGTGTAAAAACTTTGGCAGTGGTTTTAATAAACTTATTGGTAAGAAACATTATGAAGGCGTTAAGGTTGATTATCAAAAAGATGGAATTAATATTGATATTTATATTAAGGTTTATTCTAATATAAGTGTGCCAGATGTGGCATCTAGAATTCAAGAAAATGTAAATAATGCTGTTTTGAGCATGTTAAATAATGTGGTTATTAAAAGCATTAATATAAATGTACTTCAATGTGTATTAGCAAAGGAAATATAACTTTATGAGTAGAATTGTTGCAAGAGAATGTTTAACAAAACTAGTTTTTAGTTTTTTGTTTACAAGTAAGATAGATGAATTTGAACTTGAAAATTTAAATTTAGAAAAACAAATCACAAAAGATGACTTAAATTATATTAAGTCGTCTATTTCTTCTATAAGTGAACATAGTGAAGAAATTAAAAATATAATTAAATCAAACTTGCAGGATTTTTCTTATACTCAAATTTTTAAAATGGATCTTGCTATTTTGTTTGTTGCTATATATGAAATTAAGTTCTTAAACACTCCATATCAAATAGCAATTAATGAAGCGTTAAATCTTGCGAAAAAATATTCCACTGATAAGAGTGCAGGTTTTATTAACGGGGTTCTATCAAGTATAGTTAAATAGGAGAGTTGATTTGGAAATAAAAGCAATTTCAGTTTCAACTTTTAATAAATATATCGCGAACATCATTGATAATGAAGAAATGTTATCGCAAATTGGTGTTTATGGTGAAATTGTTGATTTAAAAATTAGTAAAAATATAGCTTTTTTTGGGCTTAAAGATGAAAATGCGCTTTTAAATTGTGTGTGTTTTTTTGATTTTGTATATAGCAAACTTGAAAATGGAAAAGAGTTTACTTTGGTTGGTGCTCCGCAGTATTATGTTAAGGGTGGAAGATTAACCTTTAAAGTTAGTAAAGCAATAGAGACTGGTAAAAAAGGTTTAAATTATCTTAAATTTATTGAATTAAAAGAAAAACTTTCTAAAAAAGGTTATTTTAGGGAAGATATAAAAAAGCCGTTAAAATTTTATAATAAAAACATAGGTGTTGTAACTAGTGAAAAAGGTGCAGTAATTCGCGATATTATAAGTGTTAGCACAAGGCGAGATAGCAGCGTAAATATAACCTTATTTAATGTTGCTGTGCAGGGAAATGGTGCTGCCGCTGAAATTGCTCGTGGTATTGAATTTATGGATAAATTGGGTTTTGATTGCATTATTGTTGCGCGCGGTGGTGGAAGTGATGAAGATTTAAGTTGTTTTAATGATGAAAAAGTTGCGGATGCTATTTACAATGCAAAAACCGTGATTGTGTCAGCAGTAGGGCATGAAACGGATACGACAATTTGCGATTATTGTGCTGATTTACGTGCGCCAACGCCAAGCGCGGCTGCTGAGCTTGTAACAAAAAATATTGATGCTGAACTGGCACGCTTTGAAGATATTGTTTATAATGTTTATAATGCGACAATAAAAAATATTGAAAATTATCAGAATGTTTTAAATTATGATGTGCGCGACATTAAAAGCAATTTTAGCTTATATTTTAATAATAAAAGCAGAAAGTTTTTTAATAAGTTAAATTTGTTTAAGCAGGTTACTGAGAATTTAGTATTAAAAAAGGAAATTCAGGTTGATAAAGCACAGGTTGCTTTTGAAAATTTAAATCCGTTAAATATTTTAAA
>CAMUJQ010000009.1 GCA_947089305.1 uncultured Clostridia bacterium
GGCAGTGGTAAAAGTATTATTATAGATAGTTTAAGCTTTGTATTTGGGGCTAGAAGTGATACAAGTATAATTAAATCTGGTGAAAATTTTTGTGAAGTTGAAGCACTATTTATAAATTGCATTAATGAGGCGCAAAAACTTTTAGAAGAAAAAAATATAGAATATAATGGCACGATTGTTTTATATAGAAAATTAACTATTGAAGGTAAAACTGAGTGTAAAATTAATGGAATAAAAGTTCCTCTTGCTTTTTTGCGTGTTGTTTCTAGTTTGTTAATAGATATGCATGGCCAACATGAAAATCAAAAATTAATGTTAGCTAATAATCAAATGGAAATTGTAGATAATTTTATTGGAAATGAAATTAAAGAGAAAAAACTAGAGTTAGCCTTAGTTATATCTGAAATTAACACACAAAATAAAATTATTAAAGATTTAGGTGGCAATGAAATAGAACGTGCAAATATAGCTGACTTTTTAAAATTTCAACTTAAAGAAATAACAAATGCAAAAATTAAAGAGGGAGAGTTAGAAGAACTTTTAAACAAACGCACAATACTTGAAAATAAACAAAAGATAAGCGAAAATTTGAGTGCTATTATTTCTGCTCTTGGTGGAGATGAATACGGGGCAACAAGAAGTATTGGTGAAGCAAAGAGTTTTGCACATGCTTTAAATAGTTATGGTGATAATTTTGAAAATTTATCTGAAAGGCTTGAAAATGTTTCTATAGAAGTTCAAGATATTTTAAATGAATATGAAAATAATAATCTAGAAGACGAAGAAGGTGGACAAAACCTTGACCAACTTAATGAGAGAATTTACAAAATAAAAAACATATTTAAAAAATATGGTGATTTAAAACAAATTGAACAGTTTACTATCGAAAGTGAAAAAAGATTAAATGCTCTTGAAAATAGTCAAGAAGTTTATAATGAATGTCTTTTAAAAATAGAAAAATTGAATAAAAAGGGCATTGAAATAGCAAATTCAATAAATGATATTCGTGCAAAACATGCGCCAAAGTTTGAAACTTTAATGGTTTTACATTTAAAAACTTTGGGGATGAAAAATGCTCAATTTAAAATAAATTCAATAGTTTTAGATGACGAAACCTTTAACAAAAATGGCAATGCTGAAATATCCTTTTTATTTAGTGGAAACTTAGGCGAACCATTAAAAGAACTTTCTAAAATTGCATCTGGTGGTGAACTTAGTAGAATTAGTTTAGCACTTAAAACAATAACTAGTGCAGAAGATGACATTGCTAGCATGATTTTTGACGAGATTGACACGGGTATATCGGGGGCAATGGGTGTTGTTGTTGCAGAAAAAATGGCAATTGTTGCAAAAAATAAACAGGTTATTGTTGTTAGCCATTTGCCTCAAATTGCTGCTATGGGGGATTATAACTTTTTAATTGAGAAGATAGAACAAAACGGAAAAACAAAAACTAGCATAAAACTATTAAATAAAGAACAAAAGGTAAATGAAGTTGCAAGGTTAATAGGTGGAACGCTTGCTTCAACTCATGCAAATAATCATGCAACTGAACTTATTGAAAATTCAATTAAATTTAAAAATAGTATATAAAAAATGTGGCAATTTGCCACATTTTTTATTATTGCTATTGAAATCTAAAGTTTAATATGTTAATATTAATTAACTAAAAAAGGAGCAGAAATGCAAAATTGTAAAAATGAAGTTATGTTAACGGGTGTATTGGTAGATGACCCCGTTCCAACAGGTAGTAGTATTGGTTATCGATTTATAGTGGCTTATAAAACCTTAAATTACTCTACTTATATACCTATATTTATGTTGAATGATATATATAATAGGTTTTCGAGAGAAATTCATAGTGGTGATAAAGTCTCTATTTTTGGCAGAATAGAAAGAGCTAAAAAAGGTACATGTTTGTTTGCGTTAGATGCTAAATTAGCAAGTGAGAAGACACCACAACAAAATGAAGCAACAATTGAAGGCGTTACAATGTATAATCCAGTTTATTTAGATTGGTTGAAACATAAAGATAATTGCAAACTTGCTTACACTCGTTTAAAATGTGTAAGTGAGGAACATCCAACAAGTTGGATAGATGTTAAAGCTTATAATGATTTAGCTGAAAATTTAAGAAATGTTGAAAAAGATAAAAAAATAATTACTAATGGTATAATTACAGGCCCGCTAAGAGGTGGAGAAGTTCTTGGATTGCGAGCTAAAAAAATTATAAGATAAGAAGGGAATAAAATGATAATAGGTCAAATTAATTGTGTTGAATTAAGTGGAGTTGTAACAACAGACCCAAAATTTGTTTCATTTTGGGAAGAAGGTTTTGTGTTTAATGTTGGTGTTACGCGTAACAATAGGTTAAATCAAATTCCAATTTTTATTCCGCTAGATAAAGGAAAAGCAAAAATCCGCAAAGGCATTAAGGTTAAAATTGAAGGCAATGTTATTTCAATTAAGGACGATAAACACGCAGTTTATGCTGAAAAAGTTAATATTGCCAGTGAAAAAGCAAATGAAGAAAATATTTCTATGCTAGAAGGCAATCTATATAATAATACATTAGTAAATAAAAATTTGAGTTTTTACATAACTGCAACATTACATAATGAAACAACATATTCAAAAAGAAATATAATTCCAATAAAGACTGATAATAATAATGCAGTTAATGAGTTAATTCAAACAAAAAACAGTGAAGAAATAACTGCCATTGGAGAACTTGGTGTTTGGACAAAAAAAGACGATGGAACTATTTTACGCATGCATGCTAAAAAAATTAGAAGATAGTTGTTGACAAAAAAATTTTATTTGATAATATATAAAATAAGGAGAAATTTTATGAATGAAAATCAAGAAAACAGTGTAAGGATAGTTGGAGGTAAACTTCTTGAGCAACCTCGTTTAATGAATGGCAAGGAAGATGGTTATATGTTTAAACTTGGAGTGCAAACAGGAACAAGAAGTGTTTATCTTCCAGTATTTGTGCCCAAAAAAATCTATAAGGAATTAACTAAAAATAATGATGGAGAATTTTGGATAAATAATTGCAAAGATAAAAACTACAGTTTGCAATTTGGCGATTTTTTTGCAGTAAGGGGTAGAATTTTATCTACAGCAAAAGACAAACACTTTATTTATGCAACAGATATGGAATTTTTGGATAATTGTAATTTTACACAGGAAAACGAAGTGAAAATTCAAGGAAATGTAAGTGACAGAATTAAAACACAAAACACTCATAGAAAATATTATGCGCAAACTATGTTAGATAATAGAACAGCGGGCTTTTCTAGTAAAAATCAAATTCCTATTAAAGCTTTTAAGCCAGCATTTTATGATTTAGTAGGGGCTGAGTTTGGAGAAGAAATTTTAGCAGAAGGTCTTTTAGGCGTTTCAACTCAAACTCGCAAAGAGGGAACAGTTTTGCAAGTTTGGCCAAATTTAATTAAAAGAAAATAGTTTTAGTGTAAGAAGTGCTTGTTTCTAACTTGCGCTTTTTTTTGTGCATATTGACTAAATAAAAAATCAAAAAAATTTGTATAAATTGGTTGACAATAATAAACAATATTCATATAATATGTTTAGCACTTGAAAACTTTGAGTGCTAACACTATAAGGAGTTATGTGCCAATGGCTGATGAAATAATGATTTCAAATAGAAAGCTAGACATATTAACGAAAGGTGTGGAAAGTTACATAGCAACGGGGGAACCCGTTACAAGTTCAGGAATAAAGGATTTAGGTGTTGAAGCTTCAAGTGCAACAATTAGGAGTGAACTTAATCATTTGGATGAACTTGGTTATTTTAGGCAACTTCATACCTCTAGTGGTCGTGTACCAACTGAAAAAGGGTATATGGCTTATGTTAGTAGCATTGCAAATAAACTTCCTAAAAACACAAAACAACTTGCTAGCATAAAAAATAAGTTTGTGAAAAGCACAACTTATTTAAGCGAGTTAATTCGTGGGGTTGCTAAAGTCGTTTCAGATACGCTTAATTATCCCGCAGTTGTGTTAATGGATGGATTTTCAAAATTTGTTATTAAAAACATAAAAATAGTTAGATTGCTTTCAAATAATGCATTTGTGTTAATTGAAACCAATATGGGTATTATTGATCCAATATTTTTAGATCAAGATGGTTTAACTGAAGAACTTTGCAATGAAGCTAGTATATGTTTAACTAATAATTTTGTTGGACAAACAATTGGAGATTTAATTAATAATATAAATAACGCAAGTTTGCAAATTGAAACTGATTTAAAAATGTTTCAAAATATTTTTAAAAATGTTGTTGAAATGCTTAAGGCTTATATATCTAAATATGAAGAAAGCATAGTAACAAGTGGCACAGAAAATTTGCTTGATGTTAAAGATTTTAAAGAAACAAATCAAGTTAAAGCATTAATTGATTTTATTGAACATGATAGTGAAATAGGCTCAGTGTTAAAAGAAAAAACAGATAAACAAGTTGATATTAAAATTGGTAATAATGAAACAGTTAAAGGTGCTGGTGGATTTGGTCTTGTAAAAGCAAAATGTTCAGTTAACGGTATTGATGTTGGATCTATTGCTGTTGTAGGGCCTCAACGTATGGATTACATGAAAATTGCAGCTTCACTAAAATATATTGCAAATGAATTTGATTTCCTTGTAAAAAAGGAGGACAAAAAATGATGCAACTTATTAGATACCAGAAAGGAGAATTAAATGGATAAGAAAAAGAAAAAAGTTGAAGAAGAAACAATAGAACCAAAACACGAACATTGTAAATGTAAAAATGGTGAACATGAACATTGCAATTGTAATCATGATGAATGTCATTGTGGTGAAAGTTGTGAATGTGGAGAAGATTGTTCTTGTCATGAACACGAATGTGATTGTGGTTGTGAACACGAAGAAAGCAAAGAAGCCGTTTATTTAGAAGCGTTGCAACGTACTATGGCAGAATTTGATAACTTTAGAAAGAGAACAGCATTGTCTAATATGAAAAGTAAAGAAGATGGAGTTTGTCAAACTATAAGTGCAATTCTTCCAAGTGTTGATGCATTAGATAAGGCAATGGAAATGTGTAAGGATAATCCTCAAGTTTTAGAAGGTCTTAAACTTGTTAAAGAAAATATATTAACAGCTTTTAAAAATTTAGGTTTATCTGAAATTGAGGCAATAAATAAACCTTTTGATCCAAATTTACACAATGCAGTTGTTGCAACTGAAGAAGCTGGAGTAGAAGAAGGCATTGTGTTAGAAGAATATCAAAAAGGTTATAAGTTAGGCGATAGAGTTGTTAGATACACAATGTGTAGGGTATCAAAATAAACCTCTTAGCTTGAAGTTACGCTCTCTTTATGTTGTATTACATAAGGTCGCTTCAGGAATTAGTCTTGAAAAGAGCATATAAAATATATAAATAAAAACAAAAATAAGGAGTATAAAAAAATGGGAAAAATTATAGGTATTGACTTAGGAACAACAAACAGTTGTGTTGCAGTTATGGAAGGAGGCGAACCAACTGTTATTGCTAATGCTGAAGGAGATAGAACAACTCCATCAGTTGTTGGTTTTAATAAAAATGGAGATAGACTTGTAGGTAAAGTGGCTAAACGTCAAATGGTAAGTAATAGCGAATCTACAGTTACATCAATTAAACGTGAAATGGGCAGTAATTATAAAGTTACTTTAAATGGTAAATCATTAAGCCCACAAGAAGTATCAGCAATGATTTTAGGTAAATTAAAACAAGATGCTGAAGCTCACATTGGTAGCCCTGTAACTCAAGCAGTTATTACAGTTCCAGCTTATTTTAATGATGCACAACGTCAAGCAACAAAAGATGCTGGTAAAATCGCTGGGCTTGAAGTTTTAAGAATTATTAATGAACCAACTGCAGCTGCACTTGCTTATGGTCTTGATAAAGCAGAAGATAAGGGACAAAAACTTTTAATATTTGACCTTGGTGGTGGTACATTTGATGTATCTATTCTAGATGTTGGAGATGGCGTATTTGAAGTTTTAGCAACAGCAGGTAATAACCGTCTTGGTGGGGATGATTTTGATGAACGTATTTACAAACTTTTAATGGATGATTTTAAAGCTCAAAATGGCATAGATTTAAGTAAAGATAGAGTTGCAATGCAAAGACTTAAAGAAGAAGCTGAAAAAGCTAAAATTGAACTTTCTCAAAAAACTAGCACATTCATCAGCATTCCATTTATTGCCGCAGATGCAACAGGTCCTAAAAACTTAGAATTTGAACTTAGCCGCGCTAAATTTAATTCTATTACTGAAGACCTTGTTAAACAAACTATTACATTAACAGAACGCGCACTTAAAGATGCAAATTTAGATAAAGCTAAATTAGATAAAGTTATTTTAGTTGGTGGTTCAACTCGTATTCCAGCCGTTCAAGAAGCTCTTAAAACATTTGCAGGAAAAGAACCATTTAAAGGTATTAACCCAGACGAATGTGTTGCAATTGGTGCTGCAATTCAAGGTGGTGTTTTAGGTGGAGAAGTTAAAGATGTTGTTCTTTTAGATGTTACACCACTTAGTCTTGGAATTGAAACTCTTGGTGGAGTTACAACAAAACTTATTGAAAGAAATACAACTATACCTACTAAAAAGAGCCAAGTATTCTCAACAGCTGCAGATAACCAAAGCGGAGTTGATATTCACGTTGTTCAAGGTGAACGTGAATTTGCAAGAGACAATAAAACTTTAGGAAACTTCCAATTGACAGGTATTCCACCTGCACCTAGAGGTGTTCCACAAATTGAAGTTACATTTGATATTGATGCAAATGGTATTGTTAATGTTAGCGCTAAAGACCTTGGAACAAATAAAGAACAAAAAATTACAATTACAGCAAGT
Source organism: uncultured Clostridia bacterium (assembly GCA_947089305.1). GTDB lineage: Bacteria > Bacillota > Clostridia > Christensenellales > UBA1242 > CAMUJQ01. The sequence goes on from CAMUJQ010000009.1 coordinate 6,883, forward strand.
TCTAATCTTAGTGACGCAGATATTGAAAAAGCTGTTGAAGATGCTAAAAAGTTTGCTGAAGAAGATAAAAAACGTCGTGAGTTAGTTGACGAACGCAATAAATTAGAACAAATGATTTTCACAATTGAAAAGACTGTAAAAGAAAACGAAGATAAAATTAGCGAAGAAGATAAAACTTCACTTAAAGATGAATGCGAAAAAGCTCGTGGAGAAATGGGCAGTGAAGATATTAATAAAGTTAAAGCAGCATATGATGTATTAACTAACAAATCTCAAGAAGTTTTTGCTAAAATGTATCAAAATGCGGGGGCAAATGCTGAACCTAACACTGAGAACGCAGACAATAACAATGGTGGAGAACAAGCATAATTTAATTTGTTTTTAATTTAAAGTTAAAAAATTAGATATTTAAGTTAAAGGTTAGATAAAGAGTTAAAATAAAAAGTTAAATTTGAGTGCCTATTTGTGCACTCAAATTTACTATAATTAAAGGGATTAGTTTTAATGGCGAAAGATTATTATGATATATTAGGAGTAAATAAAAGCGCAACAAATGACGAGTTGAAATCTGCTTATCGTAAACTTGCAAAACAATATCACCCGGATATAAATAAGTCGCCTGATGCTGAAGTAAAGTTTAAAGAAATCAACGAAGCATATGATGTTTTAAGTGATAAAACTAAGCGTGCAAATTATGATAGATTTGGAACTGCAGAGCCAAATGCTGGTTTTGGAGGCGGTGGCGCTGGCGGAGCAGGAGGCTTTGGTGGCTTTGGAGATTTTGGCTTTGGTGGAGGTTTTGGTGGCTTTGAAGATATTTTTAGTGGTATCTTTGGAGGAGCAAGAAGTCAAGCTCAACGAGTAGGAGAAGACATTAATGTTAGAATGAATTTAAGTTTTAGTGAAGCAGTTTTTGGGGCAAAAAAAACTATTAACATAACTCGTTCTAAAAAGTGTAATGTTTGTGGTGGTTCTGGAGCTAGGTCTAGTGGGGATGTAGAAACTTGTAAGGTATGTGGTGGAAGCGGTCAAGTTAGACAAATGCAGTCTACTTTGTTTGGAAAAATGAGCACAATTACAACTTGTTCTCACTGTAATGGTACGGGTAAGATAATCAAAAATCCTTGCAGTAATTGTAGTGGTCGTGGAATTGTTCGCTCAAGTGAACTAATTGAAATAGAAGTTCCAGCAGGTATCAATAATGGTCAAACTATGACTTATCAAGGAAAAGGCGAAACTGCAAAGAGTGGTATTAGTGGAGACCTTAACATTGTTATTTCAGTTGCAGAACATCCACTTTTAAAGAGAAAAGATGATGACCTTTATGTTACAGTTGCTGTTCCTTATTTAACATGTGTGCTTGGAGGAACTGTTAAGGTACCTTTAACAAAAGGAAGTTTTATGTTTAATATACCAGAATGTACTCAGCCGGGCAAAGTGTTTAAGGAAAAAGGAAAAGGCGTTAAAGTTTTAAATAAAGCGGGTTATGGAGACCTTTATATTAAAATTGAAGCTGAATTTCCTAAAAATTTATCCAAAGACGAAAAACGTGTTTTAACCGAACTAGATAAAACAACAAACGCTAATAGTTACGATAAAGTTAAACAATATAACAACACATTAAATCAATTATAATAATTAAAAGTGGAAAAACATCCACTTTTTTTATGCATAATATTTAATTAATTTAAAAGCAAAACATTTTTACACTAATATTAAAAATAATTGTCGAATTTTGTATTTCTGTTGACTTATGCATTTCTAAAATGGTATACTCGCCGAATTGGGAGTAAAAATGGAAATTCAAAAAGAAATACAAGCATTAGTTTTAGAAACTCAAAAACTTGAAAAAAAACAAGAGAAAATTAAAGAAATTACAAATGGTATGGTTGCGCGCATTGATGATTTAGATATGCAAATTTCAAGTTTGCAAAAAACGATAGAATATTTAAAAACTCAAAAAAAAGAGATAAAGCATATTATGGAATACCAAATTAAAGAGTTAGATTTAGAATATTCGCGTCAAAAAATAATGAATAAAATAAGCTTAATAGCAAAGCAAATTAATATATCTAATGAAATGATTGCACAATTGCTAACTAAAAAAACAGGTAAATTGTGGCAAGTATCTATTCTAGAACATACGGGAGATTATAAAACTGATTTGATTGATAACGATGAAACATATTTAGGCGTATTTGCTTCTACAAGTATTGCAAGAGATGATTATAAATACGCTACAGAAAGATGTTTATCTAATTTTGCAGATGCATATAGTTATGAGGCTGTTGATATGGATAATAAAATTTATGCACTCCTTGCGCATATTGAAGGAAATTGTGATGATGCGTTAAAAAAAAGAAAATTAAAATCAATAAATTGGTTTATACCTTATGCTGTTAAAAAGATATTAGGTGGATATATAAAAGGGGAGCAAACATGCTTTGATGAAATTAATGACACAGCTTTTGGAAATTTAATATATGATACAATAGATGAATATGTTTCTAATTTAATTAATTCTAATAATGCTCAAAACAAAACTACAGCAATTAAAAAATAAAAGTGGATTAATTCCACTTTTTTCTTGCTATTGACAAGTTTATAAATATATGATAAATTCACAATAGGAGAAATAAATATGACTTTGCAAGAACAAATGGAAGGATTGGAAAAACTTTCAGAGGTAATAGAATCAAAACAAGATAAAGTTGAAGGACTTAAAAATATTGTAGATAAAAAAATTGAAAAAATGAACGATCAAATATCAAATTTGCAAGAAGTAATTGAGTTTTTAAAAGCAGAAGTTGAAAATATCTGTGATAACTGCAACAAAGATGAACAAGCATTAAATTTAGAAAAGGATTACAAACAAGCACAAGAAAAAATTGAAAAAATTAGTGAGAAAGTTGTTATTTCTAACAAGATGCTTGCTAAATTACTAGAAAAGGCTACACCAAATGTAAAGTGGTTAATACACATAATTGAGTATAGTGGCTTTCCAAAGGAAATTGGTAGATATACAAGAGTAGGTCATATGATGGGACTTTTTGCTTTTTCGAGTATTGCACACGGTTATTCTGTTGTTGATAAAGAAAGATATAAAGATGCTTTCGATGTTACAGTAAATGAACCTATTGATGTGAAAAATAAAAATTTTGCTTTGCTATTTGAACAAGAAGGAACGCGCTATAATAATATAAGAAAAGAATATTTAGAAAACTTTAATTGGGTAGAACCATATTTAATTAGAAAAGTAACAAACGATTCTGACGATGTAATTTTTAATGGAGTAAAATTACCAAAAGGACTTTTGGGAGACGTTATATACGAAGTAATTGACAAATATATAACAAACTTGCTTACATCTAAAAAAGAAGAAACTAAAAAACCAACAATTAAAAAATAAAAGTGGACTAGCCCCACTTTTTTTTGTTCGCTATTGACAAGTTTTTAAATATATGTTAAATTGAAATCGTAGGAGAATAAAAATGGACGATATAGAAAAGCTATTATTAGATATAGAAAAACAAAAAGTTTTTATGGACGCAAAAAAGAAAAGAATTGATTTAATTAAGGACGAATCAGAAAAGAAATTAGAAATATTAGAAAAAAGAGTTAAAGAAGCTCATGATGTTTGGCAATTTTTAGCTTGGAAAATTCCTGAAGTTAAAGAAGATAGAGATAGAAAAATAAGAGAAGTTGGCTATAATTCAAGTTATTTAAAAGCTTATAATAAAATTAAAAAATTAAGTAAACAAATTGTAATTTCAAACGATATGCTTGTAGAACTACTTAATAAAGAAACAGGTAATAATTGGACTATAAAATTAATGCAATATACTGAACCATATAAAGGTGGATTAATTTATAATCAAACTAAACTTGGGTTATGGGCAATGCGAGACGCTTCAAAGGAAAGTATTATTTTAAAAGATTTTTCAAATATTCTTGATGTTGATGAAGATAGAATTATTAGCAATGATGAATTAAAAAATAAACACATTTCAGTTATTGCAAGCACTACTTCTAGCATGGACGATAGACATGATATAAAACATTTAAAAGAAATGAACTGGTCTTTGCCTTATTTTATAAAAAAATATCTTAAAACAAATAATCGACCAAATTTTGAAATAAGTTATAATGAAGATATTAATGACGATTACATTGGCTCCTTAATGTATAATGCAATAGATAAGTATGTAACTAATTTGTTTGCTACAACCAGTGGCGAAAACAAAACCCCAACAATCAAAAAATAAAAGTGAAAAATGCTTTCACTTTTTTTTTGCCTATGGCAAGATATAAAATTTTGCATGCAAGTGTGAATGCAAGACATTTCCGTTTGCTATGCTCAATTTTTTGTTAATTGTGGCAAAATTTTCTTGTTTACATAAAATTTTAAAATCAACTTACACTAAAAAATGTGAAGGCAATTAAAAAATTTAGTTTTATATTTTTAAGTTTAACAGTTGTTTTTATAATAACTTGTTTTTCGATTTATTTAATTAATTTGCATGATATAAAAGCAATTTTTGATGCCAGTGTTTTATATATGTCTGATTTAGAAGTTCTACAAAACAAAACAAGTAATAAACTTATGTCAACAAATGTCAATTTAGAAACCTCGAATAAAAGCATGGCTAAAATTGAGTTTAAGCTTTTTGATATATTTAAAATTAAAACAAAAACAGTTGAAGTTGTAAATGATAGAGAAGTGTTGCTATCAGGCGACTTAATAGCTATGCAACTTAAGCCAGAAGGAGTTTTTGTAACTAAAATTCATGAAGTTGAAACAATGGATAATAACTCTAAAGTGTTTGATGGTAATATTATGGTTGGCGATATAATCACTAGTGTAAATGGCAACAAAATTGAAGATATATGTGATTTGCAAGATTGTGTTGTAACAGGCGAACCAATTGTTTTAACTATTTTAAGAAATGGTAAAAAAATTGACATATCTGCAACACCAAAACTTGAAAAATCTACAGAGATTTATCGATTGGGATTAACTGTTGAAGATGATATAGGTGGTATTGGAACATTAACTTTTATTGATTTAGAAACAAATAAGTTTGGAGCACTTGGGCATTCTATAAATAAAAATGCTAGCGCTTTAAAAAGTGGAAAAATTGTTAAAGCAAATATTATTGGTATAGAAAAAGGCTCACTCGGTAAGGCGGGTGAAATTAAAGCTTACGAAAGTTTTGGAAAAGAAAATACCCTTGGAGAAGTTAACAAATGCTCTAATAAAGGTGTGTTTGGAGTTATTAAGAATAAGGATTTTATAAACAAGTGTGTTAAAATGCAAACAGGAGGCCGTTTTAGTGTTGTTCCAGGAGATGCTCAAATTATTTGCGATTTAGATGGAACAGGAGCAAAAGCATATAATATTAAAATTATAAAAGCCGCAAAACAAAATTCTTCTGATATTAAGGGAATGGTAATTAAAGTTACAGATAAAAAATTGCTTTCTAAAACGGGTGGAATTGTTCAAGGTATGAGTGGTAGTCCTATAGTTCAAAATGGGAAATTAATTGGGGCAGTTACTCATGTATTTTTAAATGATAGTACAAAAGGTTATGGGATATATTTAGATAGTATGCTAAATGAAATTGACCTTTAACAGTTGATTTTATGTGAAATACTGTGTCAAACGGCATAAAGCCAACTAGTCATTTATGTCTATTCTACTAGTAGTCATTGTTTGTTTTCCATACTTTTCGCAAAAATTCAACTGTTAAATTTCTTACAATTTTACGCTATAATTAAATTTGCCTAGTTTTGCAAAAAAACATTCCTCGGCTAAAGTGACGCTTAGAATATCTGGTATGGTTAATTAAAATTCAAATTCTTTCAAAGGGCATATTCAAAAGTATAAAAGGCAAACACTATTTCATATAATTGAACATGAATTGTCGCAATTTTAAGTTTTCTATAATTGATTTTTTTATAGAAAATAAAAAACAACTTATAATATTCGCTTGCTTATTTTTCGTTGGAATTTTAACAGGAATTATTATGTTATCTCGCTTAAAAAATATTTTTGAAATTGAGCAAGTTGCAGATATAGTTTTAAGAGATTCTATAACGGGAAATGTTAAATTTTTTTCTTATTTTTTTAAGAGACTTCTAGATTTTTTAATAGCAGGCTTATTTTGTTTTTTAATAGCACTTAATTTTTATACAAGTTTTATTAACTATATTGTTATATTTTATAAAGGTTACATTCTTGGATTAACTGTTGCAATGTGTGTTGCACTTTTTGGTGTTGGTGGAGCAGTAACAATAATTATCTTTTATGTTCCATTTCAACTAGCACTAAATTTTGTTTTAATTTGTTTTGCTTCTATTTTAATGGAAAATGCATTAAATAAACATAGGTATAAAAATTGCTATAAAATTGATTATAGTTTTTTAGTTATTTATCTTATTTTAATTTTAGTGCTTTGTCTTTTAGAAGCAATATTTTTGCCTCCAATGCTTAAAAGTATAATTTATGTTAGTTAATGAATAATTTTTATAATTTTACAAAATCTATCTCTGTAAATAGGAGATTAGATTATGAAAAAAACAATTATTTCTATTTTAGTTTTTATGTTATTATTAACAGCTTTTTTTCATCCACAAAGTGTGCAAGTTGTTGATGCTGCACCAGCCAAAGATTATACTGCTAAAAGTTATATTTTAATGTCAGAAGATGGACAGATATTAAAAGAGAAGAATATTGATGAAAAATTACCAATTGCAAGTATGACTAAAGTTATGACTTTGATTTTAACATTTGAAGAATTAGAAAAAAACACTTTAACTTTAGATGAATTAGTAGTTGCAAGTGAAACGGCTGCGAGTATGGGTGGAAGTCAAGTTTTTATTGAAGAAAATGGAAAATATAGCATTGATAGCTTAATTAAAAGTATTGTAGTTGCAAGTGCTAACGATGCAAGTGTGTTAATGGCAGAACGAATTGCAGGTAGTGAATTAGAGTTTGTTAACCATATGAATGAAAAAGCAAAAGCATTAAAGCTAACAAATACTAATTTTAAAAATTGTACAGGTTTACCTGCGGCAGATCACTATTCTTGTGCACGTGATTTAGCTGTTATGTTTAAAGAATTAACAAAGCATAATAACTATTTTAATTATTCAAAAATTTGGATGGATAAGATTGATCACCCAAATGATAGATATACAGAAATATCAAACACAAACAAATTGTTAAAACAATATCCACTTTGTGATGCTGGAAAAACAGGTAGCACAAGTGAAGCTGGATTTTGTATATCAGCAAGTGCTGTTAAAGACGATATGCGTTTATATGCTGTTGTAATTGGTTCAGAGAATTCAAAAGACCGTTTTAACAAAACAAAAGAATTGTTTAATTATGGTTTTGATAACTATACAAAAAGTGTCATTATACCTAAAGACTACTCTTTAAATGTTGAAGTGGAAAAAGGAAAGGAAAGTGTATGTGTTGCTCATGTAGCTGAAGATTTTGTATTCATTATAAAAAAAGGGGATAAACAAGATATTGAAACAAAAGTTGTAATAAATAAACAAAGTGCTCCAATTGTTAAAGGAGAAGAAATTGGTGAAATACTTTGTGTTAAGAATGGAGAAGTAATAAAAACAGTTAAACTTTTAGCTTCGACAAATATAGACAAACTTAGCTATTGGGATTTTGTGAAAAAGACAATTCAAGAACTTTATTTTTAAATCTTAGATAAATTTTACATTTTTAAAAATGCAAATATGTTTGCATTTTTTTTATGTTTATTGTAAAATAGTCTTATGTATATTGTTAATGTGATGAAAGGAGTTGGCGGTTTACAAGCCACTGCAATAATAGTTGCAATGATTATTGCTGTTTTTATGGCAATAAGTTTGCATGAATTTGGGCATGCTATTGCTGCTTATTGGTGTGGGGATAAAACTTCTAAAATGTTAGGTAGATTATCAATAAATCCATTTAAGCATATGGATTGGATTGGTGCGTTAATGCTTTTGCTTTTTGGTTTTGGTTATGCTAAACCCGTTCCTGTGAATACAAATAATTTTAAACATTATAAGCGTGATATGGCTTTTGTTAGTATGGCTGGAATATTGATGAATATTATTTTAGCGTTTTTAAGTTCTTTATTGTTTGTTGTATGTCAAAAATATCTAACTAATATAAACTTTTTTGCCTATCTTGTAAATTACTTTTTCCTTTACTTTACAGTTTATAATATATCTTTAGCTGTATTTAATATTTTACCTATTTATCCATTAGACGGTTTTAATTTTATTATGACTTTTGTTAAAGATAAGGGTAGATTTTTACAATTTTCTATAAGATATGGAGCAATTATTTTAATTGCTATTATCGTTGCTTTCAGTTGGGTATTAACTGATTTTACTACATTAATTTTTAATGGTTTATTGAATATGTGGTCTTTACTATTTTAAGGGAGAAATTTTTTGGTGAGCGAAAGAACAGAGCAGTTAGACTTTAATGATGAAATTGAGGGAAAAATCAAGTATAAGCTTTCTAATTTTGAAGGTCCACTTGATTTGCTTTTGCATTTAATTCGAGATAAAAAACTTGATATTAAAGAAATTAAACTAAGTGAAATAACGGGGCAATATTTAGAATATATGAAAGAGCTTAGTGAACTTGAACTTGAAAAGCAGAGTGAATTTATCGATATGGCGGCTACCTTAATTGAAATTAAATCAAAAAGCTTGTTACCTAAGCCTGAAGTTATTATTGAGGAAGAAGATACTGAAGCTCAATTGCTTAGGAAACTAGAAGAATATAAACTTTTAAAAGAAGCTAGTATAGAATTGAAAAAACATGAAAATGTAGATCGTTTCTATAAAGAGCCTGAAAAAAATGCTAATGATTTTAAAATTGTTTTAAAGGATTTCAATTTAGATAAGCTTATTAAAGCTTTTGCAAACATTTTGCATAAAGCCGAAGTTAGAAGCGCCGTGCCAGTTGAACGAAAAATTGAAAAAGATAGATTTACAATTAAAGATAAGGTTTTTGAAATTAAACATACTTTGATTAATAGTCAGCAGTTATCATTTTTTGAAATGTTTGACGATTCATACTCTAAAATGGAGATTATCACTACATTTATGGCTGTTTTAGAATTACTTAAACTTCAACAAATTATTGTTTTACAACCTGAGCAATTTGCTGATATTTTAATTAAAAGAAATGATGAATTCTTTAATTCAGAAATAAGTCAAGTTGATTTGAGTGGAGATATTGTTGAATAATTTTAACTAAAAAGGATAAAGAATTATGGAAAATTTAGAAAGTGTTATTGAAAGTGTTTTGTTTGTTTCGGGAGAAGCAGTTGAACTTAAATTATTAAGTGAAAAATTTGAAGTTACAGAAAAAGCTTTAAATAAAGCAATTGATAATTTATGTAAAAAATATAATGAAACCAGTGGTATTCAAATTGTTAAATTTAAAAATAAAATTCAATTTGCAACAAACCCTCAAAATTCTGGTGTTATTGAAGCTGTTTTAAATCCAATAAAAGAAAAAGTTTTGAGTCGTGCGACGTTAGAAACGCTTGCTATTATTGCTTATAAACAACCAATTACTCGTCTTGAAATAGAAGAGATAAGAGGGGTTAATAGTGATTATGCAATTGACTTATTAGCTAAAAATAGTTTAATTGAAATTGTTGGAAGAAAAGATGCAATAGGTAAGCCACTTTTGTTTGGAACAACTGATGACTTTTTAAAACGTTTTGAGTTAATGGATTTAGCAAGTCTTCCAAAATATGAAGAAATTTTATCTTCTCTTAAAACTATTAATACAAAAGAACCTATTGATAATGAATTATTTCATGCAGAAGATTTATCTAAAGAAAAAGTTAATGAAGAACCTCAAAATATTGAACAAGAGAATATGCAAAATGTAAATTAAATTCCTAAAAAAATAGGAATTTTTTTTTATTAATTACAGACAATAATATTATGAAAAGTATGAATACAAATGTTTTTATATTTATGCTTGTTACAATACTTGTATTATTTTTAGCACTTAAATTATTTAAAATAAAAATTAAAGTTAGTTTAGATTTGCTAAATGTTAAAATGCGAGTACAAATTTATTTATTTGGTTTTTTAAGGTTGATAAATTTAAAAATTTATTATGCAAATTGTGCAATTAATCTTGAAAAAAATAATGGTAAAATCAGTAAGTTAAAAATAAAACCAATGAATAAATTTGAAACTAAAATGGGCATAAATGTAGCTAAATTATTGTCAGATAATAAGTTGCAAGTTAATGCTTTAGCTGGGATTTTAGATGATGCACAAATAACTGCATTATTGTGTGGAAGTGTACTTACAAGTTTTGGTTCACTTGGAGCAATTGCGGTAAATAAACAAAAGGCAGATTTATTATTAAATCTAGACTCCACAACAAAAGACAATGTAGGAAAAATGTTTTTGCGTTTTGATACAAAAACGAGTATTGCAAGAATATTTAGAGCTGTATTATTAAGCATTTAAAAGGGGGAAATATAATGAATAAAGGTTTAGATGAAGTAATAAATATTGCATTAGAAAAGTTAAAGCAAACAACAAATGCTGAATGTGTAATAGGCAATAAAATTGAAATAGATGGCGTAACATTAATTCCTGTTTGTAAAATTAGTGCAGGTTATGTTACTGGTGGCGGCGAATATGGCGAAAATAAAAATGTTACTCCGTTATTATCAGGTGGTATTGGTGGAGGATATGGCGTTAAACCTTTGGCATTTATTTCAATTAAGAATGGAAATGTTAAAGTTTTACCTATTGATAAGCCAAATGGAATTGAAATGCTTGTTGATATAGCGACTAGTTTAGTTAATTGTTTTACAAAAAATTGTGACAGTATGGGAGGAAAAAAGAAAAAATGAAAAAGTTTTTATCAACAATTTTAATTTGTTTATGTGTTATAATTTTATGCGCAAGTGCAAGCAGAGAAGTGTATTTAAGTAACAAAGCACAAAAAACTGTTGAAGCTTTTTCATCAAGTGCAAGTTCATATTATTTGCTAGAAACAAAAACAAATACAGTTTTAGCGAAGAGTCATGAAAATGATAAAAGAAAAAATGCATCAACGACTAAAATAATAACATGTATTACAGCTATTGAAAATTTTAATGATTTAGAACAAATTGTTAAAGTGCCAAATGCTTCTGTTGGTGTAGAAGGTAGTAGTATTTATTTAAGAAAAAATCAAGAAATTAAATTTATAGATTTACTTTATGGTTTAATGCTAAGAAGTGGTAATGATGCAGCATCTGCAATTGCTCATATAGTAGCAGGTGGAGAAAATGAGTTTGCTGTGCTTATGAATGAAACTGCAAAAAAAGCAGGGGCAACAAATTCTAATTTTGTAAATCCTCATGGATTAGATAATGAAAACCATTATACAACAGCAGAAGATTTAGCTAAAATTACTGCATATGCTTTAAAGAATGAAACTTTTAAACAAATAACAAAAACCTCTATGCATAAAACAAGTGCAACGGCTACAACTGAACCTCAATTCTTCTATAATAAAAATAAAATATTACATATGGTAGATGGGGCAATAGGTGTTAAAACGGGTTACACAACTAAAGCTGGAAGATGTTTAGTTTCGGCAGCAGAACAAGATGATATGCAAGTTGTTTGTGTAGTTTTAAATTGTGGACCTATGTTTGAAGAAAGTGCAAAGATGTTAAAAGAGGCATTTAATAAATATAGTGTTCTTAACTTAGAATTTGATAACGTTGCTCTAAACGTAAATAACGCAGCTAAATCAAGTGTTGAATGTTATGTAGATGGAAAACTTACAAAATTGCTTACAAAGAAAGATGCTGAAATGATTGATTTTAAAACAACATTTAATGAATTAAATGCTCCTATAGCAAAGGATGTTATTGTTGGAAAAGTTGAAGTATTTTTAAAAGATGAACTTTTAGCAACTTTTGATATTAAAACTTGCGAAGAAATTAAAGAGAAAGAGGTTGAACAAGATATTATTGATATTATTAAAGACTTAGTTAACTAGTTGACAAAATCTCTCATAAAGTTTAAACTTGTAAAAAGGAATTTTATGAGAATAAATAAGTATATTGCTTTGTCAGGTTTATGTTCAAGACGACAAGCTGAAAATTTAATATTAGAAAAAAAAGTTAAAGTTAATGGCAAGGTTTTATGTGACCTTGCTTTTGATGTAGCTGAAGGGGATATTGTTATTGTAAATGGGAAACCAATTACTCCTGTAAATAGTTTTACATATCTTGCTATGCATAAGCCTAAAGGTTATGTATGTACAAACAAAGACGAGCATGATAGAAAAACTGTTTTTGATATTTTGCCTGCACCTTATAAGAAGTTAAAACTTTTTTGTGTTGGTAGATTAGATTATAATACAGAAGGACTTTTAATTTTAACAAATGATGGGAACGTTTGTGAAAACATAACTCACCCTAGTCGTCAAGTATATAAGAGATATATTGCTCGCGTTGAAGGGGAATTAACAAAACAAGACATTGATACATTAAAGAATGGTGTTATGGTTGATGGCAAATTAACTGCTAAAAGTATTGTTAATAAACTTGAATTTAAAGACAATAAAACAAGAGTTGAAGTTTGTATATATGAAGGAAGAAATCGTCAAATTAGAAAAATGTTTGAAGCAATCAATAAAAATGTAGATTTTCTTGTAAGAAAGAGTATAGGTGAAATCAATTTAGGTGGACTTAAGCGCGGAGATGTTAGACCTCTTTCAAGCGCTGAAATATATTATTTAAAAGGTTTAGGAAAATGAGAGTAGCAATTATTGGGGGCGGAGCAGCTGGCTTAATGGCAGCATATTTTGCTGCACAAAATAAAAAGGCAAAAGTTACTCTTTTTGAACAAAATGAAAAATTAGGTAAAAAAATTTATATCACGGGAAAAGGCCGTTGTAATATTTCTAACACTGCTAGTAGAGAACCTTACGAATTTTTAAAAAATGTTGTTAACAATAATAAATTTCTATATTCTGCCATAAATAATTTTACATATTATGATTTATGTGATTTTTGTGAACAATTTGGTTTAAAATTAAATGTTGAAAGAGGTGGAAGAGTTTTTCCAGCAAGCAATAAATCAAGTGATGTTATTAAAATGCTAGAAATAGCTTGCACTAAAAGCGGAGTTAATATTAAGCTTAATTCAAAAGTATTGAAGCTAGAAAAATTAGATGACGGAGATATTGAAGTAGAATTTAAAAATCAAGTTATGGATTTTGACAGTGTAATTATATGCACAGGTGGATTTTCTTATAGGGCGACAGGAAGTGATGGGGATGGTTATAAGTTTGCAAAATCTTTTAGCATTAATGTAGTAAATCCAAAACCAGCGCTTGTTCCCATCGCTTTAAAAGAAAATGTTGCGAGTTTAGAGGGATTGAGTTTAAAAAATGTGCAATTAACTTCTAAATTGGATGGCAAAATTATAAAAAGTTTTTTTGGCGAAATGTTATTTACAAAAGATGGAATAAGTGGGCCTATTGCTCTTAGTATGTCTAGTTTTGTTAATAATTTACAAATAGACAAAATGAAATTTGAAATAGATTTAAAACCAAGTGTAAGTTTTAGTGAACTTGAAAATAGGTTTTTAAAAGATGTTTCAAATTCTCCAAATATTAATTTTAAAAATTTGTTAAAAGACTATTTGCCAAAAAGTTTAATAGATTATTTTATTCAAGAAGTAAAAATTCCAGCAGATAAAAAACTAAATTCTATTACAACAGTGGAGCGTAAGCAATTTATTAATACTTTAAAATGTTTACAATTTAGTGGAAAAAAGTTGTATGATGTTGATATGGGTATTATTACTTCAGGCGGAGTAAATGTTAATGAAATCAATCCAAGCACGATGGAGAGTAAAAAGGTTAAAGGGCTTTATTTTGCAGGAGAAGTGCTTGATGTTGATGCTCTTACTGGTGGGTTTAATTTACACCTCGCTTTTGCAACTGGAAAACTGGCTGGAATGAATGCAAGTAAGTATAAGGAGTAATTTTATGAAAGAAAACTTTGTTATTGCAATAGATGGAATTGCTGGTGCGGGAAAAAGCACAATTGCAACTGGAGTGTCTAAAATTTTAAAAGTTAACAAACTTAACACAGGAGATATTTATCGCGCGATTACTTTAAAATATATTAATTCAAATGCAAAAATTGAAAATGACAAAGATGCAAAAAAATTTGTTAAAACACTCGATATAAAAATAAATTATGATAGAAGAAAAATGCAACACACATTTTTAGACGGAGTTGATGTAACAAAAGGTTTGCATGCCTATGAAATATCAAAAGTTGTTTCAACAATATCTCATTTTAAGCCACTTAGAGATTATGTTATTAAAATCCAAAGAGAGATTGCAGCAAAAGGAAATATTGTTGTTGAAGGTAGAGATATTGGTTCCCATGTTTTACCTAATGCTGATTATAAAATTTTTCTTACGGCATCAGTTAAAGTTCGTGCCAAAAGACAATTTGAAGAATTAGTTAAAGCAGGAGATAAAAAAGTTACTCTTAAAGATTTAGAAAAAGAAATTACAAAAAGAGATTATAACGACACACATCGAGAATATGGTGCTTTAAAAGTTTGTGAAGATTCTAAAGTTATAGACACAAGTAAAATGACAATAGATGAAGTTATTGCTGAAATTGTTAAATATGTAAAAGGAAACTAAAAAATGTTTTTATATATCATTCTATTTATTATTGCATTTTTACCTGTTACTATTTTCATGCCAACAATAGTCAAGGGTAGAAAAAATTTAAGAAAATTAAAAAAACAAGGTTTTATTTTAATTTGTAATCATCAGAGTTTGCTAGATATTCCATTACTTGGAATTAAATTTAGAAGAAGACAACATTTTGTTGCTAAAAGTGAACTAGGTAAAAATAAGTTTATGAAATGGCTTATATTAAAAACTGGTTGTTATTTAATTGATAGAGGAAAACCTAATTTAGCTTTTTTTAAAGATGCCCAAAAACTTTTAAAAAGCGGTAAAGTTTTAGCAATGTTTCCAGAAGGAACAAGAAAAAAAATATCAACTGAAGAAATGGGCGAATTAAAGAATGGAGTTGCAATGCTTGCAATAAAAACTCAAGTAAAAATTTTGCCTATGTATGTAAAAAAGAAACCAAGATTTTTTATTTGGAATAGAATAGAAGTGGGGGAACCTTTTGATTTAACTGAATTTGAAAAGGTAACTCACGAAAATTTACAGTTAGCAACTAAAAAAATTGCAAATGAATTTTCTAAACTTCAAGAAAAATGTTTGAAAAAATCTAAAAAACAGTTGACAGAAATTGTAAAATAATATAAACTAATATAGTCAGCACGCAAATCTTGAAAAAAATGCTGTTTTAGGTGGCGGGGTGTAGCGCAGTTGGTAGCGCACGTGGTTTGGGACCATGGGGCCGGGAGTTCGAGTCTCTTCACCCCGACCATACTTACGGGCCTTTAGCTCAGTTGGTTAGAGCAACCGGCTCATAACCGGTCGGTCCGCGGTTCGAGTCCGTGAAGGCCCACCAAAATTTAGTTACGGCTAAATTGAGGAGTTATCTAAGATAAAGTTCACTAAAGTTTGTTGCAAAACAAATTATGAAATTTTTATCAAAGATAAAATTAGTATGGGTGATATGTAATAATGTCCACCAAATTGTGTTACTTTATTAATAATGCCTGTTAAAACAAATTTAAGTTGCTGTGTTGTAAATTATTATTTGGTCTGGTAGTTCAGCTGGTTAGAACGCTAGCCTGTCACGCTAGAGGTCGTGGGTTCGAACCCCATCCAGG
>CAMUJQ010000010.1 GCA_947089305.1 uncultured Clostridia bacterium
TGTGAAAAGCCTAATAGTGAATATTTTTATAAATTAGTGAAAGGAAAAGAAAGTGAAAAAGAGGGTGGTATGCGATGTGAAATTTGCATTGCAGACCGCTTAAAAACAACTCGCGATTTTGCAATAAAAAATGAGTTTGACTATTTTACAACAACTCTTTCAATAAGCCCACATAAAAGCAGTCAATTTATAAATGAAACAGGTATTAAATTAAGTCCAAAATATTTGCCAGCAGATTTTAAAAAGAATGACGGTTTCAAAAAATCAATTGAACTTTGCAAGTTTTATAATATATATCGACAAACTTACTGTGGTTGCTCTTTTAGCTTTACTATTTAGTGCAATGCGTTTTGAAATTTGTAATTTTTTTAATCATATTGTTTATATTGCTTTACTTAAAATTATGTTTATACAAACACGTTATATAGAATTTTAATTAAACGCGTAATTCATAGAAGAGTTATATTTTTTAAAAATAACTAATTTGCCTATTGACATGCACATATTTGCATGTTATTATTTTTTTAAAGGATTTTATTATGAAAGATAAAGAAATTATTGTGCAAAATCTTGCTTTGGAGTTAACAAGAAGATGCAATTTAAATTGTGCTCATTGTGCTCGAGGAGATTGTCAAAACAAAGACATGGATGACAAAACTATTGAGCGTGTTTTTGAAGATATTGATGATATAGTATGTTTGCAATTTACAGGTGGAGAAACTTCTCTTGCTGTGCCTAAAGTTAAAAAAGTTTTAGAAGAAATAAATAAAAACAAAACAAAAGTGCATTCTGCAGTTATTTTTACTAATGCAGTTGACATAAGTGATGAATATATTAATTGTTTAAAAGAGTTGCAACAGTATTGTGAAAAAAGTAACAAAGAAAGTATAAATCCTATTGATGTTGAATGTGGAGCAAAAGGAATAGTTCCAAGAAAAGGGCATGAATATTCTATGCGTGTAATTATAAGTTTAGATAAATACCATTTAAATGCAATAGATCAATTGAGTTCCCGTAAACAAGTAAAACGTAATGTTGAAAAACTTGTAAATAATTTTGCCGTTGAAATAGACAAATTATGTAGTTACACTGTTTTTAATGATGGTCGTGCAAAAAATTTGCAATACATTTATAAAGAAGAAACTCCTAATACTGAATATGCAGCACTTTATTGGAGGATGAAAGAAGGCTATAAAGACTTGTGCATGATAGGGCCAATTGTGCAAATAACGTTTGATGGTAAAATTGGTGATTGCAACAAAACCTATGAAGATATGGACAAAATTGCAATAGGTAACATTAACGAAGAAAATATATACTCAATGTTTAAAAAATTGCAACAAGATAAAAAATTTAAGTTAACTAAAACTATGCAAAAATTAAATCAAAAATTCACTGCCATATTAAATAATTATTGTGCGACATTTGAAGTATTTAAAAGAATTAGAAAATTTTATAAAAAACATTTTATCTCACCAGATTATTCTTACTTTTTTGATCAAACTCCAGGTTATAAAGGGTTAGATGAAACACCTTCAAATGTTACAATTAAAATGAATTAAAGTTTGCTTGAACTTTAAGCAAACTTTTTTTTGTATCTAAAAAAGAATTTGATTTTTTTAATAAATAATATATAATGTTAATATGAGTAATTTATCAAACGTAATAAAAAATAGTGAGGATTATAAAAATTTTGTTAATGCGTTTAATGTTGGCCAAGCTAAGCATGCCTATATTGTAATGAATCAAGATACAGTTTTGCGAGAAGCTTTCATAAAAGAATTAGCAAGTTTTATATTGCAAAATAGTGCTTTAGTAGAAGCCAATAGTCATCCAGACTTAAACTTAGTTACGGGGAATGAAAAAGGAAATATTCTTGTTGAAGATGTGCTTGTTGCAATAGATAAAATTCAATTTAAAGCAAGCTTAGGTCAATATAAAGTTTTGATTATTATGGCAAAAACAAATTTAAGTGAGCGTGTTCAAAACAAATTATTAAAAACCTTAGAAGAACCCCCTAAAGATACAATTATTTTTTTAAGTGTTGCTAGTTTTACAGGAGTGCTTCCTACAATTTTAAGCAGAGCAGAAAAATTGGTTTTAAACAATCTTTCAACAGATGTGTTACTTGAACTTGGTTTTTCTAAACAAATTATTGATAAAAGCGAAAATATGCTTTACTTATGCAATAAATTAATGCATGACAAATTAAAATTTAGTTTTGTTGAAGAATGTTTAAGTAATATGAAAAACAGCAGTCAGGTTATTCTTTTTAGTAGAAAAATTTCTAAAAGCAAAGAAGAAGCAAAAGAATATTTGTTTTATTTTGGACATATTTTCAATTTGCTTATTAAAGATAATTTAAAATCTAGCGATAGAATTTATAGTGCAGAATTAATTGAGGATTTCCCACTAATGGTTTTAAGTGAATGTATAGTTGCGTTAAATAAGGCTAATTTAGAAGTAGATGCTAACTGTTCACTTGGTCAAGTAATAGATAAATTTTTATTAAAAATTTTAGAGGTTAAATATTTATGCAGAAACAATATTTAGTAGAATATTTAAAAGGTGGAATGCCATCTTTAGTAACAAGTGTTGAAGATTTTGATGTTGGTGCAAAAGTTGTTGTAGAAATAGATGGCGCATTATTTTTTGGAGAGGTTGTTAAAGTTGTAACAGGTGATAGTGAAGGCGAATTACCTATAATTTTACGCGCGGCTAATGAAGCAGATTTAAAAAAGCATGAGGCAAATGTTAAGTTTGAGCGCGTGGCACTAAATAAAGCTAAAGAAATTTGTGTAAAGCATACTAACGAATTAAAACTTTTAACAGCAGATAGCAGTTTAAATGATTCTAAACTTGTGTTTACTTTTTCTAGTGAAAATAAAGTTGATTTTAGAAGTTTTGTTAAAGAACTTGCTAGCATATTTAAAACTCGCATAGAACTTAAGCAAATTGGAATTAGAGATGAAACTAAAATTATGGGTGGACTTGGCCCATGTGGAAAAGAAGTTTGTTGCAGACAGTTTTTAAATCAAATTCCACAAACTTCAATTAAAATGGCAAAAAACCAATCCTTAAGTTTAAATCCAACAAAAATTAGCGGCTTATGCGGGCGCATTATGTGTTGTATGAGTTACGAAAATGATTTTTATGCTTCTGTGTTAGCTAAAATGCCAAAAGTTAATAGCACAGTTAAAGTTGATGGAAAAATTGGAACAGTTGTTTTCAACGATGTGTTAAAAGAAAAGGTAACAGTTAAATTTGAAGACGGTGATAAAAGTGAAATTATTGAGTATTCGTTAGACAAATTTAATAAGGAAGACTAATAAATGGAACTTTTAGAAAATGAACAACTAGATGATTTATTAATTGATGGGCGCAAAATCATTCAGCTCAAAAATAAATATAAATTTACAAGTGACAGTGTGCGTCTTGCAAATTTTATTAATGTAAAAAATAATGCACGTGTTTGCGAGTTTTGTAGTGGCTCGGGAATTATTTCTATTTTAGTTAAACTAAATAACATGCAAAAAAACTTGAGTTTTACGCTTGTTGAGTTAGACGGCGAACAAGCCCAAGTTAGCAAAAAAAATATAGAGTTAAACAAATTAGATAACTTTACAGTTTGTAACGATAAAGTGCAAGATTTTCACAAAATAGTTGGGGTTGAAGCTTTTGATGTTGTTGTGTGCAATCCACCATATTTTAGTGAAAATAGTGTAAAGCCTTTTCTTGCAAAAAAAGAAAAAGCTGAAATAACTTTAAACATAAGTGAGATATGCATTGAGGCAAACAAACTTTTAAAGTTTGGTGGAAGTTTATTTTTGGTATTTCCAGCAAGCCGAGTGTTTGAACTTAGTAGTGTTTTAAATAAGAATAACTTTGCAATAAAAAATGCAACTTTTGTTAAAGCAAGCCACAAAAGCGAATTTAAAACAATATTAGTGGAAGCAAAAAAGGGTGGCAAATTAACAAACGTAAAAGTTAGCAGTTTAGAAATAGAATAAAAAGGGTTGATTATGAATCTAAAAACTATAATAAGTAATTTAAATTTTGAAGAAATAAAAAACTATTTAAAAAACAATGGTAGTGTTTGTGTTACAAACTTAAATAATAATAAAATGCTTGTAGAATATGTTTACTTAGGTGACGACAATATAAATTCTTTAGAACTTTCTCCAAAACAGCAATTTAAACAAATTAAAAGTAATGTATGGTATTATAAGCATATTTTACCACAAGGTATTAACTCATGCTATTGGTTGCATAAAAATTGTAAAAAGTTTAAGAATGAGTTAGACGAACGCAGAGAAAATAGTTTATTAAAAGATGATTATGCAAAAAATAAATTGTATGTTGTTAATGAGAAAGGTGAAAAAGGATTTGCATATAATTTTATTTTGCCTTTTGAAATTCCAGAAAATTCAAAAACTTTAAATAGCAAAAAATATACCATAAAAAGTGAAGTTTTAGGAGAAGACAGGGAAGTTATAATAACTTTACCTAAAAATTATAATTTAGAAAAAAATTATAAATGTTTAGTTTTAAGTGATGGTGCAATGTGGAAATATTCACTAAACCTAGAGGAAACTTTAAATACTTTAGCCGAAAGTGGTAAAATAGATGAATATATAATTTGTTATGTAATTCAAAAAAATAGAAATAAAGAACTTGTGTTCAATAAAAAGTTTTGTGAATTTTTATGTTTAGAACTTCCAAAATTTTTGAGTGAGAAAAAACTAATACGTGATAACAACAATTTAATATTTAGTGGGCAAAGTTTTGGGGCTATAACCGCATTATGTTTAGAAATGTATTTTCCAAACGTGTATAAAACTATAATAAGTCAATCAGCTTCTTTATGGACAGATGAAAATAACGAAATTTTAAAATATTTTAAAGTTCATAAAATTCAATCAAAATTATATTATAGTTATGGGAAATTTGAAGGTTGGTTTATTAAAGATAAGGGTAAAAAATTTAAAAATATAATAAAACAAAATTTACATTGTAAATTTAAAATTTTTGGTGGTGACCATAATTTTATTTCTTGGAGAGAAGATTTAATTGATGCGTTAAAATCAATAAAAGATTAATTTTTTATAACACTCTACAAATTAAGCAACTTATAACGCCACTAAACAGAGAAACGATAAAGCCTAGCGGAAGAGTCCAAAGTAAGCGTTTAACTTTGCATTTACTTAAATATAGGGCAGTTAAATACATTAGGGTGTCGCTAGAGCAAATTATAACACTTGCTGCGCGTGCAATGTAACTATCAACTCCAAATTTTGCATATAAGTCACTTAAAAGTGCTAAACATCCGTTAGCCGAAAATGGGCGTAAAACAACAATCATTGCAAGTTCTTTATCGATGCCAAGAAGTTGTAAAAAAGGGGCAATAAAGTTTGCTACAACTTGAAGTAAACCACTAACTTCACATAGTTTAATCATGATAAAAATTGCAACTAAAAAAGGAAAGATTGAAAGGGCTAAGTCAAAAGCTTTTCCCGCTCCAGTAGCAAAACTTGCAAAGGGTTTTGCTTTTTTAAAAAAAGCATAAATTATTAATAAAACTAAAAGTATAGGTAAAACAATTTCACTCAATTTTTTTGCTCCTTTAAAATTTTATTTTTGGAGCAGTTATTCCTCTTTGATGAATTTATAACTTTATTTTTAGTATTTTTTTTATGAATAAAAAACAATTTATTAAAAATTGAAAGCTCACTTTTTTTATTTAATTTTTCATTCAAGGCCTCTATTGTTATACCTTTTTTCTTTAAACGTTTGTTTCTAAATTTCCAATAAAGTTTTGTTATGGTTATAGAAAATGCTGTTGTTAAAACTCCTGCAATTAAACATGGCAAAATGATGTCGGCCGCAGATGCGCTTCCACTAGCGGCTCTAAGCCCTATTACAGTTGTTGGAATTAGTTGAATGCTACTTGTGTTAAGTAAAATTAACATGCTTGCACCCGCCGTTATAACAGCTCCGTCACCTTGTAACTTTTCGCAAGCTTTTATTCCACTTGGCGTGGAAATACCTCCAACACCTAAAAAGTTTCCCGCTATGTTTTCACATAAAAAGCCTTCAGTTTCTTCATCAACATCGCCAAATAAAAATTTAATAATTTTTCTAAGAGGTTTAAATAATTTGCGCTTTAAATTTGTTGTTGTTAAAATTTCTAAAAAACCTAGCCAGATAGCATAAACACCCCACATTTTAATTGTTAAAGTTATTGCTTCAGTAGCGGCTGCATTAAAGGTTGGGAGCACTTTTGACGGGTCTAAAAATATACAAGCAACCATTCCTGCAATTGTTAGTAAAAACCAGAAAAACTCCATATTTTGTTTCCCTTTTAAATGTTCTTATGCTAAAATGTATGTATTGGAGTTTTAAAATTATGTATATAGATACGCATGCACATCTTTGCGATCAACGCCTTTTTCCGCGTAAAGAAGAAATTATAAATGGAATGAAAGAAAACCAACTTTATAGTATTATAAACGCTAGTTATAATTTGGAGTCATCTAAAATTAACTTAGAAATTTCACAACAAAACAAAAACATTTATACAGTAGTTGGAATTCATCCTGAACATGCTAAGAATTATTTTGAAAGTGACTTAATTGAAATTGAAAACATGGCCAAGAGCGAAAAAAGCATTTTAGCAATAGGTGAAATTGGTCTTGATTATTATTATGGAAAAGATGATAAATTAGAACAAATAGAGCTTTTTAAAAAGCAACTCAACCTTGCTGTAAAACTTGACATGCCTGTATGTTTACATATTCGTGATGCATACTTAGATTGTTTAAATATTTTAAAAGAATATAAAGGAAAATTAAACAAAATTTTATTTCATTGTTATTCAGGAAGTAAGGAATTTTTAAATGAACTTATTCGCGAGTTTAATGAAAAAGTTTATTTTGCTTTTGGCGGTGTTACAACCTTTAAAAATGCAGTTAATGTAGCTGAGGCAGCTTTCGCTTGCCCAATTGATAAATTAATGTTTGAAACAGATGCGCCCTATTTAACACCCATGCCTTTTAGAGGAAAATGTGATAATGAACCTAAATTTGTAAAATGGGTATATAAAAAAGTTGCTGAACTTAAAGAAATTAAAGAAGAAGAACTTGAAGAACAAGTTTATAAAAATGTAAAAAATTTTTTTGGAGATAGATTTGGAAATTAAAAAGTTAAAAGAAGATAATTTTGTTTTTAAAAAACGCTTTGGTCAAAATTTTATAACAGACACTAACTTTATAAAAAGTATGGTTGACGACTTTGGCGTAGAAAATCAAAATGTTTTAGAGATTGGTGCTGGAGCCGGTACTTTAAGTGCTGAGCTTGCCAAGAGAGCAAAAAAAGTTGTTTCGATTGAAATAGATTTAACTCTTAAAGACTATTTAACGGATAAATTCAAAACGACTAAAAACATTGAGTTAGTTTTTGCTGATTTTATGAAGCTAAGTGCAGATTATATAAATCGGCTACTTAATAATGAACCTTTTATGCTTGTTGCCAATTTGCCTTACTATATTACTAGCCCTATAATTTTTAAACTTTTAGAAGAAGAATTTAATGTAACAGTATTTTATATAATGGTGCAAAAAGAAGTTGGGGAGCGAATTATTGCAAAGCCAAAAACTAAAGAATATGGAAATATTTCAGTTAAAATTGATTGTGTTGGGGATGCAAAAATAATTAGGCAAGTTAATCGCAAAATGTTTGTGCCTTCACCAAATGTAGATAGCGTTATATTAGAGATTAAACTTAATAGAAATAAATTTGATATTTTAAACACTAAACTTTTAAATTCAATAATTAATTCAGCGTTTGAAAATAGACGTAAGGTATTTTCAAGCAATTTATCTAAATTTATTGATAAAGAAACTGCAAAAGAAGTATTAAAAACATTATTTAATAATGAATTAATTAGGGGCGAAGAGTTATCTAGTGAAGAATTCGTCAAATTATCAAATTATATAACTAAAATTTCTAAAAAGATATAAGAAAATAAGTTCTTATTTATAGTTTAAAGCATATATAATTATTAAATTAATAAAAGGGGTTATATATGCCATATTGTAAAAGAATTGTTATTTTGAGTTCAACGGAAAGAAGAAGTGATTTAAAAGGCTTGTTATCTTTAGAACAAAATGGTGTTGCCTTAAAAGGCACTTTAAAAACTTATAAAAGTGACGATTTGAAAAATTTAGTAATAGGGATAAAAGTTGCAGGCAATTTACTTAGTCCAATAAATGTTCCTAATGATAAAGTTGAAAGTTTTAGTTTTGAATTAAATAATAGTTTAGACTTAACTAACGATGTTAGTGCTCTTGTTTGTACACAAAATGAAGAAGATTTTAATCCTGTTTTATATGGTGGAAATGATCCAGAAGAAAAAGTTATTTTAGCTTTTAAAAAAGAAGTTGTTGGCTTTGGTCGGGTAGGAGTTGTTCCAAAACAAACAAAAACTGTTGAAGAAAACAGTTTAAATAAAAAATTAGATGAAGTTGCAAATGCAAGTTTGTTTGATTATAGTAATGAAGATGTTGAAAGGTTAATAGATAATGAATTAGAAACTGTTTTACAAGATGAAACCTCAATTGGTTATAATGAAAATAATTTTGATGAGAATCAAGATGTTAATGCTTTTCAATTAAATAATTATAATAAAAGCGTAACAAGCGTTAATGATGAAGAACCTCCAATATTTTATAATCTTGTTGAAGACCAGGTTGCAAAGATGTTTGAAACATATCCAGAAGATAAAGAACTTAGTGAATTGATTTCAAATAGTAGATTTGCAAAAGTGGATTTTGACGGAGATGGCTTATATTATAGTTTGGGATTAATCTATGATGATGGTGGTCTCGTTAAAAACATTTGTTATGCTGTTAAAGCTAAAAAAACTCAGGCACCACCAGAAGATATTAAAGAATATTGTTTCTTTTTTCCGGTTGATGAAGAGAATGGATATTACATGTTAATGCAAGATGCAAAAACAGGAGAAAATATAGTTAGTTCAGACTTTTTAGTATAAAAAAAATCTCCTTAGGTAAAAAATTAGTAGTTTAGTCTAATGAGATTAATTTATTCTTCATATACATTTTCTAAAACCATTTTATCATAATCAAAGGTTTCAACAAAATCATCTTTTGTAAAAGTTGTAGTGTTAAAATTTATATAGTGAAATAAATGTTTAGTTAAAATAATTGGACTAGGCACATCAAGATCGTTACAAACTGTGTTGATGCAATAGGTAAAATTATCAATTGAAAACATTTCATCATGCGAAAAAACAGTGCTTTTTATTATTTTATCGTCTGTAATTAACTTAAACCAAATTTTTATCATGAAATTATTATATCACTTTTTAATTATATTATCAAACGAAAATGGTTGACAAAATCAATTTGTAACGATATAATTCTTGCTAGTTACTTGAATAGGAGAGAAATTAAATGAACGAAATATATGTATCTTTAGAAGCTTATAAAAAGCTAGAAGAAAAGTTAAAATATTTAAAAGGCGTTAGACGTGCTGAAGTTGCAGATAAAATTGAGTTTGCAAGAAGTTATGGCGATCTAAGTGAAAATAGTGAATATAAAGCAGCGATGGAAGAACAGGATAGTTTAGAAAGAGAAATTAGTGAAGTTGAACTTCAATTTCAAAATGCTAAAATTATTAAGAATACTGGAGCAAAATCTGATACTGTTCAATTTGGAAGCGTTGTAAAAGTTTTAGAAGTTGAATTTGATGAGGAAATTACTTATACAATTGTTGGCGCACTTGAGGGAGACCCATCTCAAAATAAGGTTTCTAATGTAAGCCCTGTTGGCAAATCTTTAATGGGCCATAAAAAAGGAGATGTTGTTGTTGTACACACTCCAAATGGTCAATATGAACTCAAAATTCTTTCAATTAAATAAAGCTATGAAAATAGCTTTTTTATTTAATTGGGTTAAAAAATTTGTATTTTGTTAAAAATTATGTTAAACTTAAAAAAGAAATAATTACTGCTATCTAGGAGATTTTAATGAAAGTAAAAAAAGTATTGGTTTTTATTTGCATGATATTTACACTTTGTCTTGGTTTTTATGGCTGTGGAGAAGTTTTTAAAACAGGCCCTGATTATAATGCTGCTGTTATTGGAAATGGTGGCTTAGCTGTAATGAAAGGCGAATACATTTATTTTGTAAATGGTTATAATGCAGCTGAAGATAATTATCAACAAAATAAAGGTGACAAAATTTATTATAGTGCTATTTATAGAGTGAAGGCAGAAGATTCAAATTTTAATATTACAACGGCTGAAGATGGAAAAAAGAGTTTGATGTTTAATGAAGGAACATTGCCTGAATGTGATGAAAAAGGTAACCTTCCAGGGGCTGAAAGACTCGTGAGCAAAGTTGCAGGTTTTGAAAACACTAAGTTATTTATATTTGGAGACACTCTTTATTTTACAACTCACACTAATTCAAGATCTGTTTCAAGTGGGGAAACAAATACAAGCGGTGTAGAAGTTTACAGAGTTAATTTAAATGGTAAAGATTTAAAAAGAGTTCACACTATGAGCACTTTTGATGCCGACAAAGGTCAAGTTAATTTTTATCAAAAGGGTAAAGATGTTTATGGTGTTTTCTTTGATGGAAAAAATAAACTTGCTATTTATAAAAATAACAAATTGTTTTTAGAAAAATCTAAAGTTACTGAACTTGCAATGCCATATTTTAATTATCATACAAGTGAAATTGATTTAAGCGAATATCAAACTATATTCTATGTAGAAGATGAAAAATTATATAGTTTAGAAATTGGTTCTAAAGATAGTGAAGAATGGGCAACAACAGCTAGTGTTACATTAGTTGGAGTTAGTAATAAAAGATTGTTCTATGTTCAAAATTCATATTTAAGATATATTGATTTTGGTTTTACTAATTTTGAAGAAAATTCAGATGATAGAGTTATAAGTCGTCAAAGTGCAACTGACTATCTAGTTATGAATACAGATGAAATTAAAATTGTTGTAAAAAATAGCGACGGTATTCATATATTTAATTATATTGAAAATGATGTTCCTCCTTTTAAAACTTTAACTACTAATACAAGCGCTAATTTGTTATTTGTTCAAGGGGAAAATGTGTTTTATAATATAACTGGCGATACAGATGGTGGAATATATATGGCCAGTGAAACAATGGATGCTGTTAAAATTTCTTCAGATAAAAAATGTGTATTCAATGGAAATAGTGTTGCAAGCATAACAAATAAATTTGTATATTTCTATACTGAGTTTGAAAATAAAAATGGAAAAAGTGTTTATTTATCAAGAATTGATTTAACAAGTTCAGCTTATGATTCTAATGATGTTTGTGTAAGACTTGAAAAAGATTATATTGATGAAGAGGAAGAAGATACAAACAATGAAGAACAATAAAAAAATGGCATAATTTTGCCATTTTTTTATATGTACATATGTTCATTTTAATTAATTTTTAAATTATATTTTTTTATTATTTTTTCAATAAATTTTTTTGGAACGCTTGTTTCGTTTGTTGCAAGAATTTTAGCAGTTTGAGTTTTTATATATTTAGCATCTTGTAGCAAAGTTCGATATATATAATGCGTAGCTGAAATTGGATTTATATTTACAACATATTCTTGTGTATTTAATGGAAGTTTTTCATTATAAAGAGGTATGTTTTTATTTTTACAATAAACTAACACGCGCTTAAGTCCGCGGGCACCGATGGATTCAAGCAAATCAGCATCTTGGACTATTTGAAGTTCTAGTGGAAGAGTTTCAAAAGTGTATTTATTGTCATGCATAGAAATTATGTATAATATTTGATTTAGCAAATTTTTCTCTATATTGAATTCTTTTAAAATATTGTTTATTTCATCTATTGAAGTTTCAGGCGTTATGTATTTATTTTGTTTGTTAGACATAATTCTATGAACATCGTGAAATAAAATGGACACTGTAATAATAAAACTATTTCCACCTTCTTGCTTTTGAATTTTGTTTGCAAAATTTAAACATTTGTTTATATGTTTTATATCGTGACCAGACTTATCATTTTTATATATTGCTTTAGCTTTTTTATAAAAGTTTTTATATAATTTGTCCATAAAATTCCTTAAAATTAAATATATGTAAATATTAGCATATTTATATATTTATTGTAAAGTATAAATAATTATAAGCTTTTAAATGTTTTTAATAACATTTGATAGAGTAAAAGAAAAATTAAAATATTCTATAAAACGTTTTAAGTGTAAAAATAAATTATAAAGCAAAGTAAAATAAAAAACTGCATAAAGCAGTTTAACTGTGGAGCGGGTGATGGGAATCGGACCCACGCAATCAGCTTGGAAGGCTGACATTCTACCATTGAACTACACCCGCAGGTATAAATGTCTATGGTGCTTGCACCAATCGGCATTTATACCGAAGGGTGTTCCACGAGCGCTAGCAAAGTGCTACACCCGCATGCACCAAAGATATATTAAATTGTTTTATTGGCGAGTAGTACACCCGCAAGAGATAATTTGAATTGTGGCATGCGAGCATGCCAAGAATTAAATTTGTTTTAAGCGGAGTACCACGAAGCAAAGCCAAGTAGTACAAACAAATTAAAATAAACTTTAATTTGTCTTTATTTTTTTACGCGTATTTTAATTTTATTATATTTTATAATTTTTGTCAATTGTTTTTTTAAAGTTTATTAACAAAACAAAAAAATTGTGTATTAAACATTACATAAATATATGTTTATTACACAATTTTGTTGTGCGAAGCAATTTAATATAATAATTTATCGCTCACATAATAAATCAAAAATCGTATTAGTTCACTAATCAACTCGCAATTAGTTTAACAATACCGCCACGGGAAGGCTACGATTCCGGTATCTACTTATGACTAATATATGCTATATATTGTCATTTGTCAACAAAAATTTACAAAGTTTTAAAAAAAGATTTTATTATTAAAAAATATTCAAGATTGATAGTCTTTGTTTGTCAAATTTAAATAAATTTGGTATAATTTAACTATGTTTTATTTAAATGAAGATTGGACAAAATTTTTGGTAAGTGAATTAAACGAGCCATATTATTTAGAATTAATGAAATTTTGTGAAAAAGAGTATAATGAGCAAAAAATTTTTCCACCGCGTGAAAAAGTTTTTAACGCATTAAACCAAACTAAACCCAGTGAGGTTAAAGTAGTTATAATGGGACAAGACCCATATATAAATTTGAACCAAGCTATGGGACTAGCGTTTTCAGTCCCAGACGGAGTTAAACTGCCTCCAAGTCTTATTAACATTTTTACTGAAATTAAAAATACCCTTGGCATTGAAAATAAGTCTGGAAATCTTGAAGCATGGGCAAAGCAAGGCGTGTTATTGCTTAATACAACTCTAACTGTTCGTTCAGGTGTATCATTAAGTCACGCAGGAAAAGGCTGGGAGATTTTTACAAAACGTATTGTAGAATTAATTAGTAATAATTTTGAAAATATTGTTTTTATACTTTGGGGTGGCAATGCTAAAAAATTTGAAAACATAATTGATAAAAATAAGCATTTAATTTTAAAAGCAGCGCATCCTAGTCCTTTATCGGCATATAATGGTTTCTTTGGTTGTAATCACTTTGCAAGAACTAATAATTATTTAAAATTTTTACATAAGACACCAATAGATTGGAGGACTGATATTAAAAAGGAGGTTGATAATGAAACAATCTAAAAACAAGTTAGTTAAAGGCGAAGCTGAAGATATTAAAATGTATGACCTTGCTGTGGAGTTACTTGAAAAGAATAAAGATTTGGTTGGTGAACGCAGTGTGGTTGTAAGCGTTATACTTGCCCAAAGCGGAAAAATGTATACGGGAATAAATGTTTCATGGTGGCACAGTTTTTGCGCCGAGCCAGTTGCCTTTGGAAATGCTAGACTTAATGGCGAACGCGAATTTAAAAAAATTATTGCAGTAAAATTGCATAAAAATGATTTAAAAATAAGAGTTGTAAGTTCATGTGGTATTTGTAGAGAAATGTTTCATTACATGGACAGAAGTATTAAATTTATAAATGAAGTTAATGGAGAATTAAAAAGTTATTCTCTTGAGGAAATGTTACCATTTTAGAAATATTTTAAATTTATATAACAAAAGTAGAAGGAAACAATAAATGTTAGCAAAAGTTAGAAGTTATGGATTAAATGGACTTAATGGTTATCAAATTGATATTGAAGTTGACATAACGCAAGGAATTCCTAGTTATGAAGTTGTAGGGCTTCCTGATAATAGCGTAAAAGAAAGCAAAGAGCGCGTTAAAAGTGCAATAAAAAATAGTGGATTAGATTATCCCGTAGTTAAAGCTACAATTAATATGGCGCCTGCAGATACAAAAAAAGAAGGGCCAATATATGATTTACCTATTGCTATAGGCATGCTTTGCGCCACAGCAAGAATTAAACAAAAATATGTTAAAGATTATGCAATGCTAGGCGAACTTGGATTAGATGGAAATATTAGAAAAGTTAATGGCGTTATGCCTATTTTAATTAGTGCAAAAAATTTTGGCGAAAAACATTTTATTGTTCCTTATGAAAATAGATTTGAAGCAAGTTATATAGACGGTATTGAAATTTTAGCTGCAAAGAATTTAAATGAAGTTGTTGAATTTTTTGAAAAGTTAGATGAAGTAAATTCAAAAAATTATAATATTTCTAAGCAAGTTAGTAATTTGGATTATAATCCAAGAGACACTCTATATAGAGTAATTCCTAATGATTTTAAAGCAATACAAAGCTCAGTTGTAAATATGAACGATTTCAAATATGTGCATGGGCAGAAAACAGCCAAACGTGCGTTAGAAATTGCTGCAGCTGGCGGACATAATGTTATTATGATTGGGCCACCAGGGAGTGGTAAAACAATGCTTGCAAAAAGTTTTCCTGGGATATTACCAAATTTAACTTTTGAAGAAGCACTTGAAATTACAAAAATTCACTCTATTGCTGGAGTATTAGATGAAAAGCAAGGCATTATAACTCATCGACCTATTAGGAGTCCGCATCATACTGCAAGTGCAGTTGCTTTAACTGGTGGCGGAAAAAATGCAAAACCTGGCGAAATAAGTTTGGCTCATAATGGCGTGTTATTTTTAGATGAGTTACCTGAATATGGCAGATATGTTTTAGAAACAATGCGTCAACCTTTAGAGGATGGAGTTATAACAGTTTCAAGACAATCACAAACTGTAGAATATCCTGCAAACTTTCTTTTAGTTGCTTCCATGAATCCCTGTCCTTGTGGGTATCGCGGAAGTAAAACAACAGATTGTAAATGTACTGCAACTCAAATACATAAATATTTGTCAAAACTAAGTGGGCCTTTGATGGATAGAATTGATTTACATATTTCAGTAGATGGAGTAACCTATAATGAACTTAGTAAAGATGAACTAGAGGAAGATAGTGCTACAATTAAAAAAAGAGTGGACAAGGCAAGAGATTTGCAACTTAAGCGCTTTATGGGAAGTGGAATATATAGTAATAGCAAAATGAGTGCTAGTCAAATTAAGAAGTTTTGTGTTTTAGATGAAACAAGTAAAAACTTACTTAAAATGGCTTTTGAAAAATTAAATTTATCTGCTCGCGCTCATAATAGAATTTTAAAAGTTGCAAGAACCATTGCAGATTTAGAAGGAAGAGAAAATATAGAGTTTACTGATATAGCAGAGGCAATAAGGTATCGCACTCTAGATAGTAAACAACTTTAAAAGGGAAGTAAAATGAATAAAGAAGATTTAATCTATGCTGCAATGGCATCGTTAAATATATCTAATAGTAAAATTAATAATTTACTAAAAACTTTTGGAATGCCTAGTGATGTATTGAAAGCAATTGAAAATAGTGATATGAGATTAGAAGCAATTTTACAATCTAGCGATAAAATTTTAATTGAAACAAAGCTCACTAAAGATTTCCTTAACAAGATAGAAAAAAGATTGAATGAAATTAATACAAAAGTAATTACTTTATATTCTGAGAATATTCCCGAAAGAATAAAAAATGTTTTTGATTTAACGGGTTGTTTTGGATTGTTTTATAAAGGTGATTTAAATTGTTTAAATGGAAAAACTTGTGCTATTGTAGGTTCACGTGCAGCTGATGCTTATGGTAAAAGAGTTACACATGAATTTGCTGAAGGTATTGCAAAAGCAGGTGCAGTAATAATTTCAGGTTTGGCTGTTGGTGTTGATAGTATTTCACATGAAGAAGCATTAAAAAATAATGCTAAAACAGTTGCTGTTCTTGGTGGCGGATTTAATAAAATTTATCCAGCTTTTAATGAAAGCTTGGCAAATAAAATAGTTGAAGCCGGTGGCTTACTTTTAAGTGAATATGCGCCTCATGTGTTAAGTCAAAGTTATCATTTTCCTGTTAGAAATAGAATAATTGCTGCACTTAGTGATGTTGTGCTAATTACACAGTTCAAAGTTAAAAGTGGGGCAAAGCACACAAGAGATTATGCAATTGATTATGGTATAGATTTTTTTACACCAGTTGCTAATTTATATCAAGAAAGTTGCAGTGGAAATATTTGGACAATTGAGCATTATCCAGGGTCTGCAATTGTTAATATTGATCCAATTTTAAGTTTGTTAAAATTAGAAAAAATTGAAGAGGATAAGTTTGAAAACTTAACAAAAGATGAAATTGCAATTGTAACTGTGTTAAAAGAAGAGGAAAAGCATTTTGATGATATTGTAAAAGAAACTGGATTATCTAGTCAAACTGTTAATGTTTTGTTGACAACTCTTAAAATAAGTGGAATAATTAAGGAATTGACTGGAAATTTCTTCAGTCTATAAAAACTGTAAAAGGAACTTTATGAGTAAATTAGTTATAATAGAGTCACCAGGTAAGCTTGGCACAATAAAAAAGTATTTAGGCAAGGAATATGATGTGTTTGCAACCAAAGGTCATATTAGAGATTTGCCGGCTAAAAGTTTAGCGGTTGATATTCAAAATAATTTTGCGCCAAAGTATGTTATAATGCCAGACAAAAAACAAACTGTTGCTGAGATGAAAAAAAAGGCTGAACATGCAGATGAAATATATCTTGCAACCGACCCTGATAGAGAGGGAGAGGCAATTAGTTGGCATGTGCAAAATATTCTAGGTTTAAATTCAAAGCAAAAAAATAGAATTGCATTCAATGAAATTAGTAAATCGGCAATTGAAAAAGCTTTAAAGGAACCGCGCGAAATTGATATGAATTTAGTTGATGCGCAACAAGCTAGGCGTGTTTTAGATAGACTTGTTGGTTATCAACTTAGTCCATATCTTGCTAAAAAAATTAGTCATAAAAATTTAAGTGCAGGTCGTGTTCAAAGTGTAGCTTTAAAATTAGTTGTTGACCGCGAAAATGAAATAAGAAATTTTGTTCCGCAAGAAAGTTTTGTTGTAAATGCAACTTTAAGTAAGAAATCAAATCCGCCTCAATTTGTTGCAACACTAATAAACAAAAATAATAAAAAATATAAAATAGCTAGCGAAGATGAAGCAAAACAAATTTGCGAATCAATTAAAAATTCTACATTTAAAGTTGTTGATGTAAAAAAGAGCATAACTAAAAGCAGTGCTAAACCACCTTTTACAACAAGCACTATGCAACAAGATGCTTTAAATAAAATGGGGCTAACATTAAAAAGAACTTCAATGGCTGCTCAAAATTTATATGAAGGTATTGAATTGCCACAAGAAGGGAAAACTGCTTTAATTACTTATATAAGAACAGATAGTGTTAGAGTTTCGCAAGAAGCACAAAAAATGGCAAAGGAATTTATTATAGAAAAGTTTGGGGCAGAATATGTTCCAACAACTCCTAATACCTTTAAGGGCAAGAAAAATAGCCAAGATGCGCACGAAGCAATAAGACCTGTTCATATTGAGTTAACTCCAGAAAAAGTAAAAGCTTCGTTAACTAGCGATCAATATAAATTATATAAACTTATCTTTGAACGTTTTTTAGCAAGTCAAATGAGTGAAGCAACATTCAATAGTGTTGCAGTAACTATTAATGTTGATGAAAGTGGGGAGAATGCTAATGTTTATGGTTTTAAAGCAACAGGTAGAACTCCTTTGTTTGCTGGTCATTTAGCAGCATATAACTATGATAATGAAAAAAGTAATGATACCAAAGAAGATGCAGATGAAACAGCTGTAAGTGGTAAAGCTAAATTGCCTAGTCTTGAAATTGGAGATGAATTAGAAAAAATTAAACTTGATGCTTTGAAAAAATTATCTAAACCACCTCTTAGATATGACGATGGTACACTTGTTAAAGCACTAGAAGAAAAAGGTATTGGTAGACCTGCTACCTATGGCCCAACCATTGCAACAATATATGCTAGGCAATATGTGGATAAAGAGGGCAAGTATGTTAAACCAACTGAACTTGGTGAAGTTGTCAATGACGTGCTTGATAAGAACTTTTCGAATATTATTAATGTTAAATTTACCGCTGAGATGGAAGAAAAACTTGATGAAATAGAAAATGGTGGTAAAACGTGGCAAGAAGAAATTAGAGATTTTTATAGCAGTTTTGAAGAAAGTTTAAAAAATGCTGGTCATGACACTGAAAAAATTAAAATTCAAAGTGAAATAACAGATATAATTTGCGAAAAGTGTGGAAAACCTTTTGCCATAAGAACAGGTAAGTTTGGAAAATTTTTAGGGTGCACAGGTTATCCAGAATGTAAAAATATTAGAAAGCTTGAAAAGATTGTTGGGAAATGTCCAAAGTGTGGTGGAGAAGTTGCAGAAAAGAAAAGTAAGAAAGGCACATTATTTTATGGCTGCAATAACTATCCAAATTGTGATTTTATTAGTTGGAATATTCCACTTGATGAAAAATGTCCAAAATGTAAAGCACATTTAGAATTAAAGAAAACAAGAGAAGGTAAACTTAAAGTTTGCAGTTCAAAAGATTGTGATTTTAAACAACTTATTATGGAAGGAGAAAATAAATGAGATTAGATGGAACTACTATTGTAGCTGTTAAAAAAGATGGAAAAACTGTTATAGCAGGAGATGGTCAAATTACAGCAGGAGAAACTTATATATTAAAACGTAGTGCAATTAAAGTTAGAAGAATATATAATGGTGAAGTTGTTATTGGATTTGCAGGAAGTGTTTCGGATGCTTTTAATCTTGCAACAAAGTTTGAAGCACAACTTAATAAATACTCGGGCAATTTTATGCGTGCTTGTATTGAACTTGCAAATTTATGGAGAAATGATACAACAAGAAATTTAGAAGCAATGATGATTGCTGCAAATAAAGATTATTTAGTGTTATTAACAGGGGATGGCAATGTTATTGAACCTGATGATAATGTTGTTGCAGTTGGTTCAGGTGGAAATTTTGCTTTAGCCGCTGCAAAAGCTTTAATGGCTAAAACAAATTTGAATGCAAGAGAAATTGCTGAAACAGCTATGAAAATTGCTGGAGAAATTTGTATATTTACAGACGATAAAATAACTGTTGAGGAGGTGTAAGGTGAACTTAAGTTGTAAAGAAATTGTAAAAGAGTTAGATGCTCATATTGTTAGCCAAGATGAAGCTAAAAGAGCCGTTGCTATCGCACTTAGAAATAGATATAGAAGAAGTAAACTTAGTGCGCAAGATAGAGAAGAGATTACACCAAAAAATATTATTATGAAAGGGCCAACTGGGGTTGGTAAAACTGAAATTGCAAGAAGACTAGCAAAACTTGTTAATGCGCCTTTTATTAAAGTTGAAGCAACTAAATATACTGAAGTTGGTTATGTTGGTAGAGACGTTGAAAGCATGATTAGAGATTTAGTGGAAGCTAGTATTCGTCTTGTTAGAGAAGAAAAACGCAAAACTGTTGCAGAAAAAGCAAAAACACAAGTTGAAAATAAATTAATCGATCTTATTATCTCTGCAAAAAAATCAACACAAGGCGATATGCCATTACCAGAGTTTACAGAAAAAATTAGAAAAGAATTTTTAAATGGAGAACATGAAGAAACAATGGTTGAAACCATTGTTAAAGAAGCTCCTAAGCAAATGGAAATAGGAATTGGTAACGGGGCAGAAATTAACTTTGGGGAATTAATAGGTTCTTTTGCTGGTGGAAGAAAAACAAAAAAATCTATTACCGTTAAAAAAGCAAGAGAAGTTTTAATAAATGAGGAAGTAGATAAACTTATTGATAACGATGCTTGTGTTGAGGAAGGCTTAACAAGAGCTGAAGAAGAAGGAATTATTTTTATTGATGAATTTGATAAAATTGCACTTAAAGGAAAACAAGGCGGGGGCAGCGGTCCTGATGTAAGTAGAGAAGGTGTTCAAAGAGATATTTTGCCTATTGTTGAAGGAACAACAGTTAGCACTAAATATGGAATTATTCACACTGATTACATTTTATTTATAGCAGCAGGGGCATTCCATTTGTCTAAACCTGAAGATTTAATTCCTGAACTTCAAGGAAGATTTCCAATTAGAGTTGATCTTCAAAATTTAACTAAAAAAGATTATGCAAAAATTTTAACTGAACCAAAATATAATATTATTATGCAATACCAAAAGCTTCTTGAAGTAGATAAAATTAATTTAAGCTTCAATAAAGATGCTATTGAGAAAATTAGTGAACTTGCTGAAACTGAAAATGAAACAAAAGAAAATATTGGAGCTAGAAGATTGTTTTCTATTATGGAAAAACTTTTAGAAGATATTTCTTTTACCGCTAGCGAAGAACACCCTGAAACTAAGATTGTTGTAACTAAAGAAATGGTAAATAAAGTTTTTGAAAAAGATTTAAAAGCATTAGATATAAAAAAATATATTATTTAATTTATTTTGCAATATTTAAGTTAATTTTTGTTTATTTGTCGAATTTATTTATTCAGTATGCAAAAAAAGCCGAATATAGGCTTTTTTTGATTGTTTTAAATTGTAAAATATATTTTACATATGTTAAAATGTGCATAGGAGGATAACATATGACTAAAAGAAAAGCTGGATCTAAAATTAAAAGAGTGTATAGATGCTTATTGAACGCATTTAAATTGCATGTAAAACTAGAGAAAATGATTTATGAGTATGTTACCGAAGATAAAATAAGTGAACATTTGTTCACAGATGGAAATGTTGTAAATTGTAACAAGGAGATTAATTTTGAAACCTTAAGGTTATATAATAATTTTGAATAAAAAACTGATTAATAAATGAATTTATTGTTTATCTTGTTCATTAATATAGCAATGGGAAGGCAAAATAGTAAAATACATTAAACTATAAATGAATAAGTGTGGGGGGCTTGAAAGGACATGTGAATAAAAAAAACGCAGATTTACGCGTTTTTTTATTTTTTTGCTTTTTTAGTGCTAGAGTTTGTTTGTAAAGCAGGTTCTTCTTGTGGCTTAGTTGAATTAACATCGCTTGACCTTGAGTCAAGGTTATTTAAAGCAACCTTAGCATCGTGCTCAACTTGTGAGCGTGCCATAATTTCTTCAATTTTGTCTGGACATTTGCTTTCTAATTTATGGGCGTAAAAATAAGTTAAATTATTTAAAAAAATTAATACATCATATGGACAGGTAGTTAATTCTTCAAATTCTAAGGTTTCTAAGTTTGGACATTGATATAGTGTATTAGAATAAATTGTTTTAAGTTTTGGTAAGTGCACTTTTTTTAAACTAGGGCAAATGCGAATAGTGCCACTGCTTAAAGTTGTTAATTCAGGTAAATATAGTTCTTCTAACTCCCTATCATATTGTATAGAACCAGCGCCTACAAAATTTAATTTTGGAGCGGTTAATGTTTTTAATTTTTGGCAGTTATATATACTTTCTGCACCTAAAAATGTGGTATTTGGTAAATTTAAAGTTTCTAAATTTAAGCAACTCCAAAAACAGTCGTAACCAAAAGTTTCGGCAGCGGGTAAGTTAACTTCTTCTAAGTTATAGCAACTATAAAAGCATTTAGCTTCAAAGGTTTTAGCTTTTGGTAAGGTTACTTTTTTAAGTTTTTCATAATTTGCAAAACAAGTTCCACCAACCTTAGTTACATTGGGTAGTTCAATCTCGCTTAAACCACAACTTACAAAGTTACCACCTTCTAAGGTTTCTACTTTAGGTAAGTTTATTTTTTGTAAAGTATCTAACTTTTTAAAACAACACGACGGAATAGTTATAATTAGTGGGAGGTCAATTGATTTTAAACAAAAACAATGTTGAAAGCAAGTTACTCCCATTTCTGTTAAACTTGGTAAATAAACTGAAGTCAATGTTGAGCACTGATTAAAATTAGAATCTCCCATTTTTTGTAACTTAGGTAAATTAACAGTTTCTAAACCCGGACAATTTTTTATGCAATCTACACCAATTTTTTCTAAATTTGGCAAACTTAAATGTTTTATTGATGAGCCAGAAAAAGTATGGTGACCAATAGTTGTAACATTTGGCATTTCAACTTCTTCTAAACTTTCACAATTTATAAAGCAATTTGATCCACAAGTTTTT
>CAMUJQ010000011.1 GCA_947089305.1 uncultured Clostridia bacterium
CGATTGCCATATTTAGCTTATAAATATAGAAACACAGATTTGGTTGAACTTGGGTATTCTGATTTTACTGATAGGCCTACTTTTAGTGAAAATAGCATTGTAAAAGTTTTAGAAGACGATAATTCACAAGGTTTAAATATTGATTTATTATTTGCTGCGCTTGGCGATATGTCAATACAAGCTAACCCAATTGTAGCTATAAGAAATGGTGTATATGTATTACAAGGCAGAGATGGCTTTAATGCTGAATCTAACACGGTTTATCATATTTATAATGTTCATAGAGAAGTTGAATTGTTTAGATCTTCAAATGATGATTCTCCTATTCCTATTACAACTTTTGAAGATTTAGCAAACTATATAATTTCAGGTTCTACAACGGCAAATTTAATTTTATTAAATAACTTATATATAACATTAGATGAATGGAATAATATAGTTCCAAATGTAGCTAACTTTGTAGCCAACTTTGCTAGTTTAGATGGTAATGGTTACAGCATTGTTTTAGGAGAAGGGGTTCTTGACCAAATTACTAAAAATGCTTTCATAACAACAGAAGAGAATACAGAAATTCCAGATACAGTAAATGTTGGTTTCTTTACTGAAATTAGTGAGAATACAATTGTTAAAAATCTTAATATAATAGCTATTCAATCTTCAAATGGTTGGGAATATAAACCTACAGTAACAAACATTTCACAAATTAATTTAAATTTTGGTTTATTAGCAGGAACAAACAAAGGCGTTGTAACAAATTGTAAAACTCTTGCAATGCCTGTTGATGTTATTAGTGATAGATTTAAAGAAACAATATTCACAACCTCGGGTATTGAAAACAATTCAAATAAAGTAGGAAATATTTATATTTATCCTTTCCCAGTTAATGCTGGAGCACAAGCATTAAATGTAACAGCAAAAGTAGGTGGGCTTGTTGGGGTAAATAATGGCTTTATCACAAACAGTGCTGTTGAAGCTAACATTCATGTTGGTGGTCAATACGTTGAAGCGAATAGCACTCGTTTATCTAATGGTAATTTTATAGTTGGTGGCTTTGTTAGCGAAAATACTGGAAAAGTTGCATCAAGCAGATTTGGTGGATATAATCAAGCTAATGTGTCTTTAGATACTTCAATAAATAACTATGCAACAAACAACCAAAACATTATTACAGCAGGCTTTGTTGCTATAAATAGTGGAAGAGTTTCATATTGCTATGCAGAAGGTGGCTTAGAAAGCGATGGCCTTGATATTCGTGGAAAAAGTCGCATTTATTCTAGCACAATTGTTGCGGGCTTTGTATACTCAAATTTTGGGTATATAGGAGATTCATATTGTAACCTAATATTAAATGGAAATGTTGGAACGGCGGGCTTTGTACAACAAAACGGTGATTTAACACTTGCTTTTGATGAAAATGCAATAATAGAAAATTGTTTAAGTTTTAGTGATGCATTAAAAGTTGTTGATTATAGACCAAACCGTGGATACCGTCCATTTACAGGAACTACTGTTAATGCAGATAATAGTGGTGAAAAATCTAATAATACTGGATCAATTTATAACAGTTACTACATGGAATACGATGAAGCGCAAGACATTTCAAGCGCAATAGAAGTTCAATGTCTATCTAAAGACGATATAACAGATCCAGTTAAATTAACAGGTTTTGCATTTAATTTAAATAGTGATAATTCTAATAATGCTATTTGGAAAATCGCTAAAATAGGTTCGTATAATAAACCTACACTTGTTTCGTCAAACTTTGCTATTAACCCACATAGAACATTAGAGTATACATCTAATGAAGGCACGGAAGATGAGTATCGTTATTATTACTATGATCAAGATTATGGTTCAGAATTAAACCCTATAATTGTTTACACTGCAGAAAGATTTAACAGAATTGCAGACGAAGGGAATAACTCAGATAGTTATAGAATTGTTAAAGATATTGAGTTTGATTCTAATATAAATAGAATTAAAACCACTGAAACGGTATTCTATGGCAGATTAGATGGTAACGGTATGCAAATATCAAATCTTTATATTAACCTTGCTGAACAAAATCGTGCAAGTGTTGGATTATTTGCTGCTTTATCTGGTAAAACAAAAGTAGTAAATGGAAAAGCTAAAATTATTAATGCAGAAGTAAAAGCATTAAATGTTGATGTAACAGAACTATATGCAAGTTTAGTATCAAATGTTGGTGTAATTGCTGGTGTTGTAAGTGATTCAAATATTTATAATGTTAATGTTTCAGCTAAAAATTTAACAGAAGAACAACCTATTGTTGTTTATGGTAAAAATATAGTTGGTGGCGTTGCGGGCTTAGTTGTTGGAGAAAGTCAAATATTTAATTGTAATTCAGAAATAGATGTTATTTCTACTTATGCGGGTTCTAATGTTACAATTGAAGATATTGGTAAAG
Organism: uncultured Clostridia bacterium; assembly: GCA_947089305.1. GTDB lineage: Bacteria > Bacillota > Clostridia > Christensenellales > UBA1242 > CAMUJQ01. The sequence continues at coordinate 2,429 of CAMUJQ010000011.1, forward strand.
TTGGTGCAACTTCTACTTTATTTAGAGATAATAAAATAGAAGGCGAAAATTTCTTAAATCAAACTTTTGAAACAATTAAAAACTCAATAAGTGATTATAATGATGATATTAAATATTCTGAAAATGAAAAAATCAATTTAACTTTAGATAAAATAAGCAAAGCTGTATCAACAAACAGTTACGCTGGTGGTGTTATCGGTGTATATAATGGCAGTGAAACAAATAGTGCTTATGCCAAGTTAAGCTTACTTCATTCTGAAAACAACAGAATTGAAGGTGGTGTTGTTGGTGGCGTTATAGGCGCAGTTACGAATAATTGCCGAGTTACAGATTTACGTTATACAACAGATTTAATTAAAGGTAGAATTATAGGTCGTTTAGCAGCAGGTGGTGTAATAGGTGAAAACCACGGGGCTATAACTTTTGCTCGTGCAGAACATGTTGATTCAATTCAACAAGAAATTGATAACGTTAATTCTTTAACTAATATTTTTGATAGCACTAAATATAATACTCAATTATTTGGTGTTGATAATGTTCACGCCGTTGGTGGCCTTGTTGGTTTAAATTTAGATGGAAAACTTGAGTATAGTTATTCTAGACTTATGATTAACAACTCTAAAATTAAGTTTGCTGGCGGTCTCATTGGAATAATTAAAAAAGGTAATGTAAAAACAGCTTATACAACTTCAAGCGTTTATGGCTTTACTGCAACAGGTGGTTTGATTGGTTACATGCACGGAACAGATAAAGATTCTAGTTCTTCAGACGTAAGTAATCAATTTTCTGATGTTGTGTTAACTAATGTTTTAGCACTTAATGCCTACACGCCTATGCATGTAGAAAAACTTAAAATGAGTAGCACTGTTGGTAGTATTATTGGATTAAAATATGGTAATGCTAACGGCAAAATTGAAGTTAGAAATTCTAATGTAAATACAACTTTTGAAAGTGATATTTATAATGGAAAAACTAATTTTGTACTTTCTCAATATTTTAATATAAATGGTGATATAAAAGAAAATGGAGCAATTTCATTTGCTAATATTGAATATTTTGATAAAGATATAAATACAACAGTTAGTTCAGAAATAAATAGTCAAAAACCAGACACAACGGGCTTGTTTGTTGGTTTTGATAATATTGGAGAAATAACTGAATATGAACCAGATGAAACAAATTCAAATAAATTAACCTTAAAGAATACAATTTTAACATTGGATTCAGTTGAAGGAACAAAAACTCGTCAAAGATTATTTGTTGCATTCTATTATGATATATATGAAGTATGGCAATCTTATATAGATTCAATTTCAGAAAAGGTTGCTTATCCAAAAATAGTTAACTTTAAAAACTTTGATGCGTATACAGTAGAGATAAGAACAAAAGAAGAGTTAATTAAATTTATTGAGGACTGCAATAGCGCTCAAGATAACGATACTATTTTAAATAGTGATGTAATTGTAGAAAACTCAATTCTTTTAACAGCTAGTGATATCGATAATATTTCAAATAAAACAGGAAGTAGCTTAATTAAAAATACATTTACTGGAACCTTCAGTGGGCTTTCTGGAGCTACTGTAGAATTAAATTTAAATGGCTATAGTTTATTTAATAGAGTAGAAGACGCAACTTTTAATCATTTAATAATTACTAATAATATCATTCAAAATGCAACAACTTGGGGAGCATTTGCAAATACAGCAAAAAATACAAAATTTAATAACTGTAAAACAAAGCTTGTTTACAATAATGCCATAGATGAAAATTTATCTTCCTTTGGCGGATTTGTAGCAATAGGTGAGGAGAATTTAGCATTTAAAGCTTGTGAAGCATCAATAAAATTGATAACAAGTAATAAAATTAATGTTTCTCACACTTTTGGCGGATTTGTTGGTAGTGCTGATATAGTTAATATCACAAATAGTTCAAGTAATGTAAGCGTAAAAACTTATTTTACAAATAATAGTTATTATTTTGGTGGTTTAGTTGGAAAAGCACAAAGTATTAATGCTTCAAAAGTTGTAGTAAATAAATATCCAACTTCAGATATAGCCAATGCTTTTGAATTTATAAAAAGCACTAGTGTAAACACTAGCGACCTAGAATCACTTTCAGTTGGAGGTGTTGTAGGTTTTGCAAATAGCGGAACAATAGAAGATGTTACTATTTCAGAAAATTATAAAATAACACTTTCTAGCATGACTAATAGATATATAAATTCAAAAAAGTTATATGTTGGTTTTGTTGGTGGAAACACTTCTGGTGTTAATTATAGTAACTGTAAAGTTCCAAGTAATGCTTCTAGTACGCCAAGCCTTTCTATAGCTGATGTAACTAACGTTGGTCGAGTTGGAGGTATTGCAGGCACTGCTTCAAGCATTAAATATTCTTATTCTAATGCAACAATTACACAAATTGAAAATGCCACTCAAAGTAACTTAGTTATTGCTGGGTTAGCTGGCGAGTTAGGTACTAATGCAGATGAAAGTTTCTTTAATGGAATTATAACAGCTAAGAAAACTCCTGTTGCAGGTTTAGTTGGTATATTAGAAAGTAATGGTAAAATCAGTAGATGTTTTGCAATGGGCAAAGTTACTGGTGATGATGCAAGTGGATTAGTGCTTAATAATAATGGTTTAATCAATAATTCATATTCAACTATAGAAGTTAGTGCATCAACGATTGCAAGCGGTCTTGTAATGCAAAATAATGGTCAAATTTCTCAAAGTTATTTTGCAGGAAGAAACATGACAGGAAATAATAAATATCCAATAACAAGTTCTAATGATAATTTGGATAAGGTTTATTATTGTAGAAGTTTTGGTTTTAACAATATATCAGATGCACAAGGTTTTGGAAAATCTATTGGTGAAATGCAAAACGGTTTGGGCTTAACTGGTGAAGCCTATAGTGAAGAATTTGCTTTCTATTCTAGACAAGAAACAGCTGAAAGCGGTGCTAATACATCAACAGCACCATCATTCCCACTAATTTGGGAAAGCGATGTAAGCTTAAATCCTATAGCAGAAGTATTTAAAAATACTCAACAAAATAATAACAATCTTAACCCTAAAGTTATTCAATCAATGAGTGATATTACAGATAATACGGGCTTTTATATGTTTGATGCCAACACAACAATTGACTCAACTTATAATGGAGATTTTGCAGGTATTTTATGTGGACTTGAGGATAGAACAATTACTATAACAAAACCATTATTTAATAATATTTCAAATGCAACAATATATGGTTTAAATATTATTACAAATGAAGAGTTAAGTGCAAATGGCTCAATTGCTAATATAAAAGCGACAAAGTCGTTTATTGAAAAGTGTAGCTTTAATGGAGTTTTAAAATGTTCTAATATAGGTGGTGGATTTGTTGCTACTGCGAGTGATTCATATTTCACTTATTGTTATATTGGAACTAAAGCAAAAATATTAAGTAGTAGCGCATCAAATGCTTTTGCTGGATTTGTAGGGCAAGTTGAAAGCGCTAAAAATGTAACGTTTAATTCATGTTATTTTGCAGGCACAATAGTTGCAAATGCAAATAAAATAGCAGGCTTTGTTGGTTCAGGGCAAGGTAATACTATTATTAACGATTGTTACTTTAGCGGAAATATTGTTTCTGATAGTAAAATTGTAAATTCAAATGTTAATGAATTTACAAATAGTATAAGATCCACAAAGAAAAACACTTTTTCAATTGGCTATATTCAAGGTTCAAGTGATATAATTAAAGCTGCAAGTTTAGTTAACAATAATGTTATTGTAGGCACACAATACATTGCACTTGGAACAGCATGGACATTTGATAGTGGAGATGTTTTCCCTCGACTTAAAAACGTTGGTGGACAAGATGTGGGAACACGAATCAATCCTATTCAAATTAACAGTATTGAAACTTTACAAGCAATGAACATTTTAGATAGCACGGGTTCAAAATATATAGTTAATGAAAATGCATATATTCTTACACGTGATATTACAACTACTAACTTTAAATCACAACTAGGGTTAGGAGACAATAAAATTTCTGACGAAGAATTAAAATTAACGCATTTTGCGCCAATACAAAACTTTGCAGGCACATTCTATGGTAATGGTAAATCTATAAGCAATTTACTTATAACTAATAAACCAGCCGGCACCTATAATGGCACAAATCAACCAATTGTTAATAGAGAATCAACACCACTAGGTTTATTTGCAAACACTCAAACAGCTTATGTGTTTGATGTAAATGTTAAAAACGCAGAAGTGTATGCTAGTAATGTAACAGCTGGGGCTGGTTATATTATAGGAAAAGTTGATGAAGATGAGGCTAACAATACTTCATATAAAGCATATGTAAGAAATTGCACTGTAACAAATTCTCATATGTTTGCTGGTGGAAGAGACTTGATAACAGCAACTGCAGATGGCATTAATGTTGGTAATATAGTTGGTAATTATAAAAAAGTTGAAATGACAGGTTGTTCTGTATTTAATTGTGTAACAGACAAATTAAATGCTAATCCTAACCCAAGTGGAACAAGTCAACTTGGACAAGGAATTCAACCAAATAAGAGTGGTGGTGTATATCAAATTGCAAACGCTCAAAACTTTATTTGGTGGGCAAACCATGTAAAAGTTAATAGAACAGATTCTAAAGCAATTTTAACAGCAGATATTGACTTATCTAATTATATATTTGAAAATGTTTTAGATTCTGCTAACAATCCATTTATTGGAGAGTTAGATGGTAACTATCACACAATTTCAAATCTTATTTGCAACAATTTTATACTTAACAATGAAGGTATCATTAAAAATCTTAACTTATATAATTGTCATGTAGGTGGAACAACTACATCAGGTTATAAAGGTTTAATAGCCAATGAAAACAGCGGAACTATTTCTAACTGTTTGGCAAGTGGTTGGATTTATCAAGCAACAAACCCTGGTGGAGTTGTAGGCCAAAATAAAACAGTTGGAAAAATAACAAATAGTTTTGGTGCTGCATTTAATGAAGAGTTCAATTCAATTGCTCCTGATTATTGGCAAGAAAGATAATAAAAAAATCTCGCTAATTTAGCGAGATTTTTTTATTGTGGTTTAGAAAACTCAATTAAATCTTTAAGTAAATTATTTTCAAAAGCATTTAAAACTGTCTGTTCATTAACTATTGAACCAACATTTATGATAGTTTTACCATTTGTAGCATAAAGAGTTTTTGTTATTACCCTGTTAATTAAAAAACTAAAATTAGCAAGAGTACGTTTTGGAGATGATGGTGCAGATACAATAGTATCAACTGGAGTGTTGTTGTCTAAAACAGCATTTTTGTTTACAACTATATCATTAGCAAGAGTAAGTGTTTGAGTTTTGTTGTTTAAAGTTTTTACAATTTTATTTTCAGAAACTTTTAACTTATTTATATTTTTAGTTTTAATAATTTTTGCAGTTCCTTTTAAAAGGATAACATCATTTTTTATACTAAAAATTTCAGAAGGAGAGTAGGCTTTTTGTTCTCCAACAAATTCAATAACTTTTAAGGAGTCATCGACTAAAATATTAATAATGCTATCTAATTTTACTCCTTCTTGATTAAAAAGATTTGCTCCCACAATTTTTATATCTTTGTATTCTGGAACAATTTCAAAATCTTCTTTTTTTAAAGTTATAACGTCTTCACCAAAAGAAAAAACATTTTTTGCATCAAATAAAAAATCTTCTTCTAGTTCACTTTCATCATTGAAAGCTAAGATACGACTAAGTCGCATGTTCTTTATTTCAATGTTTTTTACAATTCCAACAATTTCACCACTTACAAGAGATAAAATTTGTTTTCCAATTAAATTATAACAGTTAATCATAAATATTCCTTTTTAAAAAGTTTGATTGCTTTTCTAAAAAAAGTATATTTTATAAAATACCAAAATATTCATATCTAAAATAGGTTTACTTAATTTAAAAATTGGTTTATAATGTAATTATATAAAATAAGGAGTCGAAAAATTGGGCTTTAGTTTATTTGGGAGAAAAGTTGAACATGTAAGTTCAAATTTTGCAGCTAATCAATCTGTAAATTTTTTCGACCAAACAGTATTTAAAGCAGGAACAACCTTAGAAGTTAAGCAAAATGAGTATGTTGTAGCAACTTATGAAGGGCAGGTTTTAGATATTTTTCCACAAGGTGTATATGCAATTATGCTTGAGGGAATGCCAAAACTTTATAATCATTTAAGAAGTAATAATGTTATAACAAATTCACAAAATGTTAAAAAGATTCCCGTTGAACTTTATTTTATTAATAAGTCGGAACTAATTTTAGATGGGTTAACAACAAAAAAAGTAAAACTATTTGCAAAATCACAAAAAATTTCTACTAAAATAGAATGTTCTTTAACTATCAAAATAATTGCTCCTGATGTTTATTTAAGTTTTTTATTAAAAGATAGAAAAATGATAAAAGATTCAGTGAGTATTAAATTAACTAAAAATGCAATTATAAAAGATATTACAAGAATAATCAAAAAGCAAGAATTAGATATTACTGAGCATGATAATGGACTTAGCGCATTAGCAAAAGACTCTATTGCAAAAGTTAAATTAAAAAAAATTGGTATTGAAGTTACAGATTTAAAATTTACAAATTTTAAAACTTCAAGTAAAACACTTGAAAAAATTAAAGCAATAAGCGACGCCAATAAAACTCTTGATGTTGAATTTAAGAGATACACTAATGCTGAAACTGAGGAGGTTATGCTAGAAAAAGTTGGAACAGAAGCATATTTAGATAAAGCGCTTAAGGTAGAGGTAATTAATGGTGGAGAAAAGGCTGAAGATGTTGCTCTACTAAATATTAATACAGGTGAAGATGCAGCTAAAGAGGTTGTTTTTAATAGAAATGAGGAAAAGACTAAAGAAGCTGAAATTGGTGAACAATATTATAATAAGCTAGATGACATGTTAATAAATGCTCCACAAAAAGATGATAGCGAATTTATTACTGTTGGTAGTTTTACAAATTCTTTAGAACATCGTGAAATGACACAAAATAAAGAACAACAAGTTAATGTCGACATGTTTTGTCGTCAATGTGGGGCTAGAATTTATCCGCAAGATAAGTTTTGTGGAAATTGTGGAAACAGAATAAAATAAGAAGGAGTTATTATGAGTTTATTTAAAAAGAAATCTGTTGAATATACTGAAGACATGACAGTTGGCGAAATTTTGCGCTATGATAAAAAAAATAAAAAGATTTTACTTGGGTTTGGAATGCATTGCTTTTCTTGTCCTGTTAGTCAAATGGAGACTTTAAAAGAAGCTGCTGAAGTTCATGGAGTTGATTTGCAACTTATGTTAAATAAATTAAATGGTAAAAAAATTACCACAAAATAAAACAAGATTTAACTTGTTTTTTTGTTTTCTAAATAAATATTTCATGTTATAATTATTTAGACTGGGAGAACATGAAAGTGGAAAATATTTTCGATAAATGGTGTGAAAAACTTTTAGACTTAGGAAGAGGAAACAGATTAGTAAATTTCAAACCAACAGTGTCTAAAACTGTTGAAATTTTAGCTCCATATGCAAGTACCTTTTTTAATAGAATTAAGAGTGGAGAAAAGTTTTCTTTTTATGATGTTGATAGTTATGTAAGTGAAATAACTAAAGAACCAGAAGAGGAGTTTGACGAATATAAATTTGATCAAACTTTAATATATGGAAAAAAGAAAACAGATGGATTAACTGATGCCGATATAAAATCAGCGCTTGAATATAGGATGACTAAAAATAATATTTTAGCTTATAAGCGAGGCTGGAATTTAAAGTTAGTTTTAGACGGCATAAGAAAGGCTGCAAAAGAATCTCTTAACGAAAAAGGTATTAATATTTTATATTTAAGTTTTGGATTTTTAAAATGGAAGGATGAAACTGATGAATATCTTTCTCCACTTTTACTAGTTCCTGTAAAACTTGAAAATGATAATAAAAGAAATCCTTTTTATATTTCACTTTACGAAGATGAAATTACAACTAATCCAACATTGGCTTATAAACTAAAAGCTGAGCACAATTTAACCTTGCCTTTATATGAAGATGATGAACATGAAAATGAAACTTTAATGGAATATTTTTTACGCGTTAAAGAATTTGCTAAATTAGCAAAATTTGAAGTTTTAGATAATGTTTATATAGGTTTATTTTCTTTTCACAAAATCGATATGTATAACGATTTAAAAGTTAATAAAGATAAAATATTGCAAAATAAAAATGTGTTGAAACTTTTAAATTTGGCGCCTGTAGAAGAAGCAGATATTCTCGATAAAGATTTTATAGATAATTTTTTCAAAAATGGAAGAGAGGTTGAACTTCATAATGTTGTTGACGCAGATGCAAGTCAAACAGAGGCAATTGTAAAAGCGAGATCTGGCGAAAGTTTTGTTTTGCAAGGTCCGCCTGGAACGGGTAAATCTCAAACAATTACAAATTTAATTGCAGAATTTTTATATAACGATAAAAAAGTTTTATTTGTAAGCGAAAAATTGACAGCATTAAAAGTTGTATTTAATAATTTAAAAAAAGTTGGGTTAAGTGATTTTTGTTTAGAACTTCATAGTAACATGGCAAACAAAAAAGATGTTATAAAAGAACTTTATAGAACATTAAATTTAAGCAAAGTCTCAACGGCAGCTCGAGCAAAAGATGAACTTGAAAAGTTAATTACATCAAAACATAAGTTGGATGATTATGCTATTGCATTACATACAAATGTAGAAAAAATAGACAGAACGCCATTTGAACTTTTAAGTGAATTATCAATATTTGATAATTTAAAGGATTTAGAATTTGTTTTTAATGATATAACAAAATTAGATAGAAGCGTTTATAATTGTGTTATAGAATTACTTACACAATATAAAGATTTAACTAACTTTGTTGGGCGCGATTATAGAAAAAGTGCGTGGTATGGTTTAAATGAATTAGAGTTAACTTATCAAGAAAAAGTTAATTTAAAAAATAATTTAAATAAGGCATTAGAATATATTGATAGCGTTGAAGAATTTATTGAAGATTTAAATAAAAAATATAATTTAGATATAAATACATTAGAGCAATTTTATTATAATTTAAGTGTAATAGAAGTAATTATAAAACTTAAAAATTTTGACAAAGAAATGTTTAAGGTTGATAATTTAGAATCGCTTTTAGAGTTATCTAAATTATGCAGTGAACTTGAAGATAAAATTACTAGTAACAAGCAAATAATTGAAGAGAAATTTAAAGATAAAGTTTATAGTTTAAACATTGAAACTCTTAGAAAGAATTTTAAAATTAAATATAAAAGCATTTTTAGATTTTTAAATAAAAACTTTAAGTTAGATTTATTTGAAATATCAGATTGTTTAAAAGAAAATAATAAATTAAGTTACAAAGAAACAGTTAAATATTTAGAGATACTTAATAACCTTAAAGAACAAGAAGAACAATTTAAAAATGTTTCTAGCGAATTATATTCAGTTGTTAACAAAAATAACATTAATAGTTTTAGAACATTACATGAAGATATAAAACTTTTAAAAAGCACAATGAAGCGTGATTTTGATTATTTAATTAATGCCGATATAGAATTTAAAAATATTAAAGATGAATTTAAGCATATTTTAGATGTTAATAAAAGCATTGATAAAGCAAAATTAAGTGTGGAATTTGTAAATTCAAGATTTTCAAATTTTGACTTTTTTAATTTTAACATACAAGAATTTTCTACTAAACTAAATGGAATTATTAATTCCTTTGAATTGCTAGAAAATTATAATAAAATTAATGGCATTATTTCAAAGTTAAAAGTTTTAGATTTATTAAACTTTTTAGATGCTTTTCTAGATAGTGATAATGAAATTGATACTTTGGTTAATTATTTTAAAAAAGAATATAATACACAATGGTTATATTATATTATTGCACATAGCGATGTGCTTAAAAACTTTGATAGAACTAGTCAAGATCATGCAGTTGAAGAATTTAGCAAAAAAGATAAATTAAAATTTGAAATTTCAAGAGCACAAATTATTTCTAAAGTTTCAAATAAAAGGCCAAGCATAACATCTGCTGTTGAAGGTGGAGAAGTTAAAATTTTAACTCGCGAAGCGAATAAAGTTAGAAAGCAAATGCCTGTTAGAAAACTTTTAACTGAAATTCCTGAAGTTGTTCAAATTTTAAAACCATGTTTTTTGATGAGTCCACTTAGTGTATCTACATTTTTAATTAATGATAAATTAGATTTTGATGTTGTAATATTTGACGAGGCTTCTCAAATATATCCATGGGATGCTATTGGATCAATTTATAGAGCTAAACAGTCTATCATTGTAGGAGATTCTAAACAAATGCCTCCAACAAATTTCTTTGTTGCGCAAGTTGAAGAAGCTGATGAATATAATGAAGAACTTGATGCGTCATTAGATTTTGAATCTATTCTAGATTTGTGTGCATCTAGCTTTGACCAGGCAAATTTAAAATGGCATTATAGAAGCAAAGATGAAAGATTGATAGCATTTTCTAATAAAAATTATTACAATGGGAACCTTGTTACATTTCCAGCGTCAACATTAAATAAATTAGATTATGGAGTACAGTTTGAATATGTTGAAGATGGTGTATTTGATAGAAAAACAAAAACGAATTTAAACGAAGCAAAAAGAATAGTAGATATGGTGTTTGACCATTTTAAAAAGCATAGTGACCGAAGTTTGGGAGTTGTTGCTTTTAGTATTTCCCAACAAAATTTAATTGAACGCTTAATTGATAAGCGTAGGATAAATGAACCTGAATTTAATAAATTTTTTGATGAAGAATTGAAGGAACCATTTATAGTTAAAAATCTTGAAACAATTCAAGGGGATGAAAGAGATACAATTATATTTAGCGTTGCATATGCGAAAGATGCAAGTGGTAAATTTATTCATAATTTTGGACCTTTAAATCAAAAAGGTGGGGAGAGACGTTTAAATGTTGCTGTAACGCGCGCTAAAATGAATGTTAAACTTGTTGCTTCAATTAAAGGCTATAATATAGATCTTAAACGCACACAATCAGAAGGCGCAAGACTTTTAAAAGAATATTTAGATTATGCTGAAGCGGGTAATTTTATGTTAGTAGAAAGCAAAGAAGAATCCTCAGTTGCACTTTATACAGAAATATATAATTTTCTTTCAAAAGAAGGTTATGATGTTGATTGTGAAGTTGGATATTCAAGTTTTAAGATTGATTTAGCAGTAAAGAGCATAAAAGATCCAAGCAAATATATTCTTGCAATAGAGTGCGATGGCAGTACATATAAACGACAACGCACAACGAGAGATAGAGATAGACTTAGAAAAGAAGTGCTTGAGAGAATGGGCTGGAAGTATTATAGAATATGGTCTACTGATTGGTTCTTAAATAAAGAAGTTGAAAAACAACGCCTGCTTGCAACTTTAAATAAATTAGAAAATAGTGGCGGCAATGAAGAGAAAAAAGAACCTCAAAAAGCCAATAATGAAAGCGAATTTATTGTAAAAAAAGATCCTGAAAAAGATTTCTTGACTAGTTTTAAAAAATATGAAATTGCAGATATGGTTGCTTTGCGCGATAGATATACAAAAGGAAGTATTAATTTTAGAGAGCTTGTTACTTTAGTTGTAAAAGAAGAAGAGCCAATTAGCTTAAACTTGTTATTAAAAAGAGTTATTTTTGCATATGGAAAACTCAAGCCAACAGCATATATTAAAGCTGATTTTACACTTAAATTACAAAAAATAAAATCAATTGTTTGTCAAGATGGGTTTTATAGATTGGCTAATAGAACTCCAGTTGAATTGAGAGTTCCACAAAATAAAACAACAATTAGAAGCGTTGAAGATGTTAGTATAGTTGAACTTGCGCATGGAATGATACAAGTAATTAAAAATAATATTGGGGTAACACGTGAAGGTATATTTAAAACACTATGTAAACTTTTGCAATATAGTCGTTTAACTGATAATATTTCAAAAAGATTTGATCAAACCTTAAATTTACTTTTAAAACAAAAAATAATTTATAAAAAAGGTCAATTATATTTTATAGAAGCATAATTTTTATGCTTCTTTTTTATTTATTTAAGTTGCAAACTATCTTGTTTTATGTTAATATAAAATTATTATTAAGGTATCGCCAAGCAAAACATCGTAGAATTCTGAAGCTTACATTCGAGCTACTGAAGTGACCTACGAATTAAATGCTTGTCTGACACCAATTAACATTGGGGTATCGCCAAGCGGTAAGGCTACGGTTTCTGACACCGTCATTCGTAGGTTCAAATCCTACTACCCCAGCCAAAGGTGGGTAGTAGGAAGTTATCCGCCACCAAAGCCAAAACTTGCAAGAGGAATTCTCCTTATTGTAAATCTATACGAACATATTTTAACCGCTAAAGTTTTATATTTATTTAATTTTTAATTTTTAAAAATAAACATTATTTATATAGTTGTAAAATTTTTTATGTTATGATTAAATAATATTAAGGAGGATTTATAATGAAACAAGGAAAGGGTTCTGCAATAACTTTATTTGTTTTTGGTGGAATATTTTTAGCTGCCGCAATAGCAGTGTTAGTTCTAACAGGGGGAGATCGAACATTTTTAATTCTTGGGGCAGTAATTGGTGTAATGGCATTAATGTTTGTTATGCTTGGGCTAGCTCAATTAATGAAATATAAACGTGCTAAAAAATCTATATCAACAGAAGGTACGCTTGCTAACAAAACTTATGGGAAAGCTATTGAATATAAACACTTTACATTTAGTTTTAACAAAAATGCAGAAAAGGCTGTAAATATAGCAGTTAATACATTAGGTGTATTGGGTGTTCTATTTGGTGGAGCCGGAACATTTGTTATAGGCTCTAATAATAATGTTAATGATTTGTTTGTTAATGATGATGAAATTATTATTAATAACCAACGCACAAATGGAAATTTAAAAGACAAAAAATTTATTGTTATACCAAAAAGTCAAATTGATGCACTTAATATTACATCTTCAAAAAACTTTGAAAGAGTAATGTTAACATATGGTCCAGAACATAGAGAAATAGTTATGGATATTAGCAGTAAAAATTTTGATAAAGAAGCAATTAAAAATGCTTTTAATGGTTTAATGAATAAAACTGAAATTCAAGGTTAAAAACAAAAACTGCATAATGCAGTTTTTTTTGTAAATTAAATAAAAATAATGTGTTTTTGACACACTTTTATGTTATAATATATATATGGATAAATTTAAACTACATAGTTCCTATAAGCCAACGGGGGATCAGCCCCTTGCAATAAATAAACTAACGGAAGGTATTAACGATGGTGTTAGTGACCAAGTTCTTTTGGGCGTAACTGGTAGCGGTAAAACTTTTACTATGGCTAACATTATAGCTAATGTTAATAGACCTGCACTTGTTATTGCTCACAATAAAACCCTTGCTAGTCAACTTTGCAGTGAGTTAAAAGAATTTTTTCCTGAGAATAGAGTTGAATATTTTGTTAGTTATTACGATTATTATCAACCTGAAAGTTATATTGTTGCGACCGACACTTATATTGAAAAAGATAGTTCAGTAAACGACGAAATTGATAAACTTCGTCATGCAGCAACTTGTAGTTTGGGAGAACGTAACGATGTTATTGTTGTTGCAAGTGTTAGTTGCATTTATGGTTTAGGGGCACCTGAAGAATATTATCGTCAAACAATTTTTTTACATGAAGGTGTTGAATTCGGGCGAGATAAATTAATTAGGCGACTAATTGAAATTCAATATAAACGAAACGATATTGATTTTACTCGTTCAACCTTTAGAGTTCGAGGAGATATAGTAGATATATTTCCATCTAACGCAAGTGAAGCTGGAATTAGAGTTGAATTTTTTGGGGACATCATAGATTCAATAGGTGAGTTTAACATTGCGAGTAATAAAGTTGTAACCCATTTAAAAGAATGCCCAATAATGCCGGCGAGTCACTTTGTGCAAGACAAAGAAAAAATTGCACGTGTTACTGAAGAAATATTAAACGACCTTGACGAACGCTTAGCCGAACTTGAAAGTGAAGGAAAAATGTTAGAAGCGTTCCGTTTAAAGCAACGCGTTAATTATGACGTTGAAATGATACGTGAAATTGGCTTTTGTAATGGAATTGAAAATTATAGCCGTTATTTTGATGAACGTGAACCTGGTGAACCGCCTTACACTTTAATTGACTATTTTCCAAAAGATTTTATTATGTTTATAGATGAAAGTCACATAACTCTCCCTCAAGTTAGAGGAATGTTTAATGGCGATAAAGCGAGAAAAGATAATTTAGTGGAATATGGTTTTAGGCTTCCAAGTGCAAGGGACAATCGTCCGCTTAATTTTAATGAGTTTAGAAAAAAGCAACCTCAAACAATTTATATTTCTGCAACTCCAAACGATTATGAATTGGGTTTAGCAAAAGAAAATGTTGCAGAACAAATTATACGCCCAACAGGTTTACTTGACCCACGAGTTGAAGTTCGACCTATTAAAAATCAAATGGACGATTTAATTGCTGAAATTTATGAGGTTACAAAAAATAATGGTCGTGTGCTTGTTACAACTTTAACGAAAAAGATGGCAGAAACTCTTTCAACTTATTTTGCCGAAAACAAAGTTAAAGCAAAATATTTACATAGTGATATTGATACATTAGAGAGAATTGATATTATTACAGCATTACGCAAAGGCGAGTTTGATGTGCTTGTTGGTATTAATTTACTTAGAGAAGGTCTTGACATTCCTGAGGTTAGTTTGGTTGCAATTTTAGATGCTGATAAGGAAGGTTTTTTAAGAAGCAGAACAAGTTTAATTCAAACGATAGGTCGTGCTGCTCGTAACGCTGACGCCAAAGTTATTATGTATGCAGATAAAATGACTGATAGCATGAAAGCGGCAATAGACGAAACTAATCGACGTCGTGCAATTCAAGAAGCGTATAACAAAGAACACAATATAACACCAAAAACAATTATAAAACCAATTAATGAAAATATTAGAATTGCTAAAAAGTCAAAAGATAAAATTAAAAAAATGAGTAAAAGCGATATTTTAGCCGAAATTGAAAACCTAAAAGGTTTGATGACTATCGCCAGCAAAAACCTTGATTTTGAGAACGCTATTTTGCTTAGAGAACAAATTTCCGAATTAAAAAAACACTTAGGAAAATAAAAGGAAAAATAATGAAAAGAATTTTATGTTATGGAGATTCTAACACTTGGGGAACAGATGATAAAACACATAATAGGTTAGATGAAAAAACGCGCTTTACAAAACTGCTTCAAAAAAAGTTGGGAAAAAATTTTGAAGTAATAGAAGAAGGACTGCGTTCACGAACGTTAGCAATTGATGATATTAAACCTCCAAAGGGCAATAGAAACGGTGCTTCTTATTTTGCACAAAGTGTTTATACGCACGATCCACTTGATTATATTGTTATAATGCTAGGAACAAACGATTTGAAAAATCGCTTCAATAAAGATGCAAAAATGTGTGCAAATGATTTAGAGGAGTTTTATATTAGTTTTGTTAAAAATACTTTAAGCAAAGTTTTAGTTAATACGCCACAAATAATTATTGTTGCTCCAAGTTTAATTAAGGATATAGACCAAGATTTTGCAGGGGCTGAAGAAAAATCTAAATTTTTCAATGAAGAATATAGCAAAGTTGCAACAAAAAATAATTGCATTTTTATAGATAATTCAATTTTAGAAGCTGGAATAGATGGCGTGCATTTAACAATAGAAAGTCACAAAAAACTAGCAGATAAACTTGCTAGTATTATAAAATAATATACTAAATTTTCACAAATCGTAAAAACTAAACAAAAGGGAAACTATTATGGAAGAATATATTAAAATACGTGGAGCAAGAGAAAATAATTTAAAAAATGTAAACTTAGATGTGCCACGTGGAAAAATTGTTGTTTTTACAGGTGTAAGCGGTAGTGGAAAAACTACTCTTGCTTTTGATACAATTTTTGCTGAAGGTCAACGCCGTTATGTTGAAAGTTTATCAAGTTACGCACGTATGTTTTTAGGGCAGATGAACAAGCCCGACGTTGACTCTATAGATGGGCTTAGCCCCGCAGTTTCAATTGACCAAAAAACAACAAGTGCAAACCCAAGAAGTACGGTTGGAACGGTAACTGAAATTTACGATTATGTTCGTTTGTTGTATGCAAACATTGGTGTTCCGTTTTGTCCAAATTGTAACGAACCAATTGTTGCTATCACGGTTGATGAAATTGTAGCAAAAGTTTTTGCTTTTCCTGAAAAAACAAAAATTTTGGTTAAAGCACCTGTTGTGCGTGGTCAAAAAGGAACACATGCAAAGTTGTTTGATAGTTTGCGTAAAAGCGGTTATAGCAGAGTTGAAGTAGATGGAAATATGTATACTTTAGACGAACAAATAACACTAGACAAAAACATTAAACACACAATAAATGTTGTTATAGATAGATTAGTAGTAAGTGATACAATTAAAACTCGTTTAACTGGTTCAATTGAAACTGCTTTAAGGCTTGCAAATGGGTTGTTAATTATAAGTGAAATAAATGGCGACAAAGAAACTGAAAATATGTTTTCAACAAACCATAGTTGTAAACAATGTGGTTTAACGCTACCAGAAATTACACCACGTTTATTTAGTTTCAATTCACCATTTGGGGCTTGTTCAGAATGTAGCGGCTTAGGGGTGTTTCCAACTGCAGATCCAAACAAGTTTGTTAAAGAAAATTTAAGCATTAATCAAGGTGCACTAAATTTTATGGGTTATAGTTTGCCAAGTTCAAGTGTTAGAATGATGTATGATGCACTAAGTGAACATTTTGATTTTAGTTTAGACGAACCATTTAAAAACTTGCCTGACTATATAAAAAACATAATGCTATATGGAACAAAAGAAAAAGTTCGTGTTACTGGTGTGAGTTCTAGTGGGTATAAAAAGGAATATGAAGTTGCGTTTGAAGGTGTTGTTAATTTAATTAATAGACGTTTTAAAGAAACCACATCAACATGGGCACGTGCAGAATATCAAAGATATATGGGCGAAAAAACTTGCCCAATTTGTCGCGGTCTTAGACTTAGCAACGCCGCTCTTGCAGTTAGAGTTGAAGGACTGAATATTGCTGAATTCACTGCACTTTCAATTGTTAAGGCTAAAGCATTTTTAGAAAAACTTAAATTAACTGGTGAACGAAAAAAAATAGCCGAGC
>CAMUJQ010000012.1 GCA_947089305.1 uncultured Clostridia bacterium
TATTCTGAAACAGAATATACCAGATTTTTATGCAATAGTGGTAATATACTGTATTCATTCTGTTTATCTAAAATATATGTTCCAAGCCCTCCAAACCCAACAGGTTGTTGAACAACATATCTTCTATTTTTTTTATTAAACAAGTTCTCTAGTTTATTGTAAGTAATGGCTTTACCCTTAACATATTTGTAATTCAATAAATTAGCTTCATTTTCTAAAAGTTTTCTAGATATTGGCTTATTATTAAGTTGGTCAATAATTTTAATATTATTGGTGCAAACTAAGCACTTTTTCATTTGCATATAGCATTTGCTAGCTTGATTATAAAGCATAAACTTGGCATTTTTATCTTCTTTTAAAATTCTTTTTATACACTTGTCATAAAACTTTGAAATTTTTTTAAAGTTTTCAAGTTGATTATAGTCAACATTTTTTCCATAAAGTTTTTTATATGTATAATTTTTACTTGTAGTTGAATCAGCAACTAATACAGCATTTTGAAAAAAGTTGCTATATTGAACAGTTTTTTCTTTTAAACCTAAATAATAAATATTCATAATACCTCAAAAAAATATTTAATAAACAAGGTTATTATAACATATAACTTAGCATAACGTAAAAACATTTAAGTATAGCACAAAAAGAATTATTTTCCGCTAAATTCTGTTTGTAGAATTATTACACGGCTTTTTAGATCGTTAATAAATCCGCCGTTGTGGTTTATTTCAAAATATTCGTTATCGGTTTTTAATTTATAACTTACAGTTAAATTTTTTATGTAAAAATATCTATCGCTATCATAGTGTCCAAACACTGTGTCGTCCTCTGTATAACTTCCGCTAAGCATAGTTTTTAAAAGCGACAATCTATCACACGAACCAGTGTCAATTTCTTTAACTAAGTTATATTCGTTAAAAACAGGTTTTTCATTTAGGTCAACTTCGGTTGAAGTAACGTTATATTTTTTTAACAATTTACCAAGCACATTATCGCCAACTTTTTGATTCATTGCATTTATTAACAATTCATCTATGTTTGTATCTTTACCAAGAACAATAAGCCTAACAGGAATATTCTTTTTATAAAACACAATTGCTTGATGTTTGTTTCCTATTGGTAAGTTAGCACTATTATTTATTATACAATTGCAATTTTTTATAATTTTATAACTTGTATAAGGCAGCCCCCCCTTGTTCAAAGCCATCAACAAATGCTCCATTAAAACATTCATAATGGTTTGTATATTGCTCAGTCCAAAGGTCAATTGTTTTTATTGTTTGCATATTTATTTTCTTCCTTATATCAACTTATTAACTTTTAAATATATTGTTAAAACTGAAATGTCGGCGGGGCTCACGCCTGAAATTCGGCTTGCTTGACCTAAACTATATGGTTTTATTTTATTTAGTTTTAGTGCTGCTTCGGTTTTTAAACCTGTAACTTGTGTGTAATCTAAATCTTGTGGAAGAACTATGCTTTCGCTTTGTTTAAACTTTTCAATTTCTTCTTTTTCGCGTTTTAAATAGCCTTCATAGCGATTATTTATAAAAACTTCTTTTATTGCCTCTTCACTTAATGCATTTAAAATTTCTAATTTTTTAATACCGCTAAATGTTATGCTACTACGTTTAACTAAATCGCGCAAAACAATTCTTCCGCTTACACTCTCCTCTTTTAAAAGAGAATTTGCCGTGTCTTTATCTATTTTTTCATTGAATAATTTTTCACACGTTTTTATGTCGGCAACTTTTTTGTTATAAGCATCTTCACGTTCTTTGCTTACAAATCCAAATTTTTTAGCCTTATCAAAAAGACGCAAATCTGCATTATTTTGACGTAAAAACAAACGATGTTCGGCTCGCGATGTCATCATTCTATAAGGTTCGTTTGTGCCTTTTAAAATAAGGTCGTCTATTAAAACTCCAATATATGCTTCATCGCGACCAATTATTAAAGGTTCTTCCCCTTTAATTTTTTGAGCGGCATTAATACCCGCAACAATGCCTTGCGCGCCTGCTTCTTCATAGCCACTTGTGCCATTAATTTGTCCAGCAAAGAAAAGACCCTCTATGTTTTTGTGCTCAAGTGTTGCGTTTAACTCCTGCGGATTAATGCAGTAATATTCAATCGCATAAGCGTTACGCATTATAAAACTGTTTTCAAGCCCTTTAACACTTTTAACAATTTTCTCTTGCAAATCAACGGGCATTGAGGTTGAAAGCCCTTGAATGTAAACCTCACTTGTGTTTTCGCCCTCGGGCTCTAAAAAGAGTTGATGACGTTCACGGTCAGAAAAACGAACAACTTTATCTTCAATGCTTGGGCAGTAACGAGGACCAATGCCTTTTATTTCTCCACTATACATTGGGGCACGGCTTAAGTTATCTAAAATGATTTTATGAGTATTTTTGTTTGTGTAAGTTAAATAACATGGAATAGTTCTTGGAGCTTTTAGTTTTTTTGCAGCGCAAAAGCCATATTCCAAAACTTCTCCGTCTTCACGTTCAAGTTCACTAAAATCTATTGTGTTGCGGTCAACTCTACATGGCGTTCCTGTTTTGAATCTGCGAATTTCAATGCCGTGACTTTTTAAATTTTCAGCCAAATTTAAACTAGATGCAAAACCATTTGGCCCAATTTCTTTTGTATATTCGCCCATAATTATTCTGCTGTTTAAATAAACCCCTGTTGCCACAACAACAGTTTTTGTTTCTATCACTTCACCTGTTGCAAGTTTTACGCCAGTTACTTTGCCGTTTTCAACCAAAATCTCCGTTGCTTCGCCTTGCTTTAAGTGTAAATTTTTCGTGTTTTCTATGGTCTGTTTTAAATTATGATGATAAGTAAACTTATCTACCTGAGCCCGCAAACTTTGAACGGCAAAACCCTTAGAAGAATTTAGCATTTTATATTGCAAAGCAGATTTATCAGCATTAATTCCCATTTCTCCGCCAAGAGCATCAATTTCTGCGGCAAGTTGTCCTTTCGCCGTTCCACCTATTGACGGATTGCATGCTAAGAATCCCACACTATCAAGATTTATGCACAACAAAAGAGTGTTACAGCCTTTTCTTGCTGCAATCAATCCGGCTTCACTACCGGCATGCCCTGCGCCTATTACTACTACATCGTATGTCATTAATTTTTATCCTTTATTAATGTTTCTCACTCTATTTGGTGCTATGCACTACCTGCCCCCAATCAAGGAATTAAAAATAAGATTAATGTTATATTTTAAGCCTAAATTTTTGCCTACTTTTATAAAGTAGGCGGTTTGTAGGGGTGTGGGGAGAATCCGAACTCCCCGCGTTCTTTTCTAACTTTTCTTTCAAAGAAAAGTTTATTTACCAACACAGAAATCACTAAAAATTTTATCAATAATTTTATCTGCGCCAACTTCGCCCGTTATTTCGCCAAGTGCGTTATATGCGCTTTGTAGCGTAAATGATATAAGTTCAATTGTTTCATTGCTATTTATTAAAGTTTCCACTTCTTTTAAATGTTCTATGGCTTTTTTAACAAGTTTATAATGTCGTTCATTTGTTAAAATTAGTGCTTTATTAGAAATTGTTTCAACTTTGGCTTTTTCTAAAATTTTGTTTAACAAATAATCTATGTTTAACTTATCTTTTGCCGATACTTCACACTTATCTAATTTTGTTATTTGAGTGCCTTTTTCTAACAATTTTTCATCAATTTTATTTAAAACAACTATTGTGCGTTTGCTTTCAAGCGAATTAATATATTCGAGTTCGGTTTTGTCTAGCGGCTTTGTGGAATCGACTAGATACAAAATTATGTCACTTGTTTCAAGTGCTTTGTAACTTTTATCAATACCCATTTTTTCAATTACATCACTTGTTGTTCTTAGCCCTGCTGTATCTAAAAAGTTTAATTTAACCCCTTTATAAACAATGCTTTCTTTAACAACATCGCGTGTTGTGCCTGCAATGTTACTAACAATTGCAACATCGCTTTTTGCAATTGCATTAAGTAAACTGCTTTTGCCCGCGTTTGTTGCCCCAATTATTGCAACGTTTAAGCCAGCTTTTATCAACTTTCCTTGTTCATAACTATTTAATGTTGAAAAAAGCTTTGTTTTTAAATTTGTAACTTTATCATAAACTTTTTTAAGAGTCGCCCCACCAATTTCATCATCAAAATCATAATCAATTAAAACATCTAAATTTGCAAGTGCTTCAAGAAGTATATTTTGACTAGCCTTAACAAAATCAAAAAACTCTCCGCTTGAAAGTCTGCTAGCTGCTTCAAGTTGACTGTCACTTTCTGCGTTTATTATATCTATTATACCCTCAGCTTCATCTAAACTTATTTTGCCGTTTAAAAATGCGCGCTTACTAAACTCGCCCGCTTCAGCCTCTCTTGCGCCATATTCAATAAGTTTATTTAAAACTTTTAAAGTTAATTTTGCTCCGCCGTGTAAATGAAGTTCAACAATATCTTCCCCCGTGAAGCTAAATGGAGACTTAAAATAAACAGCTAGACATTTGTCTGTTAAACCATTTAAATTAACGTTAACTAGTTGCATTTTTCGTGGTTCGTTTAAAAAAGTTAGCGGCTTATTGTCACTTAAAACTTTGCGTGCAATTTCACACGCCTTGTCCCCCGATATTCTTATTATGCTAACTCCACCATTACTAAGTGGCGTTGCCGCTGCAACTATTGTTTCCATAGGGTTAATTGTAATATAAAAATGCAAAAAATGCAAGGCATTTTTATTTGCAAAAATTTTCTATTGCAATTTTTGCAAGTTTATGATATAGTTTTTTAAGGAGATAATATGGCAAACACTTTTATTTCATTAGGACAAGAATTTTTACAAGCCTTTAATAAACAAAATATTAATGTTAAAAATTTAAGAGGAAATGTTTCTCAATTAAAAGTCTATGCTGATGGAAGCACAACTGATGGTTATGTTCCAAGTGGAAAAGACTTACCTAAGTTAAATTCTAAATATAAAGTTTATATTTCTAAAAAATTAACAAGTGATTGGAACAAAATAAAGCTTGCATGTTTAATGCAAAATTATCAAGGCCGTCAACAAGAAATTGGCTTTATTTTAACTGGAGTAGAAAATGACGATGGCTCAATATTAATTGATAACCTTGAAATAGAAAATGCTGATAGTTTTGATAGCAATGCAAGTTATAGAAGTGTTTCTCATGATCCAAACAAACTTGATATTATTGTAGCCACAGCTGTTGCAAAGGCAAATCAAAACAATAAAAAGCCATTTGTTATTTTTGGACATACTCACCCTTCTCAAGAAATTTTAGGTTATAAAAATGAATTGGCAAATAGCTGGAGTTTTGGAGATTTTTTTGCAAGTTATTGTGAAGCTGTTGCATATAAAACAATAACACAAGTTGCACATCTTTTAATTACTCCTTCACTAGACACTAACATTATGTTTTTTGATTTTGGCGCAAAACAATTTTACAGATTTAGTGATGGAATTTATGAATATGCCGCTGATACAAATAAATTGCTTGTTAATACTTGCTATGGAGATTTAAATGCTCCACCAAAAAAGTTTGATCCAAAAAAAGTGAACTTTATTTAAGCTCACTTTTTTTCTTCAAAACAAAATCCATAGTCAACAACTTTAAAGCCTAAGTTTTTATAGTAAGTTTCAGTGTATGCGCCGGTTTCGGTTGCAAAAATAATGTTTTGAATATGTTTAGTTTTTAAGTCTTTTACAATGCGAGACAAAATTTCTTTTGAAATACCTTTGCCTTTAAACTCTTTCAAGGTTGTAACATTGTTTAAATAAGCATTGTCATCTTTTATTGTTATGCTTGCAATTGAAACAACTTTTCCACCCAGCTTAGCAACATAGTGAAGGGTTTGATAATTAGAGTTTTTATTAAACAACTTTTTCTCTAAACTTTCTCTATATGTTGGCGACAAATCGCCATAAGGGTCATTTGGGTCATGAGTTGAAAATCCATCCATAACGCAATCAATAATTTCTTGTTTATTATTTGAAATTTCAATTTTTACATCAATTTTGGCTTTATAATTTAAATCCAATTCTTCAATTGGAGTTACAAACCAACTATCTTCACAATATATATTAAAATCTTTATTAATTTGATTTAAATATTTTGCATTTTCATCACTTTTTAAAATGTAAAATCTTGGCACTCTGTTTTTGAAGAGTTTTCTAAATTGATTGAACTTGCTTACAAAATCATCATAGTCTTTTGCATTTATATCATAAACAAAATTCCAAATTCCGTCATCAATAATGTTGCTTTTTACGAGTTTGTAATTTTCACAAAAAACAATCTCATCAACATACATGTTTTTGAGAACTTCATAATATTGCTCAAAATACGGCTTAAAGTTTTTCATATTTTTATTATATCATAAATTTTGCTAAACTGTATTGTTTTTATTGAAAAATTTTAAAGTGCAAAACTTTTTGATTTAAAAAAATAGCTTTAAAGCTATTTTAGTTTTTATGAAATCTCCAATCATTTCTTTATTTTAATTATTTAAAATATCAAAATTAAACATTTTATCAGTAATTACTTATTGCATCGGTTAATGCAGCTTTTAATCCGCTTGACGCATAACCTAAATTGTCACAAATATACTTTGCCTCTTGTTTGTAAAATTCTTGTCTTTCTTTTGACCAGGTAGGAACTCTTCCCCTAATATTAAATATTCTATCTGCAAGTTTAACCATTGCAATTTCTTTTGGTGAATTCTTAATTTTTTTAATGCAAGCTTCCATTTGCTTATTTTTTTCAATTTTTTCGTCTTTTGACAAAGCCCAAACACCCTTTGCAACAGCTTCTCCAAAATTAATTTTTATATCGCTAAATGTTACCTCTGTATCTTCAATAGAATCATGTAAAAGCGCAACTTGTACTAGTAAATCCCAATTTAAATTCACATCTTTTTCTACATAATTTATAGCTGTTTGACAAACACCGAATATGTGCGCAGCATATGGCATATCACTCGGATACTTCATTTTTTGATTTTCATGTGCCTTAACAGCAAAAAACATTGCATCATTAAATTTTTTTGAATCCCACAACATAGTTTATTCTCCTTGTAAAATACTGTTAATTAAGTCTAGCATTTCATCTGACCCTTTGCTGTTTTTCAAGGTTTAATAGTTTTGCTCAAAATATGACTAAAATCTTTTATAAATACATTATATCATAAACTTTGCTATTTAGTATTGTTTTTTTATGAATTTTTAAATCTGGCTGATATCGACTTTGCCCTCTAGCCAGTTGTTAAAGAAAGGTTTTATTTTTATGTTACAAGTTTTTTGGAATGCTTCAATTAAATTGTTGCAAGTTGCTGTTTTATATTGATTTTCGCTCAAATAAATTTTTAAGGCTTTATCAAACTTTTTTTCACCCATAAGTTCAAAAAGATTATAAAACATTAAACTTCCTCGTGTGTATATAATTTGAGAGTATTCTCCGCCTGTTTTAAACTCGCTTAAACCTCTATTAATTGTTTCGTCCACAAAATCATAAACATTTTTTTCCACTTCTAAAAACAAAATATGCGAATTAAGTTTTTTAGCTGCTAATTCACGTAACGTTGTTAAGCCGCTTTTTTTGAAATAATAATACATAGTTGAAAATTCTGTTAAACTCTCATCTAAAAAGGGATCTTCTACCTGATTATTTCCAACTGCGTCATACCACCACTCATGCGCAAGTTCATGAACAATTATGCTATTAAATTCTTCTCTATCTTTTAGTGATGAACTTGTTATTAAAACCAAATTAGAAAATTCCATGCCACCAAAAGCATAAGGTGCCTCAACAACAACCATTTGCTTTTTTTCTAATTCTCCAAAAGTTTTAGAAAAAACTTTATAAGCATCAACTGCAACATTCAGAGATGTGCGCGGTTCTTCGTCTGTTAAATAAGCATAAGTTATTGTTGTGCCGTTTGTTGTATTTGATATGCTTTTTAAACTCTTTGACGCAACAATTATAAAACTGCGCGTTAAGTCACTTTCTAAAGTTAAAGTTTTTGTGCTATCTAGATTTTCAACGCTATTTATTTCTTCTCCACTACTATAAACTTTATAGGCTTTTGGTAGCGTAAAATTAACACTGAACTTAGCTAAATTTTCAGCATATGGGTCGCCATAATCATAATAATGATTTTCATAAAAAGTACCATCTGAATTTAACATACAAGGGCTTAAATAAAAATTTCCAAGAGTAAAAACATCATCTGCATATCCAAGGCGGTGCCTTATATTTGCCAAATGAATTGTGTAATTTATTTCAAACTCTCGCTTTTCTCCTGCGTTTAAAGCTTTATTTAAAATAATATTTAATATGTTTTGGTCTTCTCCTCCAACCTCAAAAGTTGTGCCTTCATTATTATCTAGCACACTTGAAATTGTTGCAAAGCCATAACTATTTTTATTTGGATAAGCGTAACTTAAATATTTTGGAACAACATTAAATTTTGCATCCAATCTATAAGCATTTGCATAAACATTAAGTTTAATTTGATTTAATGGTTTTTTGCTAAAATTATTAAAAATTAATTTTTGCTTAACTGTTAAAAGTTTGTCTTCATCATTTAAAGACATTTCAATATTGTATTCATGCTCTTCTTTTAAGGCTTGTGCTTTATTTGTTGTTTTGTTGCAACCATAAAAAATTGGCATAAACAAAAAAACACATAAAACAAACACTACTAAATTTTTAATTTTTTTCATGTTTAATTTTATGTGTTGAATTTAAAATTAATAACTTTATAATCTATTATTTTTACTTGTCATTAAAAAGGCAATGCTATTGCTTTTATCAACTAAACGGCTAAAAATGCGCTCGCCATATCTATCATTAATTGCATCTAACATTATGTTAGAATTAATTAATGTGGTTTTGCCCTTCATAACACGTTCTTTTAAAAGAGATAATAAATACTCTCCCGTTACATTATTTAAAATTGGTTCTGTTCCTAAATCGTCAATAAGAAGACAATCTATATTTTCTAACGGCTCAAGAATTTGAAATTTATCTTCACTAAAAGTTGTGTGAAATTTTAAAAACAAATTATTTAAATTAAAAGCACTTAAATAAATTGTTGAAATGTTACGTTTTAACAACTCGCCCGCAACCACTGAAAACAAAAAGGTTTTCCCCACGCCTGGAGCGCCACAAACAAGCACATTTTTATATTTAGAATTATAAATATTATTAATAATTTCCTCTTCAAAAAATTTGTATATTTTTTGTTGCTCTTTTCTTGTTTTTTCGTCAAAGCGAGAAAAATCACAATCTTCAAGCGTTTTTAAATTCATTTCATCTATATTGCTTTTTTTAATAAGTTCTTTGTTAACAATTGTTTTAATACATGTGCAAATTTTGCCGTTAACAGTCCCTTCATCATTACAAATTTTGCAAATATGCTCGGGTAATTTAATATTAGCCTTCTTTTCAATTTCAAGCATTTTCAATTCAAGTTCTTTAATTTGTTTATCAAACTTTTTGTTATCTAGTTCAGCATTTTTTAAAACAAGATCTTTTAATTCGCTATTTAATTTTGCATATTCTTTATTTGTTTTTAAAAGATTTTTTTGCGCCTCAAAATAAATATTCTCTCGTTCATTGAAAGCTTCTTTAATTTTTTTTAAGGCTTCTTTATATTGTAAATTAGTCATCGTTCACCTCGCCTAAGTTTGCAAATAAACTGTTGAGTTCATTAGCACTATATGTGTGTTGCATAACTCCCGTTGTGTTAACTTTTTTATTTTTAGACTCACCCATACTTGTTGAAACTTTTATTTTTTTAGCTTCGTCAACTGAATTTACACCCTGTTCTTTATAACTTTTTAAAATTTTATTAATATATTGCATTGGATTTAAAGTTTGTTTTGAAAGTTCTGCAACATATAAAATAACGTCATAATTCATACCCCAACTAGTTATCCAAGTGTTAAACATGCTTCTGTCAAAATTAGTTACTTCTCTAACAAGAGCAGCAGCTTTAAGCACTTCTTTAATTTTTGCGTCTCTTGCAACATTATTTGCATTAAATTCATCAAGCGCTTCTAAAGTCAAAATTCCTTTATTATAAAACGCTTTCATTTTTTCGTCCATTCCTTCAAGAGTTTTAATGTTATGTTTAAAACACATGTTAGAGCAAACTTTAATAAAGTCTTCACTAAAACCTAAATTTATCCATGGCGTAATATAATTTTCAATAACAGGCTCATTATTTGCGTAGTATTGCCCCAAATTTCTTACAACAACTTTGCTAAGTTCTAAAAGTTGTTTTTTAATTTTTTCATAACTTTCAATTTCTTTTTCACTTATTAAGCCCATTGTGCTATATTTTGTAATATTAGAATCTAATTTAGTAAAACTATTTTTTGCATATTTAGTTGCAAATAAAATTGCATCGTCACTAAGCATAAACTCTTTTTTCCATTTAATATAAGTTTGGCGCTCATCAATAGTTGCAATTCTAAATATTTTTAAAGCAGCTAACACATCTTTAAGTTTTCCTAAAGCACGCTCTTGTTCAAGAAGTTTTTCATTAACATCTTTAACTGTTTTAATTCCTTCAGCTGCCCAATTTTTTGCAATTGTGTTAATATAGGTGTAACCTACAGTTTTGCCCTTTGTTTCAATTGAATATTTTGCAACAAGTAAAAGTGCATCGGGTTCAACTTTAAAATTTTCAATAACATTGTAATACTCTAAAAATTCTGTTTGAGTAAGCATTCTAACACCTAAAAACAAATTTTGCATTTGAGTGTTAAAACTTGCGTATTTTTCTTTATCAAACTTTTTAGCGCTAACAAAGTCTGGCGCTTCAATAAAAATTATGTTAAATTCGTCAATGTTTAAAATTTGAACAAGCTTTTCAGCCTCTAATATTTTAAAAGATTCCACAACATCTGTTTCGCTCATGTTTAAAACTTTTGCCATGCCTTCAAGAGTGTTATCTTCAGTATTTGGATTTTCACATAAAAATAAACCATATAAATATACCTTAACAACCATTGGTGGAAGCGTTGGCAAAAACAAAGCTATAAAAGAATTATCCACCTCTGTTTTACTTTTAATTAAAAAGTTGTTAGAAAATTTGCAAAATGCCATGAAACCCACCTTTTTTGTTTGCTAAAAAACTACATTTTATTGTAAAATAATTATATAACAATTACTTGATATAATGCAAACAAAAAAAGGAAGTTTGTAATATGAAAATTTTACACACATCAGACTGGCATTTAGGTGCTAGCATAGAAGGTAAAAATAGAATTGATGAACAACTTGCAACAATTAATGAAATTGCAAAAATTGCAGATGAAAAAAATGTAGATGTTATTTTATTTGCAGGGGATGCATTTGTTAATCCTAATATGCCCTCTTATGCTGATCATTTATTTGAAAAAGCTTTAATTAAATTATCAAACAATGGAAACAGAGCAATAGTTGCAATTAGCGGTAATAATGATATTCCCGAGCGTTTTGTTGCTTGCAAAGAACTTGCTTTAAAGCAAAATTGTTTTTTATTTAATAATCTTAACACAGATTTTGATGAAGAAAATATTTGCAAAGACAAATCTATTAAGTTAACTGATTATGGAAAAGGTTTTATTGAATTATCTAAAGGTGATGATAAAATTGTTGTTGCCTTAATGCCTTATCCTGCATTTTTTGGAAATGAGCAAAATAAAACACGTGAAGAAGCTCTTGTTCCAAAAATTAAGCGACTTTTAGAACTTGGCGCAATTGGTTTTAAAGAAGATAGTTTTAATATCATTCTTGCCCATTTTTATATGAAAAACAACACTGAGCCTACTGACCCATATTTTGAAATTCCTATTGAAGCTATACCAAATGAAGCCGATTATGTTGCTCTTGGCCATGTTCATGCAGAGTGCTGTGTGGATGAAGAAAGACATATCTACTACTCTGGCGGAACGGTTAGTTTATATTATCAAACTCACAAACAAAAATATAGTGTTACAGTTTTTGAAACTGATGGGCATAAAATTAAAAACAATCAAAAGATAAGACTAACTTCCCCTAAAACCATGCTTAAAATTACAGCTAACGATTATACTGATGCTGTGACAAAGTTGCAAAACACAGATGCAACCTATGTTCGATTAATGATGAAACAACTCAAAAAAGATGAATTTAGTAAGTTAAAAAAAGAATTTAGTTCATTAACTAATATTTCAATGCTTCCGGCAAGACTTAAAAAACCAAATAAAAATTTACAAACTGCATTAAATGATGAAAAAATATTTGTAGAATTTTTTAAAAACGAATATAACAAAGAACCTAGTGACAAGCTTATTAAATGCTATAAAGATCTTATAAAGGGGGATAAGTAACATGAAGCCCTTAAAACTTGAAGTATGCGGAGTTAACAGTTTTGTTACAAATCAAGTTATTGATTTTAAAAGACTTGGCGAACGCGGTCTATTTGGAATTTTTGGTAAAACCGGCAGCGGAAAAAGTACTGTTTTAGATGCAATTTATTTAGCCCTATATGGCAGAATCATAAGAACAAAAAGAATGTTTGACATTATTAACTTACAATGTGATAAAGCAATTGTCAAACTTGTTTTTGCTGCAAATATCGAGGGAGACTCAAAAATATTTTATGTTGAACGTGCACTAACTCGAGAACCTGAACGCAAAGTTAGTGTTAAAGCTAATTTATATGAAACTGATGAAGTGGATTCTTTCAGAAAACTTATAGCCAGCGGCGAAGATGAAGTTACAGCTAAAATAGAAGAAATTATTGGTTTTGGCGCTGAGGAATTTAAACAATGTATTGCCCTTCCCCAAGGCGAATATGCAAGATTTTTAAGAGAGAGTTCAAGTAGTAAAGTAAACACTATTGCTAAAATTTTTAAACTAGATAGATATGGTGCTGAACTATTTGAAAAAACAAAGAATGCATTAAATGACGGTGAAAAACGTCTTGCCTTTATTGATGGTGTTTTAAGTGAATATGGTAATATTAGCGAAAAAGATATTTCTATCACAAAAAAAGAAATTAAAAATAACGAGATTGAATTAAAAAAGACAAATAAAGAATATGAAAAAATTAAATTAGAATATATAGAAAAACAAAAAGATGAAATCGTTGAAGCTGAAAAAGCAGAAGCTAAAGCTAAGCTAGACAAAATTTGTGAAAATTTGGAAGAAATAGAAAAAGGCAGAAAAACCCTAAATATTTTGAAACTAAGTCATAAAATCGCTCCAACTTATGCATATATGGAAGCGGCTAAGCAAGCTGTTGAAACAACTTCTGTAAAAATTAAAAATATTGATGAAGAACTTAAAAAAGCTAGTTTAACTCGTGCTCAAGTTGAAACTGAGGTTGAGGAGCAAAAAACAAAAAGTTATTTAAATTTAACTAGTTTAGAACTTAATAAAAAGTTATTAAGCGAAGCAATTAACAATAAGCATAAACTTAAAAGAGTTGAAAATCGCAAAGCTAGTTTACTTGAAAGTTTATCTTCTCATAGAGTTGCTTTAAAAGACAAAGAAATTAAGAACAATAAAATAACTGGTGAAATTGAAAAACTTAATGAAGCACTTGCCTCTTTAAATGCAAAAGCTGAAAATATTAACATTCCTTTAAGCGTTATTAGTGATGCAAGAAATTATGAAAAAATAAAAAGTCAAATTGAAATTTACGAAAACAATCAAAAAAATGTTAATGTAAAATTAGAAGATGCAAGAGCAAAACGCAAAAATGCATATCAAATTTTAGAAAAATTAGATAAAGAATTGAATGCTTTAAAAGAAGACTCTGTTACAATATCAAAAAGTATTGAAGAGTTTTATGGCAAAGAATTAACTCCTGAAGAAAGTTTGGCTAAATGTAGTGAAGACTATCAAAAAATTAGCATTTGTGGAAACAACTTAATTAAACTTTATACCAAAATAAATAAGTGCAACAAAGATATTGATATGTTTAATAAAGCTCACGCCGATGGTATTTTAAATGAAGATAAATTAAAAGTTTCTCTTCAAGAGATTATTACTGAAATTAGAACCTTAAACGATAAAAATGATAAAATATTATTTGACCGCGAAAAATATTTTGGTCAAAATTTAATTGGCTTTTTAAAGAATGAGGTTAATGAGGGTTCTATCTGCCCTATTTGCTCTAATGTTGTTGAATCTAAACCAATGATTCAAAATGAAATAAGTTTAAATAGTTTTGATTTTGAACTTGAAAACATTAAGCATCAATTAGTTGAATGTCACTCTAAAAAAGAAAGTTATATTTCAGAACTAGCATCAATAAAACAAAATCAAATGTTTATTGAAAGTGAAATTACAAAAGTAAATAAAGAACTTGCAAACTTAACGCTTGAAAAGGATTCAATTGAAAATTTAGTGCCTTTACTTGCTAATAAGAATGTTACTGAAATTAACAATCAAATTAATTTAGCTAAAATTGCTTTAACAAATTTAAGCGAACTTGTAAAAAGTTTAACTGAACAAAACAAGCAAAAACTTGCTAAAGAAAAATTATGTGTTAAAAACAGTGCTTTTGTAGAAGAGTTAGATAAAGAAATTGAAATCTATACAAACATGCAAGAATCTAATTCTGCAAATCTTGCTGAACTAAATATTGCTAGCCTTAAATTAGAAAATGAATTTGGAATTGAAGATATTGCAACAAAAGTTAAACACTATGAAACTAAAAAAGCAGAAAGCGAAAATCTTAACACTGAACGTAATGGCCTAGTTGAAATTATTATGGCAAAAATGCGTGAAAAAGAAAAAACTGAAGCTAGCTTTGTTGAAAGCTTAGTTGAAGTTAGAAATTATGAAAACTTAGTATTACAGGCTGACAATGAAATTAAAGATTTACAAGCAAAAATTAATTCAGTTAAAGTTTCTATCAGCATTGAAGAAGACTTAAAAAATGTTTCTAAAAAATCTGATGAAGCTAAAGTTAAGCTAGAATTGCTAACTCAAAAAGAACTTAGAGCTGTTAATGCAGAAAGTAAACTAAAAATTGAAAAAGCAAACTTACTCTCTAACTTTACTTATAAAAAAGAACAACTTAAACAAATTGAAGAAGAATATACTAGCATGCTAAAACTTGCTGGCATTACAGAAGATGAACTTAGACTTGACGCTAACATTGAAGATATTTCTAAACTTGAATACAAAATAGAAAAATTTGAACTTGCTTTTAATGAAGCGCAAAGTGCTTATAAAAGTTTGTGTAGAATTATGCCTCATACTCTATCAACTAAAGAATACATTACTGAAAACTTACATACTACTGAAACAAAATATATAACACTATCTAAAAAGCATGATTATTTAAATGAAAAGCTAGTAAGAGAACAAGAAACTTTAACAAAAGTAAAATATTTCTTAAGCGAAAAACAAGCTTTAGTAGACGAACTTGATACTTTAAGAGAACTTCATTCTAGTATTCAAGGTGGTAAACTTGTTAGCTTTATAACCGAAGAATATATTGCTAGAATAACTGAAAAAGCAAACGAAGTGCTTGAGCTATTAACTAATGGTCGCTATCAACTTGTTTTTGAAGATGATTATGTTGTTGCTGACAATCAAAATGGTGGTTCAATTAGAAACATTAACACTCTCAGCGGTGGAGAAACTTTTCTTGCAAGCTTCTCAATTGCCATTGCAATTGCTCAAATTTTAGCAGAATGCAAAAATAAAAAACTTGAATTTATTTTCTTAGATGAAGGTTTTGGAACACTTGATAATGATTGCATAGACATGGTTATGCTAAGCCTAAGACAAATTAAGAGTGAACAATTTGTGATTGGTTTAATTGCTCATGAAGAAATTATTAAAAATCGCGTGTTTAGAAAAATTGAAGTTGAAAAAATAAATGGCGATATTGGTAGCATTGTTAAACTTGTGATATAAAAAAACAACTTTTTAAGTTGTTTTTTTTATAAACTAATAAAATTTTATTTAATTTTTTCTCGCACTTTATTTTAAAAATTCAGTTATTTCTTTATCATATACAACAACAATTTCATGGAGAGCTCTTGTAATACCAACATAAAGACTTTGTCTATCAATTTCATTTTTATAAATTTCATTGTTTACATTTGCCATAACCACAGCATCGAATTCAAGGCCTTTTA
This sequence comes from uncultured Clostridia bacterium, assembly GCA_947089305.1. Taxonomy (GTDB): domain Bacteria; phylum Bacillota; class Clostridia; order Christensenellales; family UBA1242; genus CAMUJQ01. The sequence goes on from CAMUJQ010000012.1 coordinate 16,151, forward strand.
AAACATGTGCAGCAGAAATTGTTATTCCATCTGCGAAGCCCATGCTCTCTGGTCTTATTAAATTTGCCTCAACATTTAAACGTTTGAATTCCATATATAATCTAAGTGCTTCTGCCATAGTTTTACAAATAACTCCAACTGTCTTGTGCCTTTTAGCAAGTTCTTTTGCCTCTTTTATAACAACCTCTGCAATATTATCTGCTTTAACAACTTTAGGCAATGCCCCTTGTCTTATTGGTTTCTCATCAAATTTTAAACCAAGCACTTTGTTGGCAAAATTAGCAATTTCAAAGGTTGAACGATAATTTTGTTTTAATTCAAGTGTTTCATTTTCAAAACCAAAAAGTTTAGAAATATAATCAAGTTTTTTATAATTAAAAGCTGCATCAATTGTTTGATATATATCACCAAGACAAGTAAAATTACAATCAAACATTTGCTTAATTACATTTAAAGCAATTGGACTATAATCTTGCATTTCATCAATAACAACATGTTTAATTGTTCTATCCACTCTTGCGCCAAAAATATAATTTTTAACATAAAGCACATTAATTGCATCCACAAAGCTTAATATCTCTCCCTTTTTAAAGCGCATATTTTTGCTTGATAAAAAGTTTCCATATATTTTAAAAACATTTTTATTTTTAAGCATTTTAATAAGTGCTCCAAAAAACCTTTGAGTTAATCTTTCGCTTCCATTTGTAGTAAGTCCTTCAACAACTTCTACCCTTGCAACAAGACCTTCAGCGGCATACATTAATCTTGAATATATATCGTCACTTGAGCGTTCATTAACAAGTTCTAAAATTGTGTTCGCGTCAAAATTTTGTGTTTTATAATTTATATTTGTTGAAATAAAATTATCTTTAAAATATTTATTTAAATATTTGTTTAAGTCATTTAAGCATTCTTCACTATTTTTATAAATTGTATCTTTTGAAATTTCTCCATCCAAAATTTTTTCTAATGCAACATGTCTTTTTTGAAAACCAATAACATCAGCATATTCTTCTTTAAAAATTTCATCAAAAGAAGTTTCCTTAACATTTTCTTCTCCAAGTTCGGGTAAAACTGAACCAATATAACTTGAAAAAACATTGTTTGGACTAAACACTAATATGTTTTTACTATTTAAATTTTTACGATTATTATAAAGCAAATATGCAATTCTATGAAGAGCAATGCTTGTTTTTCCGCTTCCTGCAACTCCTTGAACAACAATAGACTTATTAAATGGCAATCTTATAATTTCATTTTGTTTTTTCTGTATTGTTGAAACAATAGTTTTCATTTTCGTACCTGAACTAGCGGCAAGCGCTTGTTGCAAAATTTCATCGCGAATTGTAATTGAGGTATCAAACATATAAACAAGTTTAGAGTCTTCAATTTTGTATTGCATTTTTTCAGATAAATTACCTTTAATTAAACCTGCTGGGCAAAGATAGTGTGCTTCACCAAGTTCAAACTCATAAAAAACACTGCTTATTGGTGCTCGCCAATCGTTTACTAATACTTTGGTGCCATCTGTGTTTTGAATTCCAAATTTACCTATATAAAATTTATCTTCATCAAAACATATACTTCCAAAATAAGCACTTTTCAAATTTTCATTTAAAATAGTCAGTTTTGCATTGGCTTCATCATAACTTAAAATTCTAGAGTTTATTTCCTTTATCTGACTTTTTAAGTCTTTATATTTTATACTGCTTCTATTATCTCTAAAATCACTTTGTTTATCAATAATTTCATTTCTTTTATCTAAAACATAATCTTTAAGCATGTTAATTTGAGTTTTTACTTCCTTATTAACAAACTCTAAATGCTTGATTTCAACCTCTTTGTCCATAATAATCCGCCCCCTTAGAAACTATTATATCATATTCTGGCTAAAAAATCAATTTTTTGTAGTTTATATGTTGCACTAAACAAAAAATAGATTAAATTTCATAATTTAAAAAATATAAAACAGCAATATTATAAAAACAGTTGACAAAAACCAAAAATATGGTATACTTAACTAGTTTACAAAACTTTTAAGGAGCATACGAAGATGAAAGAAGGAATACATCCAAATTTACATAAAGTTAAATTTGTTTGCGCATGTGGAGCAACTTTTGAAAGCGAAAGCACAGTACCAGGCGATGTTTATAAATGCGAAATTTGCAAAGAATGTCACCCATTGTTTACTGGTAAACAAAAAATCGTTGACGCAAGTGGTAGACTTGAAAAATTTGAACGCAAACTTAACAAAAATAACGAAAATAAAAAATAGCTTTTTTATATGCATTGGTGAAAATGTTTCGCCAGTTTTTTAGTAAACTGGAAAATATATATAACCTTTGCATTTTTTTTGAATTTAAATGGAAATTAAAGACTGTTACAACTTAATAAAAAACAAGTTTATTGCAAAAAATATCGATGAAAGTGATGCTTATGCCCTTTTTGATTATTTTTATGGCAAAGATTTTATTGTTGCAAACCATGTTTTAAACAAAAAAGAAATTAATAAATTATTAAGAATAGCTAATAAAAGAATTAAAACTCATGAACCAATTTTTAGCATTATTAACTTCTCTCCCTTTTACGGACGCTTTTTTAAAACTAATAAACATGTTTTAAAACCTAGGCTCGACACTGAAATTTTATTAAATGAAGCCTTAAAATTGAGCAATAATAAAACAAAAATTTTAGATTTGTGTTGTGGCAGTGGAATTTTGGGAATTACATTAAATTTAGAAAAATTGTGCAAGGTTTTGTGTGCTGATATTTCTAACTTTGCGTTAGCAATAACTAGAAAAAATGCAAAAGCACTTGGTGCAAATATATCTGCTATTAAATCAGATATGTTTAAAAATATTCAAGATAAATTTGACATTATTGTAGCTAACCCGCCATACATTAAAACAAACGATATTGAAAGTCTTGATAGCGAGGTTAAAAACTTTGACCCTAAGCTAGCACTTGACGGGGGCGATGATGGACTTAAGTTTTATAAAATTATTGCAAGCGAATTTGAAAAATATTTAAGTAAAGATGGCACACTATTACTTGAAATTGGCTTTAATCAAAAAAATGAGTTATTAGAAATTTTTAGTGAATTTGATGTTAAAGTTATTAAAGATTTTAACAATTTAGATAGAGTTCTAATAGTCAAAATAAAGGAGTAATTTGATGATTACAAAATTACAAAAATTAGAAGAAAGATTTAATTATATAACTGAGCAACTTATGTTGCCCGAGGTTATTTCTGACACTAAAAACTATAAAAATCTTTGCAAAGAACAAAAAAATCTTGCACCAATCGTTGAAAATTATAACATTTACAAAAAACTTGATGCAACAATCAAAGAGAATGAAGAACTTTTAAAAAGTGAAACTGATGCTGAACTTAAAGAAATGTTAAATGAAGAAATTTTAAATAGCAAAAAGAAAATTGAAGAAATTAGTGAGCAAACGAAAATTTTACTTCTTCCAAAAGATGAAAACGATGATG
>CAMUJQ010000013.1 GCA_947089305.1 uncultured Clostridia bacterium
TCTCTTGGTTGAATTGGTTTTGAATAATTATTTCTAATTCTGTTAAAGTTTCTATTATAACCATTCATATAACGACCATTATACATATCGTTTGTACCATTATTATAGTAATTATTATTATTGTTTAATGCGTTTCTTGAGGTTGGTTCATTTGTTGTAGTTCTTGGTGCTAAAGTTGTTCCATCTGCTAACTTAACTGTATAAGTTTGTTCTTTTGAATCTTCAGTCCAAGTAATTTTAATTGTTTCAATTCTTTTTGTTTCAGTAAATTTTGGGAAGCACCAAACATAGTTATCACCATCTAAAAAGCTACCGTTTTCATATGTGTTGTTACCCATTGTAATTTTAGCTTTAGAAAAATCTTTTACAGCTTCAGGTGCTGTGATTTGAATACCTACACGATTTCCTTCTTCTCTACCAAGAGCTGTATCTTCTAAATAATAAGCAACTTGTTGACCAGCGCCTCCAAAGGTTGCTGTATGTGTTTTTTCATCATAAACAAAACTTAATGTAGCGCCACCAACTTGACTTGGATCGCGTGTTACTGTTCCATAGGCTAAATCCATTTTATTATTACATGCACTAAGTAATAATGAACCACCAACAAATAAACACAATGCTAAACAAAAGCATGATGCAATTTTAAAAAATTTTTTCATTTATTTCTCCTTATTTTTTATACTTTTCAAGTTCAGTTCCTTCTGCAATATGAACTTTATATGTTTGTTTTTTAGCATCTTTTTTCCATTTGATTTTTATTTCAAAATCTCTTTCGCGCTCAGTAACTTTTAAGCGAAGAACTGTATAATTTTTTCCAACTAAAAATTCTCCATTTTTAGTTACAATACCATCATATTCAATTTCGCTTTCTTTAAAATTATCTACTCCTTCTGGAGCTTCTATTTTAACACCAATATAGTTACCTGCCATTGTTCTACCAATAGCATCATTAACAGTATAAAAATCAATTTTTTCGCCTTGACCGCCAACTGTTAATATGCGCTCATGTGCATCATATTTATATGTTAAGTTTTCTCCACCAATACTTGCTGGATCACGTTCTAAAATTGAATATGGCAATTCAATTTTTTCCGTACATCCAACCATTGATAAAGAGAATCCCAACAACAAACATAAAGTTAATATTGTTACTGTAACTTTTTTTAAAACTTTTTGCATTGAACCTCCTCTAGGTGTAGTTTGTGTTGATTTATTGGATTTATTCAAAAAAGTTTGCTTAATAAAAAAATCGATTTATTAAATCGACTAAATATCATTTTTTTATTAATTACACTGTAAACTTTACTGTGCCATTACTAAGTTTTTTACTCTCCAATAAGTTTGTTAAAGGATAGGTGCGCTAAGATAGCGCCTTACATATTAATCTTCATCTAACATGTTTTTTCTTAATAAATATCTACCATTTAAGGGTTTTGTATTTATAAACTTATTAATCATTTTTTTAACTTCAAACATATTTACATATTCGCTTCCAATGCACATAATGTTCATGTGATTATGCTCAACGGCTCTTTGTGCCATAGTTTCACTGTAACACGCAACAGCTCTAATGCCTTTAAATCTATTTGCTTGTAACGTCATTCCCATTCCACTTCCACAAATTGCAATTGCTTTAGCTTTTTTATGTTTTAAAATATAATCCACTGCTTTTCGTGCATATATATTTGTATGAGTTATTTCTTCGTTATCTGTCCCCCCATCAACAAAAGCTATATCTTGTGATTTTAAGTATTCTTTAACTTCTTCTTTTAATTTAAACCCTCTATGGTCAGAAACTAAATATATCATTTTTTCTCCTTTTTAATTCTTTCATATAAAATGTCAATTAACTTATTAATTCCCATTTGAATTTGCTCTGCACAATTAATATAAGTTTTTTCACTTTGCATATATGGGTCAATAATATCATAACCAATAAGTTCCTTAAAACTTATAACATTATTTAAAGAACTCAAATAAGCTTTATGATTATCTGACATTGTAACAATAAGTTCAATCTCATTTAAGTTAAAGTCATTGATGCTGTTACTTTTATGTCGTGTTCCCTTAAAACCAAGCTTTCGTAATGCTAAGTTGGAATTTTTACTAATTGGAGTTCCTTTATCAGCAAAAAGTCCGCAAGATGCAACATCCACTTTTAATTTTTTCAACTTTGACATTTGTTTAAACATTGCTTCTGCCATAGGACTTCTGCAAGTGTTTCCCGTACAAACAAATAAAACTTTCACTTTCGCTAACCTCTTACCAATTAAAATCTTTTTTTAATCCTTTAATTATCTTTTTTCGCTTAAATACAAATAAAGTTATAAATAAAACAACGGACACAACAAAAGAAACAAGAGTTGGCCAAATTCTAACCACTCCTTTAAAAATAGTTAAACTTAGCGCAAATAAAACACTACTTATTATAACGCAACATAAACTTGAATAAAAATTGCTGCGAGCATAATAGCCTCTAGATAAATTAACTATATAAATAGCAATACTTGAAGCCAAAATAAACGATGGAATAACAAAATTAATAGCCCATCCAAATGTATTAGAATAAAATTCAATAAACACAAATAATAAAGTGGTTAAAACTACTTGTGAAAACGATATTGCACTAAAGCTCCACATTTGTAAAGATGGTAATATACATGCAACATATATATAGGCAGTTCCCACCAGCACATATGGTCCAATATTAAATTGATTGAAAAATAAAAATTCACCTAAGCAAAAAATTAAATCAAATAAAACTAAACTAACAAGAACAATTAATGTTGCCACATTTTTTCTTTTTTTATGCCACTTATAATCTGGAAAATAATTAAACTTTCTTGCTTTGTTTAAATTATCTTCATTAACACATTTTCCACATAAAGGACAATGACTTCTATCACTTTCAACATATAAATTACAACTATTGCAAAAATTTTCCATACATTACACTCTTTTATTTGTACTAAGTTCTATTTTAATTCCAAAACTAGTTAATCTTTTAAGAAAATTAGTAATTATACTTTGTTCTTTAATTTTACTTGAAATGCCAATTGTTAGCGTATCATTACAGCCAATACAACCTACAGAAATTGCATTTGTTTTATTTCTTCCGTTAGTAAACTCTAAGCTCTTTACTTTATCTTTAATCTCAACTGGCAAATTGATGTAACCTATATTAGAAAATGGGCATGAAAAAGAATTTTCTGCAAACCAAGAATAACTTAATCTCATTAATATGTTTTTAATTACTAACGGTACTATTTTTACGTAAAACACTTTTTGTATTTTAACATTAGTATTAATCGATTTTAAACAACTTTCTGTTGAAATTTCAGCTATTTGCTTTTTTAAATCAATCAAAAGTTCTTCAAAATCAATTGCATTCATTTTCAAATATTTTATTGATACAAAATTTCTTAAAGTTTGACTTTCAAATCTTCTTCTTAAGTCAATAGGTAAATTAATTTTAACTGGCTTTTTATCGCCATAAACTTGTTTTTCAGAATATATAGCAAGCATTAAATTTGCAATTAAAAATTCAGTCATGCCTGCATTATATTTTTTTGCCACTTCTTTAATTTGACTAATACTAGTAAAAGCAAGATATTCATAAAGTTTATCATAAGGCAAAGGACTTCCTTTAATTTGATAAGCTTTTTCACTATCACGCTTTTCAAAAGTTTTTAAATCTGCATATTTGCTAAAGGAATCTTCAATTTCTTCTTCCTTTTGAAAATCATTTAAGTCAAAGTCCGTTGAAATTGGTTTAATTCCAAGTTCCATAAAATAAGCAATTAATAAATAAGTTAAAATTTTTGAAGCACCTACCCCATCTGCAATAGAATGAAAAATTTCTAAAATAATTTTATTTTTATAATACATAATTCTTAGCAAATGTTTTTTTCTATTTTTTTTAAATTGTTGCATTGGATAACTGCGTTCTTCTTTAACCTGAGGCATATAAGGAAGTTCTTCAAAGTATGACCAAAACAAGCCATTTCTTAAACCAACATTTAAAGCTGGTAAGCGTTCAAAAAGTTTATCACTAGCACGCTGAAGAGCATCTTTATCTACAGGTTCTTTAAGATTAGCAGCAAGTCTAAATACATTAGTTACTTTTTTACTTGTAACAGCAGGAAAAAGGAGCGCTGCGTTATCAAGTCTCCACCACTTTGCATCATTATCATTGTCAGAATAGTTTTGTTGTATTGCTCTAACTTGATTCTTTTTTCTAGTGGAACTTGCTAAATGCTCGCTCTTAACTTTTTCTTTGTGTATTTTCTCCTCAATCTTTACTATATTTCCCTTCATGAAATCCTTTTTAACTAATTATTAGTTACATTAATAGTTAAATTTCTTTCAAATATTTCAACTCTATTTCTTGGTGTAACTGAAGAAGCTTCTACATTATAAGTATAATATATTGTTAATCTAAATTGATAATAGCCCGGATTAGCATCTTGATTTAATGAAATTTTTGTTTTATCACTTACAGTTACTGGCATATCTGCAAGAGGCTCTAAAACAAAATCAAATTTTCTAGGTGCAGGTTCATTAGTGAATCTATTATCATTATCCATTGAAAATAAATCGCTCATTACTGTTATTCTAGTTGAATTACCTTCAATATTAATTAACACATTTGATATTGTTTGATAAATTTGATTAGCAACATCTTCTCCGCTTTTAACACTTAATGGAGTATTAGTAAATTCAAAATTTATACTATTTTTTTCTGCACTAGGTTTTACGACTTTAACTGTTAAGACTTTTGTATTATTTACACCTATTGCACTGTTTGGAATTTCTGCATACTTATTATTGCCGTTTTCGTCTTGTTCAATTTTATTAATATCCTTTAAGTAAGCTTTAATTTGAAAACCGCTACTATTTAGAGCATCAGATAAAGTATCCACCCCTGGCACAAAATAATATTTGCCATTAATAGTTTCAATTTTAAAATAATCTTTTGTATCACCAACTGGTTCAAAAACAACATCTCTATAAATATCAAAGTTGTTACCATTTCCAACTTCTGTTATATCTGTTTCACGTGGAAGAATTTGAAGTGGAAATAATGTTAATAAATCATAATAGTTACCTGAAGAATAATATTGACTAGTTGTAATACCTCCACTTGGATTTCTTACATCAAAAGCAATATTTTCAACTTCAACTTGACTAGATAGTTCGCTATCTAAATGCAATAGATAGTTCTTATTTCTTTTAATTGATAAATTAAAAAGCTTACCACCATATCTTCTTAAATGATAAAGTTCTCCATTCTCATCCATACCAAAGCTAAAGTCAAAATCAATTCCATTAACCCCATCTCTAGTTTCATGCGCATAATTGTAATCATATAATTCAAAAATTCCATTGCCTTTATTAACTACGTTAACGGCAGACACATTTTCACCATTATAACCTTCAATCTTGTTAACTAAAACGGCATTATTATTTTCACTACGATTTATAAATTCAGCATTTCTAAACATATAATTAGCTTTAAAATCATTAGGAACTTTACTACCATCCACAGCAATTGAAATAATATCTGCCAAATTAATTTCCAAAACTTCTTGTTCATTAGCATTTGAAAGCCAAAGTGTTTGACTTGCATCTTTAGAAATATTTTCAATTCTTATTCCATTAACAGGAATATCTCTAAATTCAATTTCAATATTAGCTGTTCTATTAAAAGCTGCTGGGCCTGGGTTTTTAGTATAATTTTCTTGAGTTGAAACTGAAAAAGTTGCTACACCTGCTTTATAACTTGTTATTTTACCCGTGTTTTCATCTATTGTTGCAATATCTTGATTTCTACTTGTCCATCTAAGAATTCGACCAAAATCATCATTTTCAAAGTTAGTATTTGTATGACCAAAGGCTCCTTTTGCAGATAATTTTACATCTCTATCAACATAATACCATTTTAAATTATTATTTTTATCATACATTGAATCTAACTGTGCTTTCAATTGTTGATTTACAGAAAATGCTTCCTTATCTTTTTGCGTGATATCAGCAGTTACTGAAATTGACGTTAAACGCTTATCAATTAAAATTGATAAATTTGAAATAACAGATTGATATCTAGCCGTTAAAGTTACTGTTCCACCAATAAGTTCTCTACTATTTTCATAAAACTGCGGAGTAATTCTTACAATTCCACCGCTTTGCACAACGTCTGTTGACAAACTTGCAATTTGAGTGTTTGATATTGATAGTTTTATGCTTCCGCTAAATTTTTGTCTAAAACTAACTTTAACATCAATTGAATCAGAAACATCTGCATAAAAAACCAGTAAATCATCTTTTTCGGTATATACTCCATTGCTTTCTCTTGTTTCAAACATAAAACCTTGAGTTGGCAACTTTGGTGAAGCATTTTTTACACTTGAATAAATAATAAATCCTAAAGCTATTAAAAATCCAACCAAAATAACTATTACTACCCAAAATTTAAAAGTTTGATAAAAAGGTGGTTTATATTCTTTATTTGAATCAGTTTTTTTAGTCTTTCCAAAGCCAAATAATGCTTTTTTATTTTTAGGTTCTTGCGCTTCTTGTTTAATTGCTTTATTATTATCTAAGTCAGTTTTTTCTTCTTCATTTTCTTTATTCAAGTCTTCTTCATTATTTTCTTTTTTCTTATTTAAACCAAACCAACCTAATATTTTTTGAAAAAATGATTGTTTTGTATTTTCATCTTCATTTTCTTCTTCATTATCTGTAGTTTCACTATCATTAACAGCAGTTTCTTCACTAGCCTCAACACTTTCTTGAACATTCTCTTCTACAGCATTATCACTACTATATTCACTAACTAAATCTTCACTTTCAACTTGTTCTTCTGTTTCAGGCTTTTCTTCTAATTCTTCAGCAACAATACTTTGTGAAGCCATATCATTTTTAGGCTCCTCAACTTTTGCAATTTCATCATTTACAACAGGTTGAACTTTTTTCTTTCTTTTATTGGCGATATGTTCATTCAACACTTTCAACACTTCAATGCTTTTATCCAAAGTGTCTTTATTGATTTCATCTAGTTCTTCCTCAGAAATTGTGGATTGTTTATTAGAGGCAAATTTTGCACCACGTTGATTATTTAAAACATTATCTTTATTATTTGTTTGATTCAGTTTTTCTTCATCAATATTAGCCATAAAATGCCTCCTTTAGTTAGATTTTGTTTATATAGTTTAATTATACTAAATTTAGGCAATATTAGCAAATGAATTAACACAACGCAAGTAAAATTATATTTATTAATTACTTAAGTTTTTAATAACATATAAATATTTTCACATATGTACATATAAAAAAACTTTGTATATAAACCAAGTTATACAAAGTTTTTATTACCATACAAACACATGTTCATATTTAATATTATACTAATTCTAAAATAACGATTTCAGCATTATCACCACGACGAATATCTTTACGAATAATACGAGTGTATCCACCGCCTTGCTTTAACTCTTTTTCACGAGCAGCATATTTAGGTGCTAAAACATTAAATATTTTCTCAATAAGTGGATGTTTAATGTCTTTAGTTTTTGCGCTAAAATCACTACGTTTTTCTTTAAAAGCGCGTTGTTCTTGAATATCGTTAAGTTTAGCCATTAATTTTCTTCTAGCAGCAAGTTTTTTAGGACCATCATTAACAACTTCTTTTTTAACTTTTGCCCCTTTTTCACCATAAACTTCTTTAACAACTTTAACATTGTCTTCATAAGTTCTCATAGCAAGTGTTAAAAGTTTTTCAGCATAAGCTTGAACGCTTTTTGCTCTAACTAAAGTTGTTTCAATTTTGCCATTCCAAAGTAATTCAGACGCTTGATTTTTAATAATACTTAAACGTAATGTTGTAGGCTTGCCAAACTTTCTAATTTGTGCCATTACTTTATCTCCTTTTTACTCTTCGTCAACTCTAAAAGCTAAGCCAAACGAATGTAATTTTTCCTCAATTTCTTCAAGTGATTTACTACCAAGGTTACGAATTTTTTCCATATCAGATTTACTCTTTTTAGTTAAATCTTCAACTGTTAGAATTCCTGCACGCTTTAAGCAATTATTACTTCTAACTGTTAAATCCATATCATCAATAGTCATTTCTAATATTTTTAATGTTTGATCTTCTTCTCTAGCAATTAAAATGCTTTCATTAGCAAGGTTTTCAACTAACTCAACAAACAACATAACATAGTCGTCAATAAGTTTGCCTGAAAGTGCAATAACTTCTTTTGCAGTAAATGTTCCTTTTGTTTCAAGTTCTAAAGTTAATCTATCATAATTGAAATCTTGTCCAACACGAGCTGTGTCAACTGTATAATTAGCTTTAACAACTGGGCTATACAAACTATCAATTGCAATATAACCAATAGGTTCATCGCCTCTTTTATTTTTGTTTGCTGGAACATATCCTCTACCACATGTAACATAAAGTTCCATGTCTAAATCTGCATCATCATCAAGTGTACATATGTGCAAATCTTTATTAATAATCTCAACTTGGTCATTAAAATCAATATCAGCAGCTGTAATTTCTTTAGCGCCTTTATGTTTTAATGTTAAAACTGTTCTAAAGTTCTCATCATACTCACCGCATTTAACAGCTAAGTCTTTAAGATTTAAAACAATTTCAGTAACATCTTCTTTAACACCTTTAATTGTGCTAAATTCGTGTGCTACACCAGCGATTTTAATGCCGCTTACGGCACAACCAGGAAGAGCTGAAAGAAGTGTTCTTCTAAAACAGTTTCCAAGTGTAAGCCCAAAGCCGCGTTCTAATGGTTCAACAACAAATTTTGCTCTTGCTCCATTATCAAATTCTTCATAAGAGATGTTTGGTTTTTCAATTTTTAACATAATATTTTTTTCCTTTTAATTTTATACTAGAATTTTGTAGAAAATTAAACTAGTTACTATTTGCTATACAACTCGATAATTAATTGTTCATTGATTGTTAAATCAATATCTTCTCTAGTTGGCATAGAAAGTACTTTTCCTTTAAGAGTGTTAGTGTTAAACTCAACCCATTTAGGAGTAACAACTTTAGCACCTTTAAGACCTTCAAAGTATTTATTTTTAACTTTATTTTCTTTAACTGCAATTTCATCACCAACTTTAACTTGGTAGCTAGGAATGTTTACCATTTTACCATTAACAGTAATATGTCCATGGTTAACAATTTGTCTTCCTTCTGCACGACTTGCAGCAATTCCCATACGATAAACAATGTTATCAAGACGTCTTTCAAGTAAACAAAGCATGTTTGTACCTGTAATACCTTTTTGTCTTTCAGCTTCAATATAGTAGCTATAGAATTGTTTTTCAAGTAAACCGTATGTTTTTTTAACTTTTTGTTTTTCACGCAATTGAATTTGATATTCAGTTGGTTTTTTACGTCCTAACCCATGTTGACCAGGAGCCACTGGGCGTTTTTCAAACGGACATTTTTTTGATGTGCATTTATCACCTTTTAAAAAGAGTTTTGCTCCTTCACGGCGACAAATTCTACAATCTGGACCAGTATATTTTGCCATTTTTATCTCCCTTTAAACTCTTCTTCTTTTAGGTGGTCTGCAACCATTGTGAGGAATTGGAGATACATCTTGAATTAATGTAACTTCAATACCAGCAGTAGCGAAAGAACGAATAACACTTTCTCTACCAGCACCTGCGCCTTTAATAAACACTTCAACTTTTTTAATTCCATTATCAACAGCTATTTTAGCAACAACATCAGCTGCTTGGCTTGCTGCGAATGGAGTTGATTTTTTGCTACCTTTGTAACCAAGAGCCCCAGCACTTGATTGACCAAGAGCATTACCATTTTCATCTGTTAAAGTGATAAGTGTGTTGTTAAAAGATGCATTAACATGCACTTGACCTTTGTCAATGTTTCTTCTAGCACTTTTTTTTCTACCTTTATTTGTAACTTTTGCCATTTACTTCACCTTTACTTCTTTTTGTTTTTTTGAGCTATACCCTTTGCTGTATGAGCATTGCTACGTGTTCTTTGCCCTCTAACAGGCATGTGCTTTCTGTGTCTAATGCCTCTATAAGAGCCAATATCCTGCAAAGCTTTAATATCTAAGCTAACTTTTTTACGTAAATCACCTTCAACTAAACAGTGTTTTTCAATGTATCCACGAAGAGCAGCTGTTTGGTCTTCAGTTAAATCTTTACATCTAATGTCGCCAGATATTTTTGTTTCTTCTAAAATTTTATTAGCAGTTACTCTGCCAATCCCATATATATAAGTCAAGCCTATTTCTAGTCTCTTCTCGTTTGGTAAATCTACACCAGATATACGAGCCATTAAGTTTTCCTCCAATTTGTATTTTATAAATAAAATGGAACTTTTATTTGCCGCGGAAAAATTCCATAATGATTTAACTTGAAAAGTATATCACAAACATACAAAAAAGTAAAGACTTTTTTATGAATTCTGCGATTAAATTTAGGTCAAGTAAAGGAAATTTAAAAAACCTAAATTTAACCGAAAAAAGCACAAATTAGCCTTGAGTTTGTTTGTGTTTTGGATTTGCTTCACAAATGCACATTACTTTGCCGTGACGCTTAATAATTTTGCATTTTTCACACATTTTTTTAACAGATGGTCTAACTTTCATTTTCTTTCTCCTTTAACGATTAGGTTAGTTCTTTTCGCGCCAAGTAATACGACCTTTCGTCATATCATAAGGGCTCATTTCAACTTTAACCTTATCTCCTTCTAAAACTTTAATTTGATGCATATGCAATTTACCTGATAAATAGGTTGTTATAATATGCCCATTAGCAATTTTAACTTTGAAAATAGCTCCAGGACACACTTCATCAACTATTCCATCAATTTCAATGCAATCTTGTTTAGACATTAAGTTCCCCTTTTATAATTTTTAAAGTTTCTATAAGTCTACTGTTTTCTAGTTTAACACACAATTTTAAATTTTTCAACACATTTTTAGAATTTTCATTCTTTATGCCAACTAGATTTATGTGTCTATAATTTTTCTTTTTTAAATTTTCTAATTTTTTATTTTTACCATTTGCTAAGTAAACAAATTTATCTTCTACTTTAATTACTATATATAAATAATTTTTATCATGACCTGAGTTGCTTTTTACAACATCAAATACTTTAAAATTATTTTTTATCATAAAGTTAATATTTCCACTCCCTCATCAGTAATTAAAACAGTGTTTTCATAATGGCAGGACAAGCCACCATCACTTGTTTTACAAAGTAAAGTTCTAGGATTATAGTCTACTTCATAACCAAATTCGTTTACCATAGGTTCTATTGCTAATGCTTCATTTGCTTTTAAGATCACACGCGAGCTACGAGGACTGTCATAATTTAATACTTCGGGTGACATGTGTAATTTTGTACCAATTCCATGACCACACATATCTCTTACAACACTAAAACCAAAACGATTAACATATTTTTCAACATTGTAACCTATTTGATTTAAACTGCAGCCAGCCTTTAATCCTTTAATTCCCTCAAAAAAACTTTGCTTTGTTACCTCAGCTAGTTTTCTTGCATTTTCACTTACATCTCCAACTAAAACTGTTCTAGCCGCATCAGCATGAATGCCATTATAACTACATCCTAAATCGAATTTAACTACATCACCGTTTTGAATAATACGATTATCAGGTTTTCCATGAACGACTTCATCATTTAAACTGATGCATACACTACCAGGAAACCCACCATAGTTTTTAAAATTAGGCTTGCAATTATGAGAACGAATGTACATCTCAGCATATGAATCTAAATCTTTAAGTTTAACGCCGACTTTGCACATATGTTCAAGTTCTAGATGTAAATCACGAACAACTTTGCAAGCTATTCGCATATTTTCTATCTGCATTTCAGACAAAATCATTTTAAAAACTCCATAAGTTTTTCTTCAACTTCTTTGTCTACTTCAGGAATGGTTTTTGATGCATCAATTCTAATTAATAAACTTTTACCGTTTTTATTTGTTTTTTTACTATATTTTTCAATTAAACTTTCAGTTTGATTGTGATAAGTTTCAAGTCTTTTAACCATAGCTTCACGATTATCATCACTACGAGTATAAAGTTCTTCCCCACAACTATCACAAACTTTTTTACCTTTAAGTAAACTTGCTTTAAATATCTTTTTGCAACCTTTACAAATTCGTCTATCTAAAGAACGATTTATTAAAGTTTCATCATCAACCTCTAAATAAATAACGGCTGTAACTTTTAGTAATTTATCTAATGCATCACTTTGCGCTTTAGTCCTTGGAAATCCATCTAATAAAACACCATTTTTTGCATCTCTTTCTTTAATGCGATTTTTAAGTAATTTTATTATAACATCATCTGGGACATATTCGCCTTTATCCATATAAACTTTTGCTTCTAACCCAACTTTATCTAAAGCAGCAATTTTTTCTCTTAGTAAGTCCCCAGTGGAAATGTGTACTAAATTATAGCGTTCACACATAAGTGCGCATTGAGTACCCTTTCCACTGTTTGGCCCACCAGTAATAATTAGGTTGAGTGGTTGTTTTTTATTAAACATAAACTCTCCTTATTTATTTTAAAAAGCCTTTGTAGTTACGCATCAAAAGTTGACTTTCTAGTTGCTTATCAAATTCAAGCGCAACTGAAACAACAATTAATAATCCAGTAGCTGAAAATGCATTAACTAAAATTCCATTTGAACCTGAAATTATTGAGAAAATTAAAGAAGGTACAAATGCAACTAAAGCTAAGAAAATTGCTCCAAACAAAGTTAAGCGATTTGATATACGATTTAAGTAATCGGCTGTAGGTTGTCCTGGTCTAATTCCAGGAATAAAACCGCCATTTTGTTGAATTCTTTTAGCAATATCATCTGGTTGGAATGTTAACTTCGTCCAGAAATAGCTAAATGCTAAAATTAATATACTTGTTATTACAAAGTATATAGGAGTTCCTGCGCCCAACCATTTTGCATACCATATATCGGCAGCACCACCATAATTAACCATAGAGATAATCATTTGTGGAATTGCAACTAATGCATAAGCAAAAATTAAAGGCATAACCCCACCCGCATTTATTTTTAGTGGAATGTGGGTTGATTGTCCACCATACATTTTTCTTCCTTTAAGCTGATTTGCATATTGAACAGGTATTTTACGTTCACTTAAATCAATAAACACAATACAACCAAATACAACAATAATAGCAACAACATAAAGAAGAAGAGACCACAAGTTTGTAGGATCTTGAATACTAGATTGAATAATTGTTAAAACAGATGTTCCTGCTGTAGATAAAATACCTACAAAAAGGATTAAACTAAGTCCGTTTCCAACGGCTAAATCAGTAATTTTTTCTCCAATCCAAACTGTGAACATACCGCCAGCAACTAAAACTAGAACAACAATCATTGAACTAACCCAGTTTGGCATGTAACTATACATAGCACCGCTAGTATTAAATGAAAGTACAATTCCAATTGCTTGAGCAACGCTCATAACAAGTGCAACTATACGTGTAATTAAATTTAATCTTTTTCTACCTATATCGCCTTGTTCACCTAATTTTTGCATACTTGGAATAACAAATCCAAGAAGTTGAACAATAATACTGGCACTGATATATGGAGACACACCAAGCGCTAACAAACTTCCGTTTGCCAAAGAACCGCCCGAAATGCTACTTAATACTTTTAGAAATCCTGCGTCGTTTGCAACACCAGATTGGAAAAGAGATACATCAATACCAGGAATAGGTATATAACAACCAACTCTATAGATAACCAAAAGCAAAAGAGTTAAAAGCAATTTATTTCGAACTTCTTTTGTTTTTAATGCTTCCTTAAGAGTTTTGAACACTATTAATTACCTCAACTTTTCCGCCAGCTTTTTCGATTTTTTCTTTAGCTGACGCTGTTATTTTTGAACATTTTACAGTAACTGCCTTAGTAATTTCGCCATTTCCTAAAACTTTTAAACCATATGGTTCAATTTTACGGATTTTTCCTGCTTTTACAAGAGCTTCAATATCAATAACTGCATTTGCTTTAAAATCATTAAAATCTTCAACATTAACAGTATTATATATTTTACGGAAATTATTTTTAAATCCAAATTTTGGAAGACGTCTAATTAAAGGCATTTGGCCACCTTCAAAGCCAGGTCTAACTCCACCACCACTACGAGCGTTTTGTCCTTTATGACCTTTACCTGAAGTTTTACCAACACCTGAACCGATACCACGGCCTAAGCGTTTTTCGCTATGGCGACTACCATAAGCAGGACGTAACTCATTTCTTGTCATATTATTTAGCCTCCTTAGCGTTTAGTTCTTCCACCTTAACAAGGTGTTTTACTTTGAAAATTGCTCCACGAATTGCAGGATTATCATTATGAATTTTAGATTCTCCTATTCTACGAAGCCCTAAAGCTTGAACAGTTTTCTTCATTCCGATAACACATTTATTTGTGCTTTTAATTAAAGTAACTTTAATTTGTTTATCAGATTTCTTTACTTCTTTTTTTACAGCAGGTTTAGCTGCAGTTGTTGATTTAGCAGTTGTTTTTGCTGTAGAAGTAGTAGTTTTTGTTTCTGTTGTTTTGTTAGCCACAGGCGCTGTAGCCTTTACTGCAGGTTTTGTTGCAGTTGTTTTAGTTGCAGGTTTAGCTGCAGTTGTTGATTTAGCAGCAGTTTTTGCTGCTGTTGCTTTAACTTGTTCTGCCATTACTATACCCTCCCTTAAATTTCGTTAGCTGCTTTGCCACGAATTGCAGCAAATTGCTCTTTAGTTTTTAATTTGCTTAAACCATCAATTGTTGCTCTAACAGAGTTTATTTTGTTACGGCTTCCGTAACTTTTGCAACCTATGTTAGAAATACCAACCGCTTCAAGAACAGCACGAGCGCTTGCCCCAGCAATAACACCAGTACCTTCTTTAGCTGGCATAAGTAAAACTTGACTAGAACCAAATCTACCAATTACTTCATGAGGAATTGTAGATCCATCTAAGTTTACTTTAAACATTGCTTTTTTAGCTGCATTAGTTGCTTTTTCAATAGCATTAGGAACTTCGGCATCTTTACCCATTCCAATTCCTACTCTACCTTGTTTATCACCAACAACAATTAACGCATTAAAACGCATTGTTTTTCCACCTTTGTTAACTTTTGTAACGCGGTTAACTGCAACAAGTTTTTTTGTCAAACCATCGTTTTCGCGTTCACGACGAGGTTTATTATCGCGTTGATGTTTGTTAAAAGGCTTTTTTTGTTTATTTTCAGTTGCAGTAGCTTCAACATTAGCATTTTCTACAACAACGTTTTCATTTTTTACTTCGCTCATTTAGTTACTATCCTCCTTAAATCTTTAAGCCAGCATCTCTACAAGCGTCAGCAAGAGCTTTAACTCTTCCTGTATAAAGATAACCGCCTCTATCAAACACAACTTGTTTAATTTTTTTAGCCTTTGCTTTTGCTGCAACTGCTTCTCCAACAACTTTAGATTGTTCAGTTTTTGATTTACCATTTAATTTAGCTTGTAAATCTTTATCCATTGTTGAAGCTGAAACTAAAGTTATTCCTTTAGTGTCATCAATAATTTGAACTGAAATGTTATTTAAACTACGATAAACACTAAGTCTTGGTCTTTCACTAGTTCCAGAAACTTTTTCTCTAACGCGCTCATGACGAGCAAGTCTAATGCTGTTTTTATCAATTTTCTTAAACATATTCTATCTCCCTCGTCCTTATTTTTTACCGGCCATTTTGCCTTCTTTGCGTTTTATAACTTCATTAGCATATCTAATTCCATAACCATGATATGGTTCACATGGACGTTTGCTTCTGATGTTAGCGGCAACTTGACCAACCTTTTCTTTATCTATACCTTTACAAGCAATTTCTGTAGCGTTTACAATTTCAAATGTAACACCATCAGTTTCCTCAATTTCAA
Organism: uncultured Clostridia bacterium; assembly: GCA_947089305.1. Lineage (GTDB taxonomy): Bacteria > Bacillota > Clostridia > Christensenellales > UBA1242 > CAMUJQ01. The sequence continues at coordinate 15,982 of CAMUJQ010000013.1, forward strand.
CTGGATGTGAAAAACCAATATTAAGTATTAGTTTATTTCCAACTTTTTGAGCTTTGTAACCAACACCATTGATTACAACATTTTTTGAAAAACCTTTAGAAACACCTTCAACCATATTAGAAACAAGTTGACGTGTTAATCCGTGAAGCGCTCTGTTTTTAGGAGCATCATTAACGCGATTAACAATTAATTCGTTGTCAGCTCTTTCAATACTAACACCATCTTCAATTGTTCTAGTAAGTTTTCCAAGTTTTCCTTCAACAGTAACAACTTTTCCATTAATTGTAACATTTACATCTGCTGGAACAGTTATATGTTTTTTACCAATTCTTGACATCGTTAACTCCTTTTACCAAACATAAGCAAGCACTTCGCCGCCAAGTTTTTTCTCACGAGCTTCTTTATCTGTTAAAAGCCCTTTGCTTGTTGAAATTATTGCTATTCCAAGTCCATTTAGAACACGTGGTAATTCATCACATTTTGCATAAATTCTAAGTCCTGGTTTAGAAATTCTTTTTAATCCAGAAATAACATTTTCTTTACCATTATATTTAAGGGTAATAACAATATTTTTTCTTCCATTTTCTTCAACTGCTTCAAATTTATTAATGTAACCTTCAGTTAAAAGGATGTTAGCAATATTTTCTTTAACTTTACTTGCTGGAATGCTAACAGTTTCATGTCCTGCCCCAATGGCATTACGAATGCGTGTTAACATATCTGCTATCATATCTGTTGTCATGTTTAATTTACCTCCCCTTTTAACCTTTACCAACTTGCCTTTTTAACGCCAGGAATTTCACCTTTTTGAGCAAGTTCTCTAAAACAAATACGGCATATTCCATATTTGCGTAAAACGGCATGTGGTCTACCACAAATACTGCAACGAGTATATTCTCTTACTTTGTATTTCTGCTTTTTTTGTTGTCTGTTAATCATTGATTTCTTTGCCATTTTATCTCTCCTTAAGCCTGAAAAGGCATTCCTAACTTAACAAGTAAACTTTCACATTCTTTATTTGTTTTAGCACTTGTTACAATAATTACATCAAGTCCTCTGATTTTTTCAATTTTATCAAAGTTAATTTCTGGGAAAATAAGTTGTTCTTTTATTCCCATAGCAAAGTTTCCTCTGCCATCAAATCCCTTTTTAACACCTTTAAAGTCACGAACACGAGGAAGTGCAACTGAAATTAATTCGTCTAAAAAGTGATACATTCTTTGTCCTCTAAGTGTAACTTTAGCACCTAGTTTTTGACCTTCTCTTACTTTAAAGTTAGAAATACTTTTTTTAGCAAGAGTAGCAACAGCTTTTTGACCTGCAATTGTACTTAATTCATCAATAGCAAGATTTAAACTTTTGCCATTATCTTTAACATCACCTAGTCCCATATTTAAAACAATTCTTTCAAGTTTTGGAACTTCGTTAACATTTTTATACCCAAACTCTTTCTTTAAAGCTGGAACAATAGTTTTAACATATTGAGTATAAAGTCTGCTAACTTCGCTTTTATGAACTTTTTTTGCTTCTGCCATAATCTTTATCCTCCCTATTTACCTTGTTCTGCTTTTTTAGTAGTAGTTTTTGTTGTAGTAGTTTTTGCAGTTGTTGCTTTTGTTGATGTTTTTGCTGCAGTTGTTTTTGCAGGTTCTTTTTTCTCAGTTTTAGTTGTTTCAGTTTTTGCTTCAGCTTTAACTTGAGATTTTACTTCTGCGCTAACTTTAGCGTCAACAACTTTTTTGCATTTTTTGCAAAATCTAACTTTTTCTCCGTTAACAACTTTAAAACCAACTCTAGAAGGTTTTTTACAACTTGGACAAACAAGTTGAACATCGCTAACATCAATTTTTAGGTTAATATTTACTTTTCCACCTTTATCCTGAGCATTTCTAGGTTTTTGGTGTTTAACTGCAACATTAACTCCATCTACGATAAGTTTATTTTCTTGTGGAAAAGCAGCTAAAACTTTGCCTTGTTTGCCTTTATCTTTTCCAGCAATAACTTTAACATTATCGCCTGTTTTAATTTTTAACTTTGGCATAATTTCTCCCCTTTCCTTATAGAACCTCAGGTGCTAAAGATATAATTTTCATATAATCTTTTTCACGTAATTCACGAGCTATAGGCCCAAAAATACGAGTACCTTTTGGTTGTTTTTCCTTATCAATAATAACTGCTGCGTTATCATCAAATTTAATTGTGCTACCATCTTTTCTTCTAACACCGAAAGTTGTTCTAACGATAACTGCTTTAACAACATCACCTTTTTTAACAACTCCACCTGGGTTAGCAGATTTAACACTAGCAACTATAACATCGCCGATATTACCAGCACGACGGAACGAACCGCCTAAAACACGAATACACATAATTTCTTTTGCGCCAGTGTTATCAGCAACTTTTAATCTTGATTGTGGTTGAATCATTTTTCGTCCCTCCTTACCTTATTTAGCCTTTTCGACAATGCGAACTAATCTAAAGCGTTTTTCTTTTGAAAGTGGTCTTGTTTCCATAATTTCAACAACATCACCAACGCCTGCTTCTTCTTTTTCGTCGTGTGCTTTAAATTTTTTATTTGTTTTAACAACCTTTTTATAAAGAGGGTGTTTTTTTGAAGATGTAACTTGTACAACGATTGTTTTATTCATGCTGTTAGAAACAACAGTTCCAATGCGTGTTTTACGCATTCCACGATTTAATTCTTCCATTAAACGCTCTCCTTCTTAGTTGTAGTTTTAGCTTCTGCAGTTTTAGCAGTAGCACTTTTTGTTGTTTTTTTAGTTTCTGTTTTTGCTTCACTCTTAGTTTCAGCTGAAGCTTTTACAGTTTCTTTGCTAACTTTCTCAGCTTTAGCTTGAGGTTTAGCAGCTTTTTTAACTTTTTTCTTTTCAACCGGCATGTTAATTTTGCTAGAATCAATGTTTCTAGCAGTCATCTCAGTTAAAACACGAGCAATATTCTTTTTTGTTGTAGATATTTCGTGTGGGTTAGAAACTTGTCCAACACTATGTTGTAATTTTAAGTTAAATAAATTTCTTTTAAGCAAGATATAATTAGATTTTAATTCTTCATCATTCATTGCTTTATAATCAACTTTTTTCATTAAGCTTCTTCCTCCTCACTAGATTTTTTATTTGTAGGGTCTACATAACCTTCTCTAACAATAACTTTAGTTTTGCAAGGAAGTTTGTGACTAGCAAGTCTAAGAGCTTCTCTAGCAGTTGCTTCGTTAACACCACTCATTTCAAATAGAACTCTATCTGGTTTAACTACTGCTACCCAATACTCTACGTTACCTTTACCACTACCCATACGAACGCCGATAGGTTTTTGTGTAATTGGCTTATCAGGGAAAACTTTAATCCAAATTTTACCACCGCGCTTAATAAATCTATTCATAGCAACACGAGCAGCTTCAATTTGATTTGCTGTCATCCAGCATGGTTCAGTTGCAACTAAACCAAAATCTCCATAAGCCAAAAAGTTACCACGGCTAGCACGGCCAGTCATTCTGCCACGCATAACCTTACGATGTTTAACTCTTTTAGGCATTAACATTTTTCTTTCCCTCCTTCTTTGTAGGGTTTTGGCGTTTGTTTTCT